>JAWLFJ010000122.1:0-11572 GCA_041685625.1 Paracoccaceae bacterium | reverse complement strand
CGCGCGCCGCCTGGGCGCCGGCGCTGGACCGGATCGAGGCCGAGCTCGGCCCGATCGACGCGCTGATCGCCAACGCCGGGATCTCGCCGCGCCGGAACGGGCGCAAGGCGGCCTTCGCCGTGGAGGGCGACGAGGAGGAGTGGGCGCGCACCTTCGCCGTGAACGTGGACGGTGCGGTGGAGGGCTGCCGGCAGGTGGCGCGGCGGCTGATGGCCCGGCACGCCAGGGGGGCGCTGCTGGTCACGAGCTCGATCGCCGGGCAGGTGGGGATCCCGTTCGTCTCGAGCTATTACGCGGCCTCGAAGTCCGCGCTGCTGGGCTTCGTGCGGGCCGCGGCCTACGACCTCGGCGAGCACGGGATCCGGATCAACGCGATCGCGCCCGGCCGGATCGAGAGCGACATGGTGCGCGAGAGCGGGGCGGCGGTGAACGACGCGGTGGTCGCGGACACGGCGCTGAAGCGGCTCGGCACGCCGGAGGAGCTGGGCGAGGCGGCGGAGTTCCTGATCTCGGACCGCGCCAGCTTCGTGTCGGGAACCTGTCTGAACGTCACCGGAGGCTGGGCCGAGGTCTGAGCCGGGCGGGCCGTCGGACGCC
The DNA here is from genome assembly GCA_041685625.1 of Paracoccaceae bacterium. GTDB lineage: Bacteria > Pseudomonadota > Alphaproteobacteria > Rhodobacterales > Rhodobacteraceae > Albimonas. The sequence continues at coordinate 10,975 of JAWLFJ010000122.1, read as the reverse complement.
CCGAGCGCCGCCTTCGGCGGCGCCGGCCCGCCCGCCAGCCTGCGCCCGTCAAACTCGTCCGGGGGCGGGCGCGGCGCCCGCTCCCGGCGATCAGCCGTTGTGTTCGCGGATCTTCTCGGCGGCTTCCTTGGAGAAGCTCACGCCCTTGGCGTCGAACAGCTTGTCGAGTTCGCCGGACAGCGTCATCTCGGTGATGATGTCGCAGCCGCCGACGAACTCGCCCTTCACGTAGAGCTGCGGGATCGTCGGCCAGTCCGAGAAGTCCTTGATGCCCTGGCGGAGAGAGTCGTCGGCCAGCACGTTCACGTCCTTGAACTCGACGCCCATGTAGTTCAGCACGCCCGCGATGCGGCTGGAGAAGCCGCACTGGGGCATGGACCGGGTGCCCTTCATGAAGAGCACGACGTCGTTGTCCTTGATGTCGGCCTCGATGGCGGCGAAGGCGGGGTTCTGCGTCTCGGCCATGGGATGCGTCCTTTCGGCGGGAAGGCGGGGCGGCGGCCGGTCCGGGGCCGGCCGGGCGCGTCAGTCGGGGGCGCGGGTGGTCAGCGCGAGGGCGTGCAGCTCGCCCCCCATGCGGCCCTTGAGGGCGGCGTAGACGGCGCGCTGCTGCTGCACGCGGTTCATGCCGCGGAACTCCTCGGCGACGACGGTCGCCGCGTAATGGTCGCCGTCGCCGGCGAGATCCTGGATCTCGACCGTCGCGGAGGGGAAGGCCTCCTTGATCAGGCGCTCGATCTCGGACGATTCCATCGGCATGGGCGGCGGCTCCATAGGTTGACCGTCGCAGACGTAAACCGGGATGGACGGGGCTTCAAGCGGGGCGCCCGAAGGCGCCGGCCGCCGCGTTCAGCCCTCGGCCATCAGGCGGGGGAGCGCGGACTCGTGCGCCTCGCGGAGCGCGTCGAGCGGCAGGCGGGCGCCGCCGAGCAGGATCGCGTCGCCCTCGAGCGTGCCGATCTGGCGGGCGGGGACGCCCGCGGCCTCGGCGACGTCGAGCGCGCCGAGGGCCTTGTCCGGCGCGGCGGAGAGGAGATAGCGGCCCTGGTCCTCGCCGAACCACCAGCCGGCGGGGGCGAGGCCGCGGAGCGGACCCGCGAGCGAGACGCCGCAGCCGGCGGCGAGGGCGATCTCGGCCGCGGCGACGGCGAGGCCGCCGTCGGAGAGGTCGTGCGCCGCGGTGATCAGCCCCTCGGCGTGGAGGGCGCGGACGAGTTCGCCCGCGGCGCGTTCGGCGGCGAGGTCGACGGGGGGCGGGGGGCCTTCCTCGCGGCCGTGGAGCTCGGCCAGCCAGGCGGAGCGGCCGAGATGGCCGTCGCCGGCGCCGAGCAGCAGGAGCACGTCGCCGGGGCGCCCGGCGAGGGGGATGAGCCGGGAGAGGTCCTCGAGCAGGCCGACGGCGCCGATGGTGGGGGTCGGCGGGATCGGGCGGCCCTCGGTCTCGTTGTAGAGGCTGACGTTGCCGCCGGTGACCGGCATGTCGAGGGCGCGGCAGGCCTCGCCGATGCCTTCGAGGCAGCCGACGAGCTGGCCCATGATCTCGGGCTTTTCGGGGTTGCCGAAGTTGAGGTTGTCGGTGACGGCGAGGGGCTTCGCGCCGGTGGCCGAGAGGTTGCGGTAGGCCTCGGCCACGGCCTGCCGGCCGCCCTCGACCGGGTCGGCGAGGCAGTAGCGCGGCGTCACGTCGGCGGTGAAGGCGAGGGCCCTGGCGGTGCCGTGGACGCGGACCACGGCGGCGTCGGAGCCGGGGCGGACCACGGTGTCGGCGCCGACCATGTGGTCGTACTGCTCCCAGATCCAGCGGCGGGAGCCGAAGTTCGGGCGGCCCATCAGGGCGAGGAGGTCGGCCGCGGGGTGGGCGCAGCCGGGGACGCCCGTGAGCGGCGCGGCGGGCGGCGTCGGGACCCAGGGGCGGTCGTAGAGCGGCGCCTCCCCCGAAAGGGCGGCGAGGGGGAGGTCGGCCTTCAGCTCGCCCTTGTGGCGCACGAGGAAGCGGTCCTCGGCGATGGTCTCGCCGACCACGGCGAAGTCGAGGTCCCATTTCTCGAACACCGCGCGGGCCTCGGCCTCCTTGGCGGGGTCGAGGACCATGAGCATCCGCTCCTGGGACTCCGAGAGCATCATCTCGTAGGCGGTCATCGCGCTCTCGCGCTGGGGGACCGCGTCGAGGTCGAGCGCGACGCCGAGGCCGCCCTTGTCGCCCATCTCGACGGCCGAGCAGGTGAGGCCGGCGGCGCCCATGTCCTGGATCGAGATGACGGCGCCGGTCGCCATCAGCTCCAGCGTCGCTTCGAGCAGGCGCTTTTCGGTGAAGGGGTCGCCGACCTGGACGGTGGGGCGCTTCTCGGCGCTGTCGGCGTCGAACTCGGCGCTCGCCATCGTCGCGCCGCCGACGCCGTCGCGCCCCGTCTTGGCGCCCAGATAGACCACGGGGCGGCCGACGCCCGAGGCGGCCGAGTAGAAGATCGCGTCGGCGCGCGCGATGCCGGCGGCCATGGCGTTGACGAGGCAGTTGCGGTCGTAGCCGCGGTGGAAGCGCGTCTCGCCGCCGACGGTCGGCACGCCGAAGCAGTTGCCGTAGCCGCCGATGCCCTCGACCACGCCGGAGAGGAGGCGGCGGGTCCTCGGGTGCGCGGGGTCGCCGAAGCTGAGCGCGTTGAGGGCCGCCATCGGGCGGGCGCCCATGGTGAAGACGTCGCGCAGGATGCCGCCGACGCCGGTGGCGGCGCCCTGATAGGGCTCGATGTAGGAGGGGTGGTTGTGGCTCTCCATCTTGAAGACGCAGGCGAGTTCGTTTCCGTCCTCGTCGGCGCCGATGGCGACGACGCCGGCGTTCTCTCCGGGGCCGCAGATGACCTGGGGGCCTTCGACGGGGAGCTTCTTCAGGTGGATCTTCGAGGACTTGTAGGAGCAGTGCTCGTTCCACATCGCCGAGACGATGCCGAGTTCCGTGAAGCTCGGCGTGCGGCCGAGCAGCGCGAGCAGGCGCGCGTATTCGTCGGCGGTGAGGCCGTGATCGGCGGCGAGGGCCTGGTTGACCTCGGGCTCGAGGGCGTGGGACTCGGCGGAGGCGGTCATCGGCGGGGCTCCAGGCGGGGACGCTCGCGCTTCATCTAGCCGCTGCGGGCGGGCGGCGAAAGACGGGCGGCGCCGCGTCTCGCGCCCGGCCCGCGGGCGTGCTACGCGGCGAACGGTCGCCGCCCCCGAGCGCGGCGCGGGGAGACGCCGATGAGCGCCACGGGCGAGCGGGCCGAGATCGCGCCGGAGGGGCCGGACCTTCTGAAGGGCTACGCCGCGGTCAGCTTCGCGGTGCTGGTCTGGTCGGGCTGGATCGTGGCGACGCGCGACCAGGTCGGCACGGTCTCGCCGCTCGACATCGCGCTGGCGCGCTACGGGACGCCGGCGATCCTGCTGGCGCCGATCTGGCTGCGCCACGGCCTGCTGCCGAAGGGCGAGAGTCCGTGGCGCATCGCGGTGATGGCGGGGGGCTGGGGCGGGGCCTTCGCGCTCTTCACCTCGAAGGGGTTGGAGACCATTCCATCCGCCCTTTTCGGGCCGATGGTGCCGGCGATGCTGCCGCTGATCGTGGCGCTCTGGGACCTCGCGGTGCATCGGGCGCCGGTGCGGGGCGAGCGCGCCGTGGGGCTGGTGCTGATCGCCGTCTCGATCGCGCTGATCGTGGGGCCGGCGGCGCTGCGGGGCGACGCGGGGTTCTTCCGGGGCGCGCCGTATCTGTTCGCGGCGGCCTGCGGGTGGTCGGCCTTCACCATCGCCTATCGCGGCAGCCGCCTGAACGGGCTGGAGGCGACGGCATACGTCTGCCTCTGGTCCTCGCCGTTCCTCGCTGCGGCGCTGTGGTGGTTCGGGACGGAGCTGCCCACGCTCGGCTGGGCGACGCTGGGCTGGGTGGTCTTGAGCCAAGGGGTGCTGAGCGGCATCGGCGCGGTGGCGACCTTCGGCTATGCGGTGCACCGGCTGGGCGTGGCGCGGACCTCGTCCTTCACCTCGCTGGTGCCGATGGGCGCCGCGCTCGGCGGCTGGGCCTTCCTCGGCGAGGCGCCGGAGCCCCTGGACTGGGCCTCGGTGGGCTTCGCCTGCCTCGGGGTGGCGCTGGTCAACGGGGCGTTCGGGGCGGCGACGCGGCGGCGCTGAGCGGAGCGGGACGTCGTCGGCGTCGCCTGACGCTCGAGCCGTCGGGAGAACGCGGAGGTCAAGGTGTCCGCGGCTCGAAGTGTGGGGAAACGCTTGCGGTCGGGGGCGCCGGGACGGGGTTCCTTGGGGGGTGCGTCACCGGCTCCGAGGGGGTCCCGACCGCCATCGAACCGCGGACTGCGCCCATCATGAGGCGAAATCACGGCGGCGCAAGGACGATCTGCACAAGCGTCGGGCAGATGACCGTCACGACCGAAAACCTTCCTTCAAGGTCAACGTTCTGGCGACGGCACGAGCGCGACCACGCCGAGCGCGCCGGCCGAGGCGTCGGCGAAGTCGAGGCTGAGGCGGACCGAATCGCCGCGCCGCCAGAGCTGGTTGAAATCGTCGTAGTGACGCGAGAGCGGATGCCCGCTCTGCCCCGTCGCGATGACGATCGAGGAGGCGTCGGGGTCCGCGAAGTCGACCACCATGCGCAGGCCCGCGGCGTTGACCGCGGCGTGCGGGGCGGCCGCCCGGCCCGAGCTCTGGGCGCGGAGCACCGTGTGGTCGCCGCCCGAAGCCTCGTGCCGGATGTTGACGAGGGGGGCGAGCGGGCCGAAGCGGCCGAGGACCTCGTGGTCGTGCCGCGCCTCGTGCGCCTCGCCCCAGCGCCAGCCGCGGGGCGAGCCGCCGTGGCGCTCGGCGAGCCCCCCGAGGGCGTCGTCGAGGGCGAGGGCGGCGATCTCGGCGCAGGTCTCGACGCGGGAGGTCTTGTCGATGTCGCACCAGACGCCGGCGCCGTCCACGTCGCGGAACACGCGTTCCACGAAGACCGGACGGGGGCCGGCGATCTCGGAGACGGCGGGGCCGAGCTCGTCGCCGGCGAGGCGCTCGGTCAGGCGGCGCATCCACTCGGCGAAGATCAGGGGTTCGGGCGCGTGGGCGCTCATCTCGCCGTTCCAGTCGCCGAGCATCTCCAGCGCGTCGGCGCGGCGGGCGGCGACGGGATCGGCGGGCGCGGCGGGGCCGGTCCACCAGAGGTCGCGCGCGATGAGGGGCAGGACGGCGCGGGCCATCTCGCTGACCGCGTCGTTCTGGAGCGCGGCGGCGCTGTCGCGGGTGTGGAACTCCCGCGCGGTCAGCTCCTTCTCGATGCGGCGGATGCGGTAGGGCTCGCCCCAGTGGTAGCTGAGATGGCGGGGGTAGGGGGCGTCGGTGGTTCGGTTGTTCGCGTTGGCGACGGTGCCCGAGGCGGGGCGGAGCACGCGGGGCAGCTCGTCGGGCGGGATCAGGCCGCGCCAGTCGTTCTCGGCCCGCCAGCCGGGGGCGGGGAGACGGCCGCGCGACGGGCTCTCGGGGTTCCTGAGCGGCGCGGCGCCGGCGACGACCATGCCGACGCCGGAGCGGTCCGCCAAAGTTACGTTGAAGGCGGGCGCGACGAGCGCCTCCATCGCCGCGGCGCCGTCCTCGAGGCTGCGGGCGCGCATCAGGTCGAAGCCGGCGGAGAGGCTGGTGTCGGGCTCTCCGAGGGCGGTCCAGGCGAGGGCCATGACGTGGCCTTCGGGCGTGACGTCGCCGACGCCGAGCTGGTCGGGCGGGACCACGGGGCCGTGGCGGGTGCGCGAGAGCTCGACCGTGCGGGCGCCCTCGCCCGCGACGAGGATGCGCTCGGTCCGCGTCTCGAGCTCGGCCCAGCCGTCGGGGGTGCGGTAGCGGGTCGGATCCTCGGGGTGCAGCTTCTCGACGTAGAGGTCGGCGTCGTCGACGTAGCTGTAGGTCAGCCCCCAGGCGAGGTCGGCGTTGCGGCCGATCAGCACCAGCGGCATCCCCGGCACGGTGCCGCCGACGATGCCGCCCGATCCCGGCAGCTCGAGCCGCGCGAGATACCAGAGCGAGGGCGCCGAGAGCCAGAGATGCGGGTCGTTGGCGAGGATCGGCGCGCCGGCGGCGGCGCGGCTGGCGTCGAGCGCCCAGGCGTTGGAGGCGCCGGCGCGGCCGGGGGGCGGGAAGGCCTGCGCGGTCGCCTGCGGGACCGGCGCGGCGGGGAGGGGCGCGTTCCCGATGAGGCTCGCGTAGTCGGTCGCCGGGCCGGGGGGCGCGGGGAGCGAGGCCGTGCGCGGCTCGATCAGCGCGGGCTCGGGATGGTCGGGCAGCACGTCGACGAGACGCTCGCGCGGGAGGATCAGCGAGAGCGCGGCGCGGCGCGTCTCGACCGAGGCCTGGTCCGAGAGGCGCAGCGCCATCAGCTTCGCGACGGCGAGGCTGTCGGCCGGCGTCCAGGGCGCGAGCGAGTCCGCGAAGAGGTAGAACTCCGGCGCGCCGCGCCCGAGCGCCTCCTCCGAGACGGCGCGGATGCGGGCGTTGACGCCGGCGGCGTAGGCCTCGAGCGCGGCGCGGGCCTCGGGCGTCTGGTCGTCCACCGCGCGGCGGGCGAGGGCGCCGAGGCCGAGCGCGCGCACGAAGCGGTCGAAGGAGAAGGTGGCCTCGCCCAGGAGTTCGGAGAGCCGGCCGGTCGCGGCGCGGCGGTTCATCTCCATCTGCCAGAGCCGGTCGGTGGCGTGGGCGAATCCGAGGCCGAAGAACACGTCCGCGTCGGTCTCGCCGCGGATGTGGGGCACCGCGTTGGCGTCGCGCAGGATCGTGGTGCGGGACGAGACGCCCTCGACCCGGAACTCCCGGTCGTGGTCGGGCAGGGAGCCGCCGACGAGGATCCAGACCAGCAGCGCCAGCCCGGCCGCGCCCGCCGCGAGCACGCCGAGCAGGCGGCTGAGCCATTTGAACGCCGTGGCCACGCCGGTGCTTCGCCTCCCCCCGATTCCGCGGACGGCGTTGACCTGACCACTCCCGGCCGTCAGTTTCCAGCACGACGACGGGTCAGGCCGGGAGGGAGACGGAGATGGCGAAGTGCGCGTTCATCGGGCTCGGGGTGATGGGTTTTCCCATGGCCGGGCATCTCAAGGCCAAGGGGCACGAGGTGACGGTCTGGAACCGCACCCACGCCAAGGCCGAGCAATGGGCCGAGCGCCATGGCGGGTCCGTCGCGGCCTCTCCCGCCGGCGCGGCGGAGGGGGCGGAGTTCGTCTTCGCCTGCGTCGGCGACGACGACGATCTGCGCGCGGTCACCACGGGGCCGAGCGGCGCCTTCGAGGGGCTCTCGCCCGGGGCCGTCTTCGTGGACAACACCACGGCGAGCGCGGCGGTCGCGCGCGAGCTCTCCGCGGCGGCGGCGGAGATGGGGGCCGGCTTCGTCGACGCCCCGGTGTCGGGCGGCCAGGCGGGCGCCGAGAACGGCGCGCTGACGGTGATGTGCGGCGGCGCCGAGGCCGACTTCGCCAAGGCCGAGCCGGTGATCATGGCCTACGCCAAGGCCTGCCGCCTGCTCGGCCCGGCGGGCGCCGGCCAGCTCGCCAAGATGGTCAACCAGATCTGCATCGCCGGGCTGGTGCAGGGCCTCTCCGAAGGGCTGGCCTTCGCCCAGAAGGCGGGCCTCGACGGCGCCGCGGTGGTCGACGTGATCTCCAAGGGCGCGGCCGGGTCGTGGCAGATGGAGAACCGCTACCACACCATGATCGAGGACGAGTTCGAGCACGGCTTCGCGGTGAACTGGATGCGCAAGGACCTCGCGATCTGCCTCGACGAGGCGCGGCGCAACGGCGCCAGCCTTCCGGTGGCGGCGCTGGTCGACCAGTTCTACGGCGAGGTGCAGCGCATGGGCGGCGGGCGCTGGGACACCTCCAGCCTGATCAAGCGCCTGCGCAAGTGACGGCGGCCCCCGACTACCCGCGCGCGCTGCTGCCGGACGGGGTGGCGGCGCGGCGGGTCGAGACGGCGACCGGCCTCTCGATGCGCCTGCTCGAGGCGGGCGCCGGCGAGGGCCGGCCGCTGGCGCTGCTGCTGCACGGCTTCCCGGAGCTGGCGTTCTCCTGGCGCAAGGTGATGCCGGCGCTGGCCGGGATGGGCTTTCACGTCGTCGCCCCGGACCAGCGCGGCTACGGCGGCACCGAGGGTCCGGCGGGCCCGGAGCGCTGCGCGGCGCCCGATCTGGTGCGGGACGCGATGGCGCTGGTGCACGCCCTCGGGCGCGGGCATGTCGACCTTCTGGTCGGACACGACTTCGGCTCGGTCGTCGCGGCCTGGGCGGCGCTGATCCGGCCGGACGTGTTCCGGGCGGTGGCGCTGATGAGCGCGCCCTTCGGCGGGCCGCCGGGCTGGGACGCGCCGTTGCCGCTGGGGCTGGGGCGGCTCGAGGCGGGGCTCGCGGCGCTGGAGCGGCCGCGGACGCATTATCAGGTCTACTTCTCCGGCCGTTCGGCGGATGCCGACATGCGCTGGGCGCCGGAGGGGCTGGCGGCGTTCCTGCACGCCTACGTCCACATGAAGAGCGGCGACTGGGAGGGCAACTGGCCGGAGCCGCTGCCGGACGCGAGCCCGGAGAGCTTCGCGCGGCTGCCGAGGTACTACGTGATGGAGCGGGGCGCGACGATGCCGGAGAGCGTGCGCGCCGCCGCGCCCGCCGGCTTCGCGCCCTGGCTCCCGGAGGCGGCGCTCGAGGTCTATGCGGAGACCTTCGGGGCGCGGGGCTTTCAGGGCGGGCTCGACTGGTATGCGGCGATGACCGATCCCGAGCGGCTGGCGGCGCTCCGGCTCTGGGCCGGACGGCGCATCGAGGTTCCGGCCTGCTTCGTCGCCGGCGCCCGGGACTGGGGCATCCGCCAGAAGCCCGGCGATCTGGAGCGCATGGAGCGCGAGGCCTGCGCGGACTGGCGCGGCACGACGCTGGTGGAGGGCGCCGGCCACTGGGTGCAGCAGGAGGCTCCCGAGGCGGTGATCGCCGCCCTCGGGGCCTTCGTGCGGGCGTCGTGAGGGCCCTTGCGCCGCGCCGGGCGGATCAGTCGTGGATGCGGGTGTACTTGCCGCCGCCGAGGCTGACGCCGCCCATCAGACCCTCCTGCCCGAAGGCGATGGCGATGATCGGATTGCGCGAGGTGGTGGTGCCGAGCTCGGCGGCGAGGGAGTTCTTCGGAGTGACGAATTCCGCCTCGGCGCCCAGTTCCCAGCCCTTGGAGCGGCGGAAGCGCTCCAGCGCCTGCGTCGTCATGAAGAACAGCGCCTGATCGAAGCGCTGCACGCCGGCCTGAAGCCCGAAGCTCGCCGAAGCGAACGAATAGTAGCCCACGGTGGCATCGTTCACGCGCAGCGCGCCCTCGCCGTAGAGGCCGCCGACCAGGAAGCCGGCCTTGGTGATGCCGGGGATGATCAGCACGCCCTTGGCCTGTTCGGCCAGTTCCACGGCGCCGTTGACGTTGCGCTTCAGCCGCTCGAAGGCGAGGCTGACCTTGAGGTCGATCACCTGGGTCTCCTCGGTCTCCGCGGCGGCGGGCAGGGAGAGCGCGGGAAGCAGGGCGGCGGCGCCGAGCAGGCGGCGTCGCGTGAAGCGGGATTCATTCATGACTCGGGCTCCTTGGCCTGACGGAATGCCTCGCGGGGCCTCTCTGCGGGGGCCACCGCGCGCAGCATATATCGCGGGATGCCGCTTGTCCCGCGATCCGGGCCGGCTCAGGGCGCGGGGATGGCGCGACGAAGGCGGGTGGGGGCTTCGTCGAGGGCGAACCAGATCGCGCCGTCCGGGGCGACCTCGACCGCGCGGACGCGGCCGAAGTCGTCCTCGAAGAGCCGTTCCTCGCCCACGACGTCGCCGTCCTCGACGTCGAGGCGCACGAGCATCTCGAACTTCAGCGCGCCGACGAGGAGGTCGCCGCGCCAGTCGGGGAACAGGTCGGCATCGTAGAAGGCGGCGCCCGAGGGGGCGATCGAGGGGTCCCACCAATGGATCGGCTCGACGGTGTCCGGCGAAGTCTCGGCCGGAAAGTCGCGTCCAGAATAGTGGGTTCCGTAGGAGACCTCGGGCCAGCCGTAGTTGCGGCCGGGACGGGCGACGTTGACCTCGTCGCCGCCGCGGGCGCCGTGGGCGACGGTCCAGAGTTCGCCCGTCTCCGGATGGCGCGCGGCGCCCTGCGCGTTGCGGTGGCCGAGGGACCAGACCGTCGGCAGCGCCGCCTCGCCGTCGGCGAAGGGGTTGTCGGGCGGGACCTCGCCCGACTGCGTGACGCGGTGGACCTTGCCGTTGTGGCTGAACGGGTCCTGCGCGGAGGGGCGGTCGCCACGGTCTCCGGTGGTGATCCAGAGCGTTCCGTCCTCGGCGAAGACGAGGCGGGAGCCGAAATGCCGGCCGGCGGAGCGGTCCGAGGTCATCTCGAAGACGCGGGTCGCGTCCTCGAGGCGGAGAGCGTCGCGGTTCAGCCGGGCGCGGGTGACGACGGTGTTCGTCGCGCCGCCGGAGGCGGGGGCGGCGTGGGAGAGGAAGAGGGTTCCGCTCTCGGCGAAGTCGGGGGCGAGGGCGACGTCGAGCAGACCCCCTTGGCCGACGGCGGCGACGGGTGGGAGGTTCGTGATCTCCTCGGCGTCGTCGCCCTGGACGAGGAGGAGGCGGCCTTGGCGCTCGGTGACGAGAAGGGCGCCGGTTTCCGGGAAGTCCGGCAGGAAGGCGAAGGCCCAGGGGTGGGAGAGTTCGGGACCGCGGGACTCGACGACGACCGGCCCGGCGGAGGTCTCGAAGCGCTCGGCGGCGCCGGCGGCCGGCGCGGCGAGGGCGGCGGCGAGGGCGAGGGCGGCGAGGGGGCGCATGGGCGGGCTCTCCTGTCCTTGGGCTCGCGCGGGAGGATCGGGCGGGAACGCAGCCGGGGCAAGGCCGCCGGCGATCACGCTGTCGCGGGCGGGCTGTTGGCCGCCCCGAGCGCCGCCTGCGGCTGCGCCGGCCCGCCCGCCAGCCTGCGCCCGGTTC
>JAWLFJ010000243.1:0-2804 GCA_041685625.1 Paracoccaceae bacterium | reverse complement strand
GATCACCGAGACGGACATCCTCGACGGCCGCTGGGACAACGCCGAGGTCGAGGTCTGGCGCGTGAACTGGGCGGACACCGGCCAGCGCGTGCTGATGCGCCGGGGCGCCATTGGTCAGATCCGGCGCGGGCGGCTGGCCTTCGTCGCCGAGGTCCGCTCGCTTGCCCATGTGCTGGGCCAGACGGTCGGGCGGACCCTCCAGGCGACCTGCGACGCGGCGCTCGGCGATGGGCGCTGCGGCGTCGATCTGGAAGACCCGGCCTACAAGGGCGCTGGCGCCGTGATCGACCTTCTGCGCGACCGCGCCTTTACCGTGTCGGGGCTCGGCGGCTTCGCCTCCGACTGGTTCACTTTCGGTACCGTCGAATGGACCAGCGGCGCAAATGCCGGGCGCAAGGCGGAGGTGCTCGGCCATGACGTCACGGACGGCGTCGCCATCCTGACCCTGCTCGAAGCGCCGGTGCGCGTGATCGCCGAGGGCGATGCCTTCACCATCCGCGCGGGCTGCGACAAGCGGATCGAGACCTGCGGCACCAAGTTCGCCAACACCGCCAACTTCCGCGGCTTCCCGCACATCCCCGGCCAGGACACGATCCTGCGCTATGCGTCGAAGGATGGTGGGCACGAGGGGTCGGTGCTGTGAACGCCGCTGATCCCCAGCGCGTCGTCACCGTTGCACGCTCCTGGCTCGGCACGCCGTATCATGATCAGGCCAGCCTGCGCGGCATCGGCTGCGACTGCCTCGGGCTGGCCCGGGGCGTCTGGCGCGAGGTCGTCGGCCCTGAGCCTTTCCCGATCCCGCCCTACAGCCGCGACTGGGGCGAGACTGGTCCACGCGAGGTGCTGGCGGACGGCGCGCGCGCAATGATGATCGAACTGTCGCCTGCCGAGGCCGGCCCAGGCGCGCTGGTCCTCTTCCGCATGTTGCCTCGCGCCATCGCCAAGCATGTCGGCATCCTGACTAGGCCCGATACTTTCCTCCACGCCTATGAGCGGCTCGGCGTGATCGAGGAACCGCTCACCCGATCCTGGCGCCGGCGCATCGCCTTCGCCTTCCTGTTTCCTGACGAGGTCTGACCCGTGGCAACGCTTGTCCTCGGCGCGGCGGGCGCGGCGCTGGGCTCCAGCGTCGGTGGCACGCTGCTGGGTATTTCTGCGACGACCATCGGCGGCTTCGTCGGCTCTACCATCGGATCGGTGGTCGACAGCTGGATCGTCTCCTCGCTCGCGCCCACGCAGCGGATCGAGGGCGCGCGGCTCGACACGCTGCGCATCACCTCGGCCACCGAAGGCGCGGTCATCCCGCGGCTCTATGGCCGCATGCGCATGGGCGGCAACATCATCTGGGCGACCGATTTCCGCGAGGAGACGAAGACCACCACGCAGGGCGGCGGCAAGGGCGGCGGGGGCGGCAAGGTCAAGACGACCGAGTATCTGTACTACGCCTCCTTCGCCGTGGCGCTCTGCGAAGGCCCGATCACCGGCATTGGCCGCATCTGGGCCGACGGCAAGCCGATGGACCTCTCTGGCGTCACCTGGCGCTGGTATCCCGGCGATGAGGCGCAGGCTCCTGACCCGTTCATCGCGGCGAAGATGGGTGCGGCGAACACCCCCGCCTATCGCGGCACCGCCTATGTCGTCTTCGAGGAGCTGGCGCTCTCGACCTATGGCAACCGCCTGCCGCAGCTCTCCTTCGAGGTGTTTCGGCCTCTGGCCGACCCCGATACCGCCGAGGGGCTGACCCGCGCCGTCACGATGATCCCGGCTTCGGGCGAGTTCACCTACGCGACAACGGGCATCCGCAAGGGCAGCGGTGGGGCGCAGATCCCTGAGAACCTGAACGCGCTCTCGGACGCCGCCGACATGGTGGTGGCGCTGGACCGCCTGCAGGCCATGGCGCCGAAGGTGGAGAGCGTCAGCCTCGTCGTCGCCTGGTTCGGCAACGACCTGCGGGTGGGCGACTGCGCGATCCGGCCGGGCGTCGAGGTTTCCGCGAAGACCACCACCCCGCAGACATGGTCCGTGAACGGCGTCGCGCGTGCCGCTGCCCATCTCGTCAGCCGCGATGACCAGGACCGGCCGGTCTATGGCGGCACGCCGGCCGACTTCGCCATCGTCGAGGCGATCAAGGAGATGAAGGCCCGCGGGCTTCGCGTGACCTTCTATCCGTTCATCCTGATGGACGTACCGCCCGACAACACGCTGCCGAACCCCTACAGCGACAACGCCGCCGAGACAGGCCAGCCCGCGTTTCCTTGGCGGGGCCGGATCACCTGTTCGCCCGCAGCAGGCTACGCCGGCAGCGTCGACAAGACCGCCACAGCCGCAAGCCAGGTCGCGGCCTTCTTCGGCGGCGCCAGCCCGTCCGACTTTGCCATCTCCGGCGAGACGATCTCCTGGACAGGGCCCTCCGGAGACTGGGGCCTGCGGCGCATGGTGCTGCACTACGCTCATCTCTGTGCGGCGGCGGGCGGGGTCGATGCGTTTCTCATCGGCACCGAGATGCCGGGGCTGACGACGATCCGCTCGGGCGCATCCACCTATCCGGCCGTGCAGGCCTACCGGGACCTCCTCGCGGATGTGCGGTCGATCCTCGGGTCCGGCACCAGGATCGGATACGCCGCCGACTGGTCGGAGTATTTCGGGCACCAGCCGGGTGACGGCTCGAACGACGTGTTCTTCCACCTCGACCCGCTCTGGGCGGACGGCAACGTCGATTTCGTCGGGATCGACAACTACATGCCGCTCTCCGACTGGCGCGACGGGTTCGAGCACGCCGACGGTGAGGGGGCGAGCGCCATCGG
>JAWLFJ010000242.1:0-2807 GCA_041685625.1 Paracoccaceae bacterium | reverse complement strand
CGGCCATGGCGAGCATCCTTCTGCTCCCCATCATGAATCATGCCGCAGCCGCTCTGTGAATCCCCAACGTGAGTCAGCGTCACAGGGCGCTGGTATGAGCTGCTGGTTTGGCGGTCGTGGGCCGGCTGTGTTTGCCGGTCGAGGGGTGTGCAGACCCTCCGGAGTGGCGCGCGATGCCCGTCGAGGGTGTGCGTGAGCCCTTCGATGCGGTCCGGGGCGTGTCTGCGGGCAGCATCGGTTCACGTCGGACCGGGCCGCCGGGCTTGGCGGGGGGTGTCGGGGCTGGAGGTGTTCAGGCGGTCGCGGTCAGGGACCGGCCCAGTGCATCCGGGCGATCCTCGGCCAGAGCACGGCCCAGAAGGGCGCGGCGCTGCTGGAGAGCGCGAGCGTCATCCGGCGGCCCGAGAGTAGGAGCCGCGCGCCGACACGCAGGACACGCTCGCGCAGGCGGCGCAGGCTCCAGCCGGTGCCGGTGGCGCGCGCCATGGCACGGCGGGCGATGTGCATCAGCTGGTAGGCCAGGATCGAGACGAGCAGGCGCACCTCGTTGCAGGCAAAGGCGTCGACGGCCTCGGAGGCGCGCTGTGGCTTGCGGCCGCGCCAATGCGATTTCGGCCGGTTGGTGGACGAGAGCGCGGGGGCGAGGACGTCCTTGAGCTCGCCCATGTGGCCCTCGGCGGTGCCCCGCTGGCGGTAATGGTCGAGCACCTCGCGCCGGCTCATCTCCTCGGGGCGGAGCGACGTGACCAGGAAGAAGCGGTCCAGCAGCAGGTCGTCCTCGCGCTCCTGGACGACGAGCACGACGCGGCGGGGCCGGTCGTAGCTGTCGGCCTGGTAGTCCAGCGGGTACAGCCACATGCGCGGCTCGATGGGCCGGCGACCCGGAGGGCGTTTCATGTAGGGCGCCGCGAGACGATCGAGCGCGGGGTTGGCGCGCAGGCGCGCGACATAGTCGATGCCGCGCGCCTCCAGCCCGGCGAGCAGGCCGGCGGAGGGAAAGCCGGCGTCGATGCGGACCATGGCGACCTCGCAGAGGCTGGCCTGCGCCCGGTCGACGACATCCAGGATGACGTCCAGCGCACCCTCGGCGGTGCCGACATTGCCGGGGCGAAGGCGCGCGTCGAGCATGTCGCCGGTCTCGGCCACGGAGGTGATCAGCGGGTGGTAGATCCGACCCCTGTAGAAGCCGTTCCACTCCGCCTTCGGCTGATGGCCATGCACATCGATGGGAAGGCTGTCGACATCGAGGGTCAGCCGCCGGGGCCGCTTGCCGCCGCGCTCGGCCCGCGGCCCGGGCGCCGAGCTCGAGCGCGGCCTTGCGCAGCACCGACCGGTTCGCGGACTCGGCCATGATGGCGGTGAAGCGCGACAGCGTGGGTTGCGAGGCCAGGCCATGGGCGCGGTCGAGCGGGGTGCGCCCGGACGCCGAACTGACCGCCAGCCGGAAGGCAGGATCGTCCCTGAGCGCGTCCGCGTCGTCGTGATCGCGCCAGCCTTGGGCGGCGAGCAGGACGCTGGTCCGGAGGAGCGAGGGGAGGTCATGGACGACATCCTCCTGCCGCCGCGGATCGACGAGCCGAGGCGCCATCCACTCGACGATGCCGCTCCGCTCCATGATCTCGCGCAGCACGACGGCCCCGGCGTCACTGGTCAACCGCTCTGCCCGGCTCTCGACGCGAAGGGACTTGTTGAACCCCGCGGCGACCGGCTGTAACGTTTCACCCATGGCGTGCTCCGAGCGCTGCTGTCGGGTTCTGTATAGCAACTTGATTCTACAGAGCTTTCGCGGGCACGCCAGCCATTACCCCCGATTTCGATGAATAAGGCAGGCTTCCACACGCTGTTCCAGGGGCCGAACCGCTCGGGCAGCGCCCGCCAGGTGACGTCATGCACCGCGAAATAGTGCAGCGCCTCAAGGAACAGCCGGTCGTCCCGGCCCTTCGCGCCGCGCCTCGGCAGGCAGGCGCGAAACACCTCCAGCGCCAGCTCCCAATCCCGTTCCGTCATCTTCGTGGACATCACCAACCCTCCCAAGGTCGGCTCTCCATGAATCAGACAAGTCGCGGCGCGGGAATCTGGAAACCCGCACCTGAGTCAATTCGTCCACACGGCCTAGGCCACGCGCCGCGAACCAGTCTTGGAATGATTTGTGCGCGAAGCGATAGAGCCTCTGGCCTTCCAGATCCCGCCGGCCCGCCGGCATGATCAGCGAGTTCAGTGTTATCTCCTCTATCTTGTCGATCTCGCCGAGTTCGCCGGCGAGATGCGCGCGCAGTGTCTCTTCGTCGAACTCACGCCCAGAAGCATCCAGCGCGCGGGTTCGAGCCCGATGGCCTCCTCGAGGATATCGCCGACCGACACATCTCTTAGCGGCTCCGGCCGCGGCACGCTCTCGGTGCGAGAGTTACCGTAGTCGGGGAAGCCATTGGAGACGGTGCGGAGCTTGTGGTTCAGCCAGTGTTCGATCAGGTCGTCCCAGGCGTCCGACTGGTGTAACCCTCCGCCGAGGGCCGTCTTCCGGATGTGTTCGTCAGGATCGTACCTGACCTTATGGGCGCCGATACGGACATTTCGTAACCGGTCGGTACCCGGCCTCAGGCGGCCGCCGGCGCGGCGTTGCGGCTGGCGCTCCACGTCCAGGGGAGAAGCTCGTCGAGGTGCCTTGGATCGTGGTTGCGGATGCGGCCGAGGGGACGTCCGTCGGCGGGTCGTCACGGACGCGCGGGCCGCGTTCGAGCGCTTCTCGCCCCGGAAGTTCACTTCGGCGTCGCGGGGTCGGCGGGTCTTGTCGGGCATCGGCCGGGTCT
>JAWLFJ010000022.1:0-42349 GCA_041685625.1 Paracoccaceae bacterium | reverse complement strand
TTCCGCCGGATCGCCACCCGCTACGACAAGCTCGCGGCGAACTTCCTCTCCGCCGTCTGCATCGCCGCCATCGTCGCCTTCTGGTGCTGATTGAGTCCGAACCCTAGGCTGGTTCAAGAGCTTTTTTAAAATACATGCACCTTCATCTCGACCAGCCAAACTGAGGTCTCGCCCTCAGTATCATTCTTCGTTTTCTCGATACGTCCCGCACAGCCGGCCGAGACTTCGGATGCGGCGGGCGGCGATCTTCATTATGACCCTGGCGGCAGCCTTCGCTGCCGTTAGAGTGCGCGAAGCGCGGTGAGCGGTTGCCGCCTCCTGAACGCTGGATCGCCGAGCTGCCCGAATTACGGTCAAACGCAGCCCTGAGGAGTTGTGGCGTCCTGGCCGGACCATCGGGCGAAGAGACGCCTCACCATTTCGAGGCGTCCGCGCCGAGATGAGGCGCGTCAGGCTTCGACGGTGTCGCCGGAGTCGGAGCCGGAGCCGAAGCGGCGTTCCTGCCGTGCCTTGAGTTCGCGGGCGAGCCAGAAGCGGCCTTCGAGCCAGGGGGGGAGTTCCAACACCCGGCCGTCCTCGAAGGCGACGAGGGCGGTGCGGTCGGTCTCGGTCACGGCCGTCACGTCGTCGAGGGGGAGGGAGTATTTCTCCCCCAGCAGCGTGCGCGAGGCGATGCGGTCCCAGGTGACGGTAACGCGCTCGGACAGCTGCACGGCGCGGCGGGCGCAGACGGCGGCGAGGCCGAGGAACACCAGCCAGTGCCAGAAGGTGTCTCCGACGCCGGCGCCGGCGGTCATCCGCTCGAACAGGGCGCGGCCGGTGACGGCGGTGACGAGCCCGAGGCCGACCAGCCACCACCAGGCCGAGGACGACGCCGTGAGGACGTAGACGCCGCCTTCGCGCAGCGGCTCGTCCCAGGCCTTGCGCTGCTCGGTCTCGAAGCGCGCGCGGGCGCCGAGATTGCGCCAGACGAGATAGACGACCCAGAGGACGAGCGCCGCGATGGCGAGGCGGATGATCATGGCGGGCTCCGGTGGCGGCCTGGGAGGTCGGTGAGGGGGACATAGGTCGCCCGGCGGCGCGGAGGTAGGGGGGCGGGAGCGCGGACCTCGGCCATGCGACCTTCGGCTCGGATCGTGGGTGGAGCGTTGACGCGCGGCGGCGCCGGCGTCGATCGCGACGGGACGCCGCGTCACCGCCGGGGGAGACGGGCGGCGGAGGGGGCGTCAGGACGCTGAAGGTGATCGGCTCCGCCTTCGGCCGGACGGGCCCGCGCTCGCTCAGGGAGGCGCTGGAGACGCTGGGCTTCGGGCCCTGCCATCACATGCACGAGGTGATCGCGAACCCCCCTCGGGTGGCGGTCTGGCAGGGCGTCGCGCGGGGCGGGCCGCAGGATCGGTCGGCGGCGTTCGAGGGCCACGGCGCGCAGGTGGACTGGCCGGGCGCGCATGTCTGGCGCGAACTGGCGGCGGCGTTTCCGGAGGCGAAGGTGGTGCATTCGGTGCGGCCGGAGGCGTCTTGGTGGCGCAGCTTCTCCGGCGCCATCGGCAAGCTGTTCCGGGTGTGTCCGAAGATGGGGCTGCCGTCGCACATCCACGACATGATGGGCGCGACCTCGGGCTTCCTGGCGCGGGACACCTTCGGCACGATCGAGATCGACGAGGCGACGGCGCTGGCGGCCTATCGGCGGCGCGAGGCGGAGCTGCGCGAGGCGATCCCGGCGGATCGGCCGCTGGTGTTCGACGTGGCGGAGGGATGCGGGCCGATCTGCGCCTTTCTCGGCGTGCCGGAGCCCGCGGAGCCGTTCCCTCGCCGGAACGAGCGCGAGAGCTTCCGGGAGGCTTTGGTGTGAACCGCCGCATGGTTTTTTTAGGGGCCTGCCACTTGGGTTTTCGTCGGAACAGGGTGGAGGTCCGGGGGTTGTCCGGGGCCGCCCGCCGGGACGGCGATCGCTTGGCGCGGCGGTGGTTCTTCTTATACCAGTCGTGGATCGCGCTCTTCGCGAGGCGGCGCTCGCCGAAGTGCGCCTCGGCGGCGTCGGCGATCTGCTCGAACGTCATGCGGTTGAAGCGGGCCTCCATGAAGGCGCGGAGTTCGGGCTCGGTGGCGAGGGTGGCGCGGCGCCCCGGCCGGTGGTCGTGCAGCGCCGGGGGCAGCTCGGCGGGCGCGTGACCGGCGGCGCGGAGCCGCGCCGCGATCCGTTCCGCCGCCGCCTTCGCCGCGGCGCGCAGCTCGGCCGCGTGGCGTTCGACCAGCGCCGCGTGATCGGCGAGCGTGCGCGGCCCGGCGACACGGCTGCGCGGATCGCGCGTCGGGCGCGGGGTCTCTTCGGTCATTCGAGCCTCGGTCGATGCGGCCTCGATGGCCCTTCGATCAGCCTTCGTGGCCGCGCGGATCGAGGCCGAGCCGATGCGCGATCCGCGCCGCGTCGTCGCGGCGGGCCTCGCCGGAGCCGCCGGTCGCGTCGAGCGCGCGCGCGGCGCCCGAGGGCCGCAAGAGATGCGCGAAGGCGGGCGGCGCGCCCTGGACGAAGGCGTCGAAGGTCGCCGGGTCGCTCCGGCAGGCCCGCGCGACGTGTCCGGCGGATACCACGCGGGCTCCGCCCCCGTCTGCAAGTTGGAGACGGTGATCGGGGCGCCGGCCGTGTCGGTGGAGGGGTGCAGCTCCGAGAAGAAGGGCTGCCCGTCGTGGCAGGTCTCCACGAAGCCGCCGGCGAGAAGCTCGAAGATCAGCTCGTCCGGGCGCTGCCTGGCGAGCCGGCCCATCTCGGCGACCCCCGGCTCGAAGAGGCCGAGCCGGTCGTCGGAGACGTCGTCGCGCCTGGCGCCGACGGTGCTCTCGAACTCGCGGTTGACGATGTCGTTCCGAAGGCTTCGAGGCTCCCTTCTTCGAAGGGGCGGCGCCAGGCGGGAGGACCCCTCTCTGACAGAGCCGTCGGGACGCATCGCGATCCCGTAGACAATGTTCGGGTCTTCCGCCTGGATCCGGATCTCGTGTTGAGGACGGTCGGGGTCGCTCAGCCGGACCCCGGGTTTGCTATGGTCGAGACCGCTTCCTTGACGGAGGAAGCCGCCTGGATCACGCTGAAAGCCGCGCCGGAACGCTTCGGCGCGAAGAGATCTCTCGCCCCCGCTCCCCGTGCTCCTGCCGACATAGGACGTTGTCGGTGTGGATGCGATCCGGCTTGCCCCACCTTTCGCAGTGCTTGAGGATCAGCGCGCGCGCCGCCTCCGCCGTCTCAGACTTGGCGAAGTGCCACGCCGTGACCTTCTGGGTGCGGATGCAGACGAAGACGATCAGGGTCGGCAGGTAAGGCCCGTCGCCGTCGCCAACCCATATGTCGAGTTCGCGCCCGTCCATCGACAGATCGTTCCCCGCCGCCATGCCGGCGGTGGTCCGGTGCATGTAGAGGCGGAACCGCTTCTTCGCTTCCGCCACACCCCGCCTGATCGCCAGCTTCTCGAACTCGGGAAGCGCGTCGAAGCGCCGGCGCACCGTGTTGAGCGAAGGCCAGCGCCATCCCTTCGAGGGCGCCAGCCGCGCCACGTCCTACCATGCCTCTTCGAGCGACCAGTCGTGACCGTCGCTCAGCCGACCCTTGAATTCCTCCCACGCGGCCTCGGACATTGGCGCCCGCGCCGTCCGGCCCTTGTATTCCTGCGCCAGCGCGAAGGCCCAGTACGCGGGCGCAAGTCCCTCCGTCGCCTTCCGCCAGTTGCGCAGCGTCGCCGCGCCGGGCGCGGCATCGCCGCCTCGCGATCCGCCGAGGTGAAGCACTTCGGCAACCCCCGCCCCGAAGAGCGCGATCTCCGCCTTGCGGAACCCCTTCTCCCGCACCGTCGCAGGCTTGCGCCAGAAGGCTTCCTGCAAGGCCGGATCGGCGCATCCCATGTCCACGCCCGGCCCCGCCGCCTTCTCCGCCCACCGCGCCCATAGCGCGGCTTGCAGCTCGCGCGGCAGGTCCGCGACGTCCGCGACGCGCGCCTCCCCGCCGTTGCGGAGCTCGCGCCGCAACGCCACGCCCGCGCGTTCGAGATGCGCCGCGGCGGCGCCCTTGTCGCGCGGGACGCCGCGGAGGCCCAGCAGCTCGGAGAGCGGAACCGTCGTCACGCCCGCGGCTCGCCGCCACGATCCGCGCGACCAGCTCCTACGCCTTCGGACCCGTCCACTCCCCGATGAGGGCCTTGCGCGCGTTTCCGTGGGTGACGCCGTTCGCGCGGCACCATGCGTTGAGCGTCAAGCCACGCCGCACGAAGTCTGCGCGCACATGCTGATATAGCGTGGGGCTGGCGCGAAGGTCGCTTCTAGGGTTATTCATCCGGACGGCTCCGCATTAGTCATGATGGCATGATGCGCCCAGATATGGGTTCAGTAAACCCGCTTTAGGGTGTGGCGGAGGAGGGTGGCCGTGTCAGAAGACGCATTCAGGGAGGCGCTGGCACAACGCCTTCGAGACTTGATGAAGCGTCGTGGGTGGTCCTTGGACGAGTTCGCCCAAGAGTGCCGCATCCCCAAGCGGTCAATAGAGAAATATGTTCGAGGAGTGACCGTCCCCGGCGCTCAAGCCCTGCACTCCATCTGCATGGGCGCCGACGCTGATTCCAATTGGCTTTTACTCGGAGCGGATGATCCTGCGGCAGAGACGCACATCAATGCGGTGCATGACGCGGCGTTCAACTCGTTCCGACAGTTCATCGAAACGATGCGGCGCCGCCTCTACCGTCCGGACCACGCGGAAATGTTGAAGGGCCATCTTGAAGTTGATGGCCTTCGGGAGGCCAGCCGATGGGCAATGAAGACGGCGGATCAATTTCGCCAGCTTAAAAGCGCAAAGCGCGCTGAAGGGCACTCCGATATGGGAGAAACACCCGTTTCCGGGGTAGAGGGTGACCGGTGATCGCCAGTCGCCTTTGTCGCGCGGCTACCCCATAACCCATTGATTTATCATGAGCACGACGCTTGGCGGCGTCCGCTCGAATTTCCACCCCATCCGCCCAACCCCTTGATTTCCCGAGGGCGCCCCGGCCGATGAAAAAACCAAGTGGGAAACCTACGCCCTGAAAAACCCAATGTTTTCAGCGCGCGCCGCGAAAAACCAAGTGGGCGGCTACATTTGGGCGGCGAGCCGGCCTGAGGGGCGGGGGGGCGCCGGGTAGGCCCCCCTCGCGCGGTCACTCGGTCCAGCGCACCTCGGTCAGGTCGTTGGCCTGGGTGGGGCGGTCGGTCCAGAGCCCTTCGAGCCCGGTGCGCCAGACGCTGATCGCGCCGAGCTGGAACAGGAAGCCGTTGACGGCGTCGCGCGCCAGCGTCTCCTGCGCCTCGGCCAGCAGGGCGTTGCGCGCTTCGGGGTCGGTGGTGGCGTCGAGCCGCTCGATGATGGAGCGGAAGGCGGTGTCGTCGTACCGGAAGTAGTAGTCGGGGCGGGCGTAGATGCCGATGTCCATCGGCTCGGTGTGACTGACGATGGTGAGGTCGTAGTCCTTGCCGCGGAACACCTGCTCCAGCCATTGCGCCCATTCGACGTTCTCGATGGTCAGCTCGATGCCGATCTCGCGCAGCTGGGCGGCGACCAGTTCCCCGCCGCGGCGGGCGTAGGAGGGGGGCGGGAGCTTGAGCGTGGCCTTGAAGCCCTCGGCGTGGCCGGCCTCGGCCAGCAGCGTGCGGGCGGCGTCGAGATCGCGCGGATAGAGGTCCGTCAGGTCGACATATGCGGGGTGATGGGGCGCGAAATGCGTGCCGATGGGGGTGCCGACGCCGAACATCGCGCCGTCGATGATCGGCTGACGGTCGATGGCGTGGGCCATGGCGCGGCGCACGCGGACGTCGTCGAAGGGCGGTCGGGCGTTGTTGGTGGCGAGGATGGTCTCGCCTTCGGTCGAGCCGACGGCCACCTCGAAGCGGGGATCGGCCTCGAGCTGAGGCAGCGTCTCGGGCGAGGGGTAGCCGGGGAAGGCGTCGACGTCGCCGGCCATCAGGGCGGCGAGCGCGGCGGTGGGGTCGGAGATGAACTTGAACTCGGCGCGGTCGAGCCGCGCGGGCTCGCCCCAGTAGTCGGGGTTGCGCGCGAGGGTCACGCTGTCGCCGCGCGCCCATTCGGCGAAGCGGAAGGGGCCGGTGCCGACGGGCTCGGTCGCGTTGGTCTCGGCGGTCTCGGGCGAGACGATCACGGCGTCGCCCCAGCCGAGGTCGAACAGGAAGTTTCCGGTGGGACGCTTCAGGGTGACGCGGACGGTGGTCGGGTCGAGCGCCTCGACGCGCTCGATCGGCTCGAAGAGGGCCTGCTGGGCGTTCTGCGAGCCTTCGGCGGTGATGCGTTCGAGGCTGAACACCACGTCGTCGGCGGTCATCGCGGCGCCGTCGTGGAAGGTCACGCCCTCGGCCAGCGCGAAGGTGTAGACGAGGCCGTCGTCCGAGATCTCCCACGATCGGGCGAGGGCGGGGCGCACGGCGCCGTCCCGGTCGATGCGGGTGAGGCCTTCGAAGACGTTGGCGTAGACGACCTCGTCGATGGCGGCCGCGGCGCCGGCGGTGGGATCGAGGATCGGCGGTTCGAGCTGCATGCCGAGCGTGATGCCGGTCTCCGCCGCCGTCGCCGTCGTGGCGAGGAGCGCGAGGGCCGAGGCGGTGAGCAGGCGTCGCATGGCGGGTCTCCCTCTGGACCGTGGCGCGGACGCGCTTCGGGCGGCGCGGCCTGCGGCCGGATCATGCTTCACCGCGCGGGGCGCGAGATCAACCGCGCCGGGCGGCGCCGCGGAGCAGACGGTGCGCGGCGACGGCCATGACCTTGGCCGACGCCACGAGATCCGAGACGGCGACGTGCTCGTCCGGCTGATGCGCGAGGTCGAGCGTGCCGGGGCCGTAGGCGATCACGTCGGTCACGCCGCCGATGCGGTCGAAGTAGCGCTGGTCGTAGGTGCCGGGGGAGCAGACGATCGACACGTCCTCGCCGAGGACGTCGGCGACGGCCGCGGCGGTCGCCGAGGCGACGGGGCCGCGTTCGTCGGTCTGGCAGGGGGCGATCTCGAAGAGGTCGCGCAGCTCGTAGCGGAAGCCGCGGGAGGCGGCGACGCGGTCGAGCAGGTCGCGGAACTCGGCCTTGGCTTCGGCGAGGTCCTCCTCGCGGATCAGGCGCCGGTCGAAGACGAGGCGGCAGCGGTCGGGCACGTTGGGGGCGAGGAAGCCGGCGGCCATCTCGTCCTGTCCGCCGTGCAGGGCGGCGATGTTGAGCGAGGCGACGCGGGCCTGCTCCGGCGCCACGGGCGCGTCGGTGATGCGCGCGGCGAGGGCCGGGATGTAGGCGGTCTCGAGCGCGTGGAGGATCGCGCCCATGTGGCGCACGGCGCAGTCGCCAAGGAAGGGCATCGAGCCGTGCCCGACGCGCCCGAAGGTCTCGATCTCGCCCCACCAGACGCCCCGGTGGCCGACGCAGATGCGGTGCGGGGAGAACGGCTCGGGGATGATGACGTGGTCCTGCCGTCCGGCGGCGAAGTGCCCGTTCTCGGCGAGCCATCGGGCCCCGCCGAAGCCGCCGGTCTCCTCGTCCGCGACGCCCGAGAGCTCGAGCCGGCCGGGCCAGCCGCCGTGGTCGGCGAGGACGGCGCAGGCGATCATGGAGGCGGCGAGGCCGCCCTTCATGTCGCAGGCGCCGCGGCCGTAGACCTTGCCGTCGATCAGCGCGCCGCCCCAGGGGTCGACGCTCCAGCCCTCGCCCGGCGGGACGACGTCGTAATGGGAGTTGAAGTGGACGCAGGGGCCGGGGCCGTCGCCGTCGCGGCTTGCGATGACGTTGGTGCGGGGGTGCTCGTCGGAATCGGCGGGGGCGCCGGCCGCGCGCAGGGTCTCGGCCGCGAAGCCGTGGGGTGCGAGGAACTCCGCGATCAGCGCGGCGCAGTCGGCGTTGCCGGCGCCCGGCGGGTTGACCGAGGGAATGCGGACGAGGGCCTGCGTCAGTTCGGTCAACGCATCGCGGCGGGCCTCGACCGCGGCGACGAGAGCGCGTTCCTCTTCCGTCATGTCGCATCCCCGTTCCCGCGCGGTCCGCGGGGAGTGAACCACCCGGCGCGAGCCGCTTCAAGCGCCGGCGTCCGGGCCGGGCGCGAGGCGCGGAACGCGCCTCGGCGGGCCGAGGGGGCTCGATGCCCCCGAGGCGCGCGCGCCGGCCGAGGAGCGGGCTTGCCGGGGGCGGCGAGGCGTGGGATTCGGGGGCGTCCAGCAGCAGCAGGAGGGCGCCATGGCCGTTCCCGTCACGATCGTCGGAGTCTCGGGCCGCATGGGGCGGATGCTGGTGCAGGCGGTCGAGGAGAATCCGGAGACCGACCTCGTGGGCGCGACCGAGGCGCCGGGGCACGACTGGATCGGGGCGGATCTGGGCGAGGCGCTCGGCGGCGCCGCCTCGGGCGTGACGGTCGAGGCCGATCCGCTGGAGGCCTTCGCGCGGAGCCGCGCGGTGCTGGACTTCACCGCGCCGGCGGCGACCTGCCGGCACGCGGACCTCGCGGCGCAGGCGCGTCTGGTGCACGTGATCGGCACCACCGGGCTCGAGGGCGACGACCTCGACCGGCTCGCCGCCGCCGCCCGGCACGCGGTGATCGTGCGGGCGGGCAACATGAGCCTCGGCGTGAACCTTCTGACCGTGCTGTGCGAGCGGGTCGCGAAGGCGTTGCCGGGCTTCGACGTCGAGATCGTCGAGATGCACCACCGGCACAAGGTCGACGCCCCCTCCGGCACCGCGCTGATGCTGGGCGAAGCGGCGGCCCGCGGTCGCGGCGCGCCGCTGGAGGCGCTTCGCGTGCCGGCCCGTGAGGGTCACACCGGCGCGCGGCGGGAGGGCGCGATCGGCTTCGCGGCGCTGCGCGGCGGCGACGTGGTGGGCGAGCACGAGGCCGTCTTCGCGGGGACCGGGGAGCGGGTGATCCTCAAGCACGTCGCGACGGACCGGATGATCTTCGCCCGCGGCGCGGTCGCAGCGGCGCTCTGGGGACAGGAGCGCAAGCCCGGGGAGTACGGGATGCTGGACGTGCTCGGGCTGGCCTGAGCGCGGCGCGACCCGCCTCAGCGCGACTTGCGAAGGTAGACGTAGAGCGCGCCCTCGCCGCCCAGGGTGCGGTGGGCCGCGTAGACGCCGGTGACGAGACCCGCGAGGGGCGGCGTGCGGAGCCATTGCGGGACGGCGTGGCGCAGGACGCCCGTGCGTTCGGGCATGTAGGGGGCGTCCTCGGGCGGGCGGCGGCCGCCCTTGCCGGTGATCACGAGGACCCGGCGGAGGCCCTGCCGGCGGCTTTCGGCGATGAAGACGTTGAGCGCGGCGTGCGCGCGCTCGGCCGTCATGCCATGCAGATCGATGCGCGCGTCGGGTTGCAGCCGGCCGCGGCGGAGGCGGGCGGCGGTGCGCGCGTCGAGTCCCGCGGCGGGATTCAGGTCGTCCAGCAGCGGGGCCGCCGGCCGGTGTGCGACGGGCGGCTGCGGACGCCCGGCGGGCCGTAGGCTGCGACGCGCGGCGGGCGGCGCCGGTTCGGGCGGCGGCGCGGTCCGCGCAGGCGACGCCGCCTCGCGCGGCGGCTCGGGGACGGCGCGCCGCGGGGGCGGCGCGGGCTCTGGCTTGTCGCGAAGCGGGCGCACGTCCCGCACCACGCGCGCGAAGAGCTCCCGGTCGGCGGCGCTGAGGCGCGGGCCCTTGGCGCGGGAGCTCATGGCGGCACGGGTCGCGCGCGCGCTCAGCCGCCGGTGGCGGTGAGGAGCCAGTTCGGATCGTCGGCGCCCATCCGGCGGGTGAAGGTCCAGAGGTCGGTCTGGCGGCGCACCTCGTTGGGGTCGCCCTCCACGATCTCGTGCTCGACGTTTCGCACGACGGAGATCAGCTCTCCCACGAAGCGGACCTCGATGTCGGCCTCGCGCGTCTCTTCGGTGTAGATCGCGGAGAACACCTTGGCGTCCTTGACGCCGATGAAGCGCGCCTCGACCGTGAGCCCCTCGCGCTCGCGCTCGTCGATGGCGGCGGCGAAGCTCTCGTAGACCTCGTCGGAGAGGAGGTCGCGGAGGGTCTTCCGGTCGCCCGTCTCGAAGGCCATCAGGATCATCTCGTAGGCCTGCTTCGCCCCCTCGACGAATTCGCTCGGAGAGAAGCCGGGCTCGGCCGCGGCCATGCGGCGGAGCGCCGCGGCGGTCTCCGAGTCGGCGTCGGCCACCCTCGCGATGTCCTCGTCGAGGTCGGCTCCGCCCCGGATCACCTCGAAGTCGCGCTCGCGGCGGCGATGCTCGGGCACGGGCTCCACCGTGGGTCGGCTGGGCCGCTCGAATCCGGTGCGCGTGCCGAGGACGCCCTTCAGCCGCATCAGCACGAACACCGCGATGGCGGCGAGGATGATGAGTTCGATCATGGTTCGGTCCCGCGCTGCGCCGTCGCCGCCCGGTCCGACGCGCGGTCCGCGCCGTCCGGCGCCCGCCTTGGCGGCCGAGGCGACCACCGCCTATGTAAGGGGCTCGGGACGGCGTGTCCAACCTCGCGGCGGAGCGCCGCGGGGCGTGTGTCGTTCCTGACCTCGAGAGCGCCATGCGGCGCCGTGAAAGGAGTCGCGCCATGTGGCTTTTCGTGCTGCTCGTCGTCGTGCCGATCGTGGAGATCGCCCTCTTCATCGAGGTCGGCGGATGGATCGGGTTGTGGCCGACGCTGGCGGTCGTCGTCGGGACCGCGATCCTGGGCGCGGCGCTGCTGCGCGCGCAGGGACGCGGCGTGCTGAACGAGCTGCAGGCGCGGATGGATCGCGGCGAGGACCCGCGCGGTCCGATCGCGCATGGCGCCCTGATCGTCGGGGCGGGGGCGCTGATGCTGACGCCGGGGTTCTTCACCGATGCGGTGGGCTTTCTTCTGCTGGTGCCGCCGGTGCGCTCGGCCGTGATCGCCTGGGGCGCGGCGCGGCTGGCGGGGCGCGTGCGGGGCGCGGTGTTCGTGGCGGGCGCCCGGCCCGGACCGGGGCCGCGCGGGCCGCGTCCCGGGGGCGACGTGGTCGAGGGCGAGTACGAGGCGCTGGACGAGGACGAGGACGAGGAGCGCGGCGAGACGGCGGAACGCGGGGATCGGCCCGGGGCGCCGCGCGCCGGCGAATCGGGCTGGACGCGGCCCTGAGGCGCCCGGCCCGACGGCGCGTCGCGAACCGTCCCGGGGTCCGGGCGCGGTTGGCGCGGAGGCCCGGGGCGTGCTAGCGCTGCCGCCCGGATCTTTCCGTCAACCCCCCCGAGGAGGCCCCGATGGCCGAAACCGACGCCGCCCGCCCGCAGCCCCAGGTCGCGATCGTCTCGCAATACGTCCGGGACCTCTCGTTCGAGAACGTCGCCGCGCAGCAGCAGACGGCGAGCCAGGCGAAGCCGGACATCAAGGTGACGGTGAACCTGGACGCCAAGAGCCGGGGCGACGACCGCTACGAGGTGATCCTGAAGCTCAACGCCGAGTCGACGGCGGAGGGCAAGACGATGTTCCTCGCGGAGCTGGATTACGCCGGCATCTTCGTGGTCAAGAACGTGCCGAAGGAGCAGCTGCATCCGTTCCTGCTGATCGAATGCCCGCGCCAGCTGTTCCCCTTCGCGCGGCGCATCGTCGCCGACGTCACGCGCGACGGAGGCTATCCGCCGCTGATGCTCGACATGGTGGATTTCGTGGCGATCTACCGGCAGGAACTGGAGCGGCGTCAGGCCGCGCAGGGCGGCGCGGCGGCTTCGGCGGGCGACGGCACGCCGCCGGCCGGCACGGCCTGACCGGCGCGCACGGCCGACGGGGAGCGGCGCCGATCGCCACGTCGCTCCTTCTGCCGTTCCATCTGCCGTTGCAGGCGGGCGGCCAGCTTCTGCCGGACGCGCCGGGGCTGGGTTTCGGCTCGTTCCAGATCGCGGGCGGGATCTTGCCGGCCCTGTTCGCGGCGGTGACGGTGCTCGGCGAGGCGAAGGCGGACCGGGGCAGTCGCCAGGCTTCGGATCACGAGGGGCGACCTCTCGGGCGCGGTGTTCCCCCTGGCGCTGCCGTCGATCGCCTCGGCCGGCACGATGCCGGAGATCGTCGTGCTGACCGACAATCGCGAGAACGCGCTTTCGCAGCGGGCGCTGACCGCGAGCCGCTGCCGGCGGCGATCGCCGGGCTCGAGCGCGTCGGGTCGGTCGGGACCGCCTGAGAGGCGCTCAGCCTTCGGCGAGGCGGCGCCAGAGGGCGCCTTCGCCCAAGTCCTCCACGAGGGCGGCGTGCGCCGCGGCCTCCGTCTCGGTGACGCGGCGGCGGAGCGGGGTGGGGCGCGGTGGCGGGGTCCAGGCGGGGGCGGCACGGTCGGGGCCGCCGGCGCTGCGGGGACCGGCAGCGCCGAGGCCGAAGTCCGGCTGCCGGCCGCCGACGAGTTCGAGATAGACCTCCGCCAGCAGTTCGGAATCGAGCAGCGCGCCGTGCAGCGTGCGCCCGGCGTTGTCGACGCCGAAGCGGCGGCAGAGGGCGTCGAGATTCGCCGGGGCGCCGGGGAAGCGGCGCCGCGCGATGGCGAGCGTGTCGACGGCGCGGTCCTTCGGCAGAAGCGCCAGGCCGAGGCGCGCGAACTCCGCGTTGAGGAAGCGCATGTCGAATTCGGCGTTGTGGATCACCAGCTTCGCGTCGCCGATGAAGTCGACGAAGCGGGCGGCGACGTCGGCGAATTTCGGCTTGCCGCGCAGGAAGTCCATGCGCAGGCCGTGCACGGCCGCGGCCTCCTCCGGCATGTCGCGCTCGGGGTCGAGGTATTCGTGGAAGGTGCGGCCGGTCGCGACGTGATTGACGAGCTCGAGCGCGCCGAGCTCGACGATGCGGTGACCCTCGGCGGGGTCGAGGCCGGTGGTCTCGGTGTCGAGGACGATCTCGCGCATCAGGGGTCCTTCAGGAGCTGCTCGACGATGGCGCGGACCTGGGCCTCGGCGTGTGGGACGCCCTGCGAGGTGTCGACGACGTAGTCCGCGCGCGCCCGCTTCTCGGCGTCGGGCGTCTGCTTGGCGAGTATGGTCTCGAAGGTGCGCTCCGTCATCCCCTCGCGGGCGAGGACGCGCTCGCGCTGCACCTCGGCGGGGGCGGAGACGACGACGACGGCGTCGAAGCGCGTCTCGCCACCGGTCTCGTAGAGGAGGGGGATGTCGCAGACGGCGAGGGCGCGGCCTTCGGTCTCCGCACGGGCGAGGAATTCGGCGCGGTCCTTCGCGACGAGAGGATGGGCGATGCCCTCGAGCTTGGGGATGAGGCTCGGGTCCTCGGTCACGGCGGCGCGGAGGGCGGGCCGGTCGACATGCGCCTCCTCGCCTTCGCCCGTGATCACGCCCGGCAGAAGCTCCCGGATCTCCGGGACGGCGGCGCCGCCAGGGCCGTAGACGCGGGCGACGGCCGCGTCGGCGTCCCATACGGCTGCGCCGGCCTCGGCGAAGAGCTTGGCGGTGGTGCTCTTGCCCATGCCGATGGAGCCGGTGAGCGCGACGACCTTCATCCGCGCGCCCTCAGCCGGCGAGGACGTGGGCGCGGAGTTCGTCGTCGACCTGCGGGCCGACGCCGAACCATGCCTCGAAGCCCGGGCGGCCCTGGTGGAGGAGCATGCCGAGGCCGTCGACCGCGCGCAGGCGGCGCTTCTCCGCCTCCTCTAGCAGGGGCGTGATCAGGGGCGCGTAGACGATGTCGTTGACGACGGCGTGCCGCGGCGCGCGCTTGAGCGAGAAGGGGAGCGCGGCGTGGCCGGTCATGCCGAGGGAGGAGGCGTTGACGATGGTGGCGCAGCCCTCCATCGCATCCTCGGCCGAGAGCCAGTCGACGGCCACGACCTTCGCGCCGAACTCGTCGGCCAGGAACTCCGCCCGGCTGCGGGTGCGGTTGACGAGGCGGATCTCCGGGCAGCCGTCGGAGAGCAGGGCGGAGACGACGGCGCGGGCGGCGCCGCCGGCGCCGACGACGAGGGCCGGGCCGTCCGAGCCCTTCCAGCCGGGGGCGCCCTGGCGGAGGTTCTCGAGGAAGCCGTAGCCGTCGGTGTTGTCGGCGTAGATCGAGCCGTCCTCGCGGAAGGTGATCGTGTTGGCGGCGCCGATGAGCGCGGCGCGGTCGGAGGTGCGGGTCGCGAGGCGGAGCGCCGCCTCCTTGTGGGGGAGGGTGACGTTCACGCCGCGGAAGCCGAGGAGCGGCAGCGCGGCGAAGGCGGTCTCGAGATGGCGCGGCTCGACGCCGAGGGGGACGTAGTCGCCCTCGATGCCGTGGCGGGCCAGCCAGAAGCGATGCAGGCGGGGCGAACGGGAATGCGCGATCGGCCAGCCGATGACGCCGGCCAGGGGGAGGCGATTGCGATGCGTCGTGCTCATTCGATCAGTCGCCCCCTCGCGCGCAGGAAGCCCAGGAGTTCCAGCAACGGCAGCCCGAGCACGGTGAAGTGGTCGCCGTCGACGCGCGTGAAGAGCTGAGCCCCGAGCCCTTCCAGCCGGTATGCGCCCACGGTCGAGGTCACGGTATCGCCCATGCGCGCGAGGTAGTCATCCAGAAATCTCTCCGAGAGCGGGCGCATGACGAGGCGCGCGGTTCCGACGTGGCGCCAGACGGGGCGGCCCTGTTCGGCGACCACGGCGGCGGACAGGAGCTGATGCGTGTCGCCCGAGAGGCGGCGCAGCTGGTCGCGCGCCTCCTCGGGGTCCGCGGGCTTGTCGAGGACCTCTCCCTTGTGGACAAGCACCTGGTCGGCGCCGATCACGAAGGCGTCCGGGCGCCGGCCGGAGACGCGGGCCGCCTTCAGCTCGGCCAGCATGTCGGCGACGTCGCGGGCCGGCGCGCCCTCGGCCGCGAGGGCGGCCTTCACCTCGGCCTCGTCGACGCGGGCGGGCCGGATCTCGATCTCGACGCCGGCGGCGCGGAGGAGCGTCGCGCGCGCCTCGGAGGCGGAGGCGAGGACGACGGGGCCCGGAGCCGAGCCTGGCGCGGGGCCGTCGTCCGGGTCTTCGGCGGCCGGGCTCATGCGGCCCCCTCCTGACGGTCGCGGATCAGGGCCATGACGGAGGCGGCGGTCTCCTCGATGGAGCGGCGTGTGACGTCGATCACGGGCAGGTCCAGTCGTTCGAACACGAGACGGGCGGAGGCGACCTCGTCGCGGATGCGGTCGAGATCGGCGTAGTCGGCGCCTTGGGATCCACCGCCGAGAGCGTCGAGCCGGTGGCTGCGGATCTGGGCGAGGCGCGTGGGGCTGGCTGTGAGCCCGACGCCGGGAACCCCGGCGGCGAGGGCGGCCTCGAGCCCTTCAGGCAGGTCGCGGCCCGGCACGAGGGGCACGTTGGCGGCCTTCACCCCGCGCACCGCGAGGTAGAGGCAGGTGGGCGTCTTGGAGGTGCGCGAGACGCCGATCAGGACGACGTCCGCGCGTCCGAGGCGACCCGGCGTCGCGCCGTCGTCCTGGGTCATGGCGTAGTCCATGGCGGCGACGCGGGCGAAATAGCTGCCCCCGACGCCGTGCTGGCGGCCGGGGCGCAGACTGCGCTCGGCCCCGGTCTCGGCCGCGACGGCCTCGAAGAACGGGTCGAGGAGGGCGACGGCGCGGGCGCCGAGGCGGTCGCAGCCTTCGCGGAGGCGCCGGGCGAGGGCGGCGTCGGTGAGGGTGTAGACCACGACGCCGGGCTCCTCCGCGATGCGGGTCAGGGCGGCGTCCACGTCGCGCGGGGCGCGGACGAAGACGTGCTGACGGCGCCGGACCTCCAGCCCGTCGAACTGGGAGAGCACGGCGGAGGCGGCCGCGGACGCGGTCTCGCCCGTGGAATCTGAGAGGACGTGGAGGACGAGTCGCCCGCGGCGCGCGGTCACCGGCGACCGTCCCCTCGGCTCGGCGGCTGGCATGGCATCGCGGCATCCTAGCGATCCGGCGGCGGTGGATAAGCGTGAGTCATGGGCGCCGTTTCGCGCGGAGGCAGATTGTTGCCCGCAAGCGACATTCGGCGCCCGCCGCCGTCCCCCTGTGGGCGGCTTGGCGGCGCCCGAGAGGGCGTTCTGTGGACGAAGGGGCCGCGGAGGGGGGCGCCATGCGCCGCCAAGGACTCCGGAACGCCGGTCCGAGGCTCTCAACGATAGGTTAACGCTTCGCAAACTTCTTCGCGGAAACGAGCCGCGGGGTGCGCCGGCGACCCTGCGGTCCCCTGTCCAGCCAGGTTGACAATTGGGGAGAGGTCTGTGGATTTCTGAAGGACGACCGATGATCCCCGTTATCCACCGCTTAACGACTCTCACCAAAAGGTAAGGCCCTTCAATGACGGATGCTCGCGACGCCGCACGCGGCAAGACCCTCCTGCGCGTCCTGGCGGGCGAAACCACGGCGACGCCGCCGGTCTGGCTGATGCGTCAGGCCGGGCGCTATCTGCCGGAATACAAGGCCACGCGGGCCGAGGCGGGGAGCTTCCTCGACCTCTGCTACGATCCGGAGCGCGCCACGGAGGTCACGCTGCAGCCGATCCGCCGCTTCGGCTTCGACGCGGCGATCCTGTTCGCGGACATCCTGCTCGTCCCTCAGGCGCTGGGCGCGGATCTGCGCTTCGAGGTCGGCGAGGGGCCGAGGCTGTCGACCATCGCGTCCGACGCCGACATGGACGCGCTGAAGCCGGCGGAGGCGGTGCACGAGACCCTGTCGCCGATCTACGAGACCGTCGGGCGGCTGACGGAGGCGCTGCCGAAGGACGTCACGCTGATCGGCTTCGCCGGCGCCCCGTGGACCGTCGCGACCTACATGATCGCCGGCAAGGGTACCCCGGACCAGGCGCCGGCCAGGAGGATGATCGCGGAGAACCGGCCGTTGTTCGACCGGCTGATGGCGCGCATCGAGACGGCGACGATCGAATATCTCTCGCACCAGATCGAAGCGGGCGCGGAGGTCGTGAAGCTTTTCGACAGCTGGGCCGGGTCGCTGAGCTGGGCGGACTTCGACGCGGTCTCGACGCAGCCGATCCGACGCATCACGGCGGCCTTGCGGGAACGGCACCCGACCGTGCCGGTGATCGCGCTGCCGCGCGGCGCCGGGGCCCGCTACGAGGGCTTCGCCGAGGCCACGGGCGTGCAGTGCACGGCCATCGACCAGTTCGTGCCGCCGGCCTGGGCGCGGGAGCGGCTGCAGTCGGTCGGCCCGGTGCAGGGGAACCTGGATCCTCTGATGATGGTCGTGGGCGGCGACGCGCTGGACCGCGCGGTCGAGACGCTGAAGGCCGAGCTGGGCGGCGGGCCCTGGGTGTTCAACCTCGGCCACGGCATCACGCCGGACGCCGATCCGGCGAACGTGGAGCGGCTGCTCCGCGCCGTGCGGGGGTGAACCTGTGAGCTGGCTCGCGCCGTTCTACGACTGGCTGCTGGTGCTGCACATCCTGAGCTTCGTCTCGTGGATGGCGGGGCTGTTCTATCTGCCGCGCCTGTTCGTCTATCACGCCGAGCGGGCGACGCCGGGGTCCGAGCTGTCCGAGACGTTCAAGGTGATGGAGCGGCGTCTGCTGAAGGCGATCATGAACCCGGCGTCGATCGCCACATGGTTGTTCGGCATTCTATTGATTCTCGCGAACGGATGGGGCTGGTTCGCCGCGTCGCCGTGGCTCTGGGCCAAGCTGGCGCTGGTGGCGGGTATGACGTGGTTCCACCACAAGTGCATGCGTTGGCGGAAGGATTTCGAGGCCGACGCGAACGCCATGACGGGCCGGCAGTTCCGGATCGCCAACGAAGCGCCGACGCTGCTGCTGATAGGCATCGTGGTGCTGGTGATCGTCAAGCCGTTCTGACGCGACGGCCGCGGCGGTTTGACAGCGTGGTTCGGGCGCCTTATGGATCGCGTCGCCGCGAGGGCTTCGCCCGTTCCGCGCGCCGTCTCCCCCTCTTGCCTTCCGCGCCGGCGCATTCGGTCGCCAGCGGGTCCGAAAGGCCGACCATGGAAATCCAGGAACTCAAGCTCTCCGAGCTCAAGGCGAAGTCGCCGACGGAGCTTCTCAGCTTCGCGGAGGAGCTGGAGGTCGAAGGCGCCTCGGCGCTTCGCCGGCAGGACATGATGTTCGCCATCCTCAAGGAACTCGCGGACCGCGACGTCGAGATCTCGGGCGGCGGCGTCCTCGAGGTGCTGCAGGACGGCTTCGGCTTTCTGCGTTCGCCGGAGGCCAACTATCTACCGGGGCCGGACGACATCTACGTCTCGCCCAATCTGATCCGAAAGTTCGCGCTCCGCACCGGCGACACGGTGGAGGGGATGATCCGCGCGCCGAAGGAGGGCGAGCGGTACTTCGCCGTCACCAAGCTGACCACGCTGAACTTCGAGGATCCGGAGGCCGCGCGCCACAAGGTCCACTTCGACAACCTCACGCCGCTCTATCCCGATCAGCGGCTGACGATGGAGATCGAGGATCCGACGATCCGCGACAAGTCGGCCCGGATCATCGACCTGGTGGCGCCGATCGGCAAAGGCCAGCGTTGCCTGATCGTGGCTCCGCCGCGCACCGGCAAGACGGTGCTGCTGCAGAACATCGCGCACTCGATCGAGAAGAATCACCCCGAGTGCTACCTTATCGTCCTGCTGATCGACGAGCGGCCGGAGGAGGTGACCGACATGCAGCGGTCCGTCGCCGGCGAGGTCGTCGCCTCGACCTTCGACGAGCCGGCGACGCGGCATGTCGCGGTGTCGGAGATGGTGATCGAGAAGGCCAAGCGGCTGACCGAACACGGGCGGGACGTGATCATCCTGCTCGATTCGATCACGCGCCTGGGGCGCGCCTACAACACCGTGGTCCCGAGCTCCGGCAAGGTCCTGACGGGCGGCGTCGACGCCAACGCCCTGCAGCGGCCGAAGCGGTTCTTCGGTGCTGCGCGGAACATCGAGGAGGGCGGCTCCCTCTCGATCATCGCGACGGCGCTGATCGACACCGGCAGCCGCATGGACGAGGTGATCTTCGAGGAGTTCAAGGGCACCGGCAACTCGGAGATCGTGCTGGACCGCAAGGTGGCGGACAAGCGCGTATTCCCGGCGATCGACATCCTCAAGAGCGGCACGCGAAAGGAGGATCTGCTGATCGACAAGAACGATCTGGCAAAGACCTTCGTGCTTCGCCGCATCCTGAATCCGATGGGTCCGGCGGACGCGATCGAGTTCCTGCTGGGCAAGCTCAAGCAGACCAAGACCAATTCCGAGTTCTTCGATTCGATGAACACCTGAGGGACTCGTCGTGACGGCCGACACCATCTTCGCGCCGGCGACGGCGCGGGGACGGGCGGCCATCGCGGTGCTTCGGATCAGCGGGCCGCGGACGGAAGCGGCCTTGGATGCGCTTGGCGCATCCAGGCTTGCGCCGCGGCGGGCCTCCCTGCGCGTTCTGCATGATCCTCGGAGCGGCGAGGCATTGGATGAAGTCCTCGCTTTGCGCTTCGAGGCGGGGGCGAGTTTCACCGGAGAGGCTTCGGCCGAACTTCATCTGCACGGCGGTACGGCCGTCATGGCGGCGGTGCTGGACGCGTTGTCGTCGATGCCGGGACTGCGGCTTGCCGAGCCTGGAGAGTTTGCGCGTCGGGCGGTCGAGGGTGGTCGGCTGGGGTTGATCGAGGCGGAGGCGATCGCCGATCTCGTCGACGCCGAGACGGAGGCGCAACGCCGGCTGGCACTGAGGGCTAAACGCGGCGCGTTGGGCGACGCGGCGGAGGGTTGGCGACGCGATCTGGTGCGCGCGCGCGCGTTGGTGGAAGCGGTCCTGGACTTCGCTGACGAGGAGGTACCGGAGGATGTGACGCCGGAGGTCTCGGCCCTTCTGGCCGGCGTCGCGTCGTCCATTGCGGGTATACTGGCGGGCGCCGGGGCCGCGGAACGCCTGCGCGAAGGCTTCGAAGTGGCCGTCCTTGGTGCGCCGAACGCGGGAAAGTCCAGTCTTTTGAACGTCTTGGCTAGGCGAGACGTGGCGATCACGTCGGCCGTGGCCGGGACTACGCGCGACGTCATCGAGGTGCGCATGGACCTGTTCGGTCTGCCGGTCACGATGCTCGACACCGCCGGGATCAGGGAAACCGAGGATCCCGTCGAGGCGGAAGGCGTCGCGCGAGCTCGGGCTCGTGGCGAGGCGGCGGATCTACGGTTGTGGTTGATGGCCCCGGGCGGAGAGCCGCCGCCTGACGGACTCATGGGGCCCGACGATCTCGTGTTGGCGAGCAAAGCCGATCTTGCGCCCGGACCGGACGGGTCGGTTGCCGTGTCGGTGGTGTCCGGTATGGGCATCGAAACGATCATTGACGCCGTGGCCTCAGTGTTGGAGCGGCGCGCCGCTGGCGCAAGCGCCGCGATGCGGGTGCGCCATCGGGTGGCGTTGGAGGCGGCGTCCAACCGGATCGCCGCTGCGGAGGGGTGGTTGCCGAGTGGTGACGCGGCCTTGGATCTGGTGGCTGAGGAACTGCGCGCGGCGACCACAGCGCTGGCGGCGTTGTTGGGTAGGGTTGATCCGGAGGATGTGCTGGACGATATCTTCGCCTCGTTCTGCCTCGGCAAGTGAGGATGTTTCACGTGAAACACGGGTTCGACGTGGTGGTTGTCGGGGGTGGCCACGCTGGCGCCGAAGCTGCGGATGCCGCCGCGCGATGCGGAGCCAGAACCTTGCTCGTGACGCAAGATCTGGGCCGAAGCGGTGAGATGTCCTGCAATCCAGCGATCGGTGGTCTGGGAAAAGGCCATCTGGTACGCGAGATCGATGCCCTCGACGGCATCATGGCGCGCGCGGCGGATGCGGCGGGGATTCAATTTCGCCTGTTGAACCGGCGGAAAGGACCCGCCGTTCAAGGCCCCCGCGCCCAATGCGACCGCAGGCTCTATCGACAAGCAGTTCAGAACGCTCTGCACCGTCGCCGTGGGCTGAGGCTGCTCGGTGGTGAAGTCGTCGACCTGCTGATGGCAGGCGAAGCCGTCGTCGGCGTCGTGCTTGCCGACGGAACCGAGATCGAGGCGAGCGCGGTGGTGTTGACGACCGGCACGTTTCTGCGCGGCGTCATCCATGTCGGGGAGCGGAGTATCGAGGGGGGCCGGATGGGTGACCCCTCCGCCGTGCGTCTGGCATGTCGCATCGACGACTTCGGACTGCCGCTCGGCCGGCTGAAGACCGGGACACCGCCGCGACTCGACGGTCGAACGATCGACTGGTCGCGCGTCGAACGGCAGCTGGGCGATCCCGATCCCACGCTCTTCTCCTTTCTCAGCGAGACCGTGACAGCGCCGCAGGTCGAATGCGGGATCACGCGGACGACGGAGCGGACGCATGATGTCATTCGGAAGAATCTCGGTCGATCAGCGATGTATGGCGGACGAATCGATGGAGTCGGCCCGCGGTATTGCCCGTCGATCGAGGACAAGATCGTTCGCTTCGCCGACAAGACCTCGCATCAGATCTTTCTCGAGCCTGAGGGAGTCGACGATCCTACGGTGTATCCGAACGGAATTTCGACCTCATTGCCCGAAGACGTTCAAAACGACCTGCTCACATCGATTCCTGGATTGGAGCGAGCCCGGATCCTGCAGCCGGGTTATGCGATCGAGTACGACTACGTCGATCCACGGGCATTGAGGCGGAGCCTCGCCGTGCAATCCGTCGATGGGCTGTTTCTGGCGGGCCAGATCAACGGAACGACGGGTTACGAGGAAGCGGCGGCGCAAGGGCTGTTGGCCGGTCTCAATGCCGCGAGAACCGCCGCGGGCCTGCACGAGGCAAGCTTCGATCGTGCCGAGAGCTACCTTGGCGTCATGATCGACGATCTCACGTCTCGAGGCGTCGCGGAGCCCTATCGGATGTTCACGTCGCGCGCGGAGTTCCGGCTGACGCTTCGCGCAGACAACGCGGACGCGCGCTTGACCGACCGCGGTTTGGCGCTGGGTCTCGTTGGTGAAGCGCGGCGGCGCGTGTGGGCGCAGAAACGCGAGGCCATCGAGGAGGCCAAGGCGATAGCGAAAGATTCCGCCGCCTCGCCCTCGATTCTGGCCCGCCATGGAATCCACGTGTCGTTGGATGGCGTGCCTCGGTCGGCATATGATCTTATGGCGTCGCCCGACGTTGAACTTGACCGGTTGATCGGTATCTGGCCGGCACTCGGCACGTTGTCGGGAGCTTCGGTACACCAGTTGTTGATCGAGGCGCGGTATGCGCGCTACGCCGATCGCCAGGCTCAGGATGTCGAGCGGCTTCGGAAGGAGGAGGCGATCTCGCTCGCGAGGGATCTCGATTACGATGCCGTGCCTGGACTGTCGGCGGAACTTCGGGAGAAGCTGTCGGTCGCCCGGCCGGAAACCTTGGCTCAAGCCGAACGGATCGAGGGGATGACGCCGGCTGCTTTGACCTTGCTGTTGATTGAGGCGAGGCGTTCGGAGCGGCGACGCGTATGAACATCGCTCGGTGTTTCACGTGAAACATGGCGAGCGTGAAGCCGTGCTTCGGCGGATTGCGGCGACGGCCGACATCGAGGCGCGCCTCGACGCGCTCGTCGCGACTCTGCTGCAATGGGCGCCGCGCATCAATCTCGTGGCGAAGTCGACGCTCGAGGTTGTCTGGACACGGCATATCGAAGATTCCGCGCAATTGCTCGATGCCGCGCCACCGAAAGCCCGCCGTTGGATAGATCTTGGGTCCGGCGCCGGCTTTCCCGGTCTCGTCATCGCAGCCCTCGCGCCGGATCGTGCGCCACATCTTGCGGTGACGCTCGTCGAATCCGATTCGCGCAAGGCTGCATTCATGCGCGCGGCGGCGCGTGAAATGGGCGTCCACGTTACCGTCAAGGACTCGCGCATCGAGGCTCTCGCGGGCGAGGCGCATGACGTGGTGTCGGCTAGGGCCTTGGCGCCGCTGCCTAAATTGCTGGAGTATGCCGTGCCGTTGCTCGCACCGAGCGGGGTCGCAGTGTTTCCAAAGGGAGAGGGCTGGAAAGGCGAATTGACCGACGCGTCGCAGCATTGGCATATGAGTGCGGACGTCCGACCGAGCGTGACGCATCGGGACGCCGTCATCCTCGTCCTGTCGGAGATCGCCCGTGAATGACGCGCCAGCCGCCGGAGTCCGCCGCCGAATAGCTGTGACGAACCAGAAGGGTGGCGTCGGCAAGACCACCACGGCGATCAATCTCTCTGCGGCGCTTGTGGAGATGGGCCGCCGGGTCCTGCTGATCGACCTCGATCCCCAAGGGAACGCCTCGACGGGTCTCGGCATCGACGCGGACCGCCGACGGCGCAACAGCTACGATCTCCTCCTCGGAGAGGGCGGGGTGAGCGAGTTGGCGTTGACTACGTCGGTGCCGAACCTCTCCGTGATACCGGCGACGCAGGATCTCGCTTCGGCCGACGTCGATCTGGTGGATGACCCGAAGCGCGCACGCCGACTTTCCGAAGCCTTGTCCGATGCCGCGTTGGGCGACGCCTGGGACCACGTGGTGATCGACTGTCCACCGTCGCTCAACCTTTTGACCGTGAACGCAATGGCGGCCAGTGATGCGGTTCTGGTCCCCCTGCAATGCGAATTCTTCGCGATGGAAGGGCTGTCGCAGCTCTTGTCCACCGTGCGAGAGATCCGCAAGGCGCTGAATCCCGCCTTGGTGGTGGAGGGCGTGGTTTTGACCATGTACGATCGGCGCAACAATCTTTCGGAACTTGTCGCGAAAGACGTGCGCGCGACCTTGGGCGACGTCGTGTATCGCACCGTCATCCCGCGAAACGTCCGCTTGTCCGAGGCCCCGTCTTATGCTGTTCCGGCGACGGTCTACGATCCGGGATCATCCGGCAGTCTCGCTTATCGGGCTTTGGCGAGGGAGCTGATCGAGCGCGAAGCGGCCGCCGGCGTGGCGGCGGAATGACGAACGGCGACGGAGAGGGCATCGCATCATGGTGAAGAAATCGTCGTCGCGGGGTCTCGGCCGCGGTCTGTCGGCGCTGATCGGGGAGTCGGAGGCGGACGCGATGGACGCCGAGGGGATCGGTGCGGCCACGGTCGCTCAGGTCTCGATCGTCGATCTGAAACCCAACCCGGACCAGCCGCGCCGTCGCTTCGACTCCGCCGAACTGGATGAGCTTGCCGCCTCGCTTCGGTTGCGGGGCGTCGTGCAGCCGCTGATCGTGCGCCCGGACCCATCGGGCGAGGGCTGGCAGATCATCGCCGGGGAGCGTCGCTGGCGCGCCGCCCAGAAGGCGCAGTTGCATGAGGTTCCGGTCGTCATCCGCGAGGATCTCAGCGAGTCGGACGTGCTCGAGATCGCGCTTGTCGAGAACGTCCAGCGCTCCGACCTGAATCCGGTCGAGGAGGCTCGGGCCTATTCGCGTCTGATCTCGGATTTCGGACATACCCAGGAACGGCTCGCCGCCGCCCTCGGAAAGAGCCGAAGCCATCTCGCCAACACCCTTCGACTGCTGTCGTTGCCCGACGCGGCGCTGGATCTGCTTGAGGCGGGTCGCATCAGCGCCGGTCACGCTCGGGCGTTGATCGGTTCGCCGGACCCGGCCCGGCTTGCGGCCGAGGTGGCGGCGCGCGGGCTGTCCGTGCGCCAGACGGAAGCCTTGGCTCGGCGCATCAAGATCGACCCGTCGCCGCAGCGTCGCAGGGCGGAGAAAGACCCCGACACCATGGCGCTCGAAGCCGATCTCACGGCGGCTCTGGGGCTTTCGGTCCGCATCGAGCACAAGTCGGGATCAGAAGGCGCGGCAGGGGAATTACGTATTATTTACAAAGACTTGGATGAACTGGACGGAATCTGTCGGTTGCTCTCGCGCTGATCAGCGCAGGGTGGCGATGCGGACGGCGAGCCGTTCCACCAACGCCCGGTCGGGCGCGCGCGCCCCTACGCCGCGAAGCGAGCGTTCGGCGTCGAGGACCAAGCCTAGCGCAGCTTCGGCTTTTTCCGGCGGCCACGCCTTGGCCGCGTTGAGCAAGGCGTCGCGTCGCGGGCCGTAGAGCGGAGGTCGCAGGCGCGCCACCGCCGCCGCAGGGCCGTCGTTCGCCGATGCTGCGGCGTGGATCATCCGGAACCAGCGGCCGAACTGCATGGCCGCCTCGCCTGGTCCACGGCCCTTGGCGAAAGCGCGCGCGAGCGCCGTCAGGGCCGGGCCGGGGCGGCGCGCTGCGGCGGCCGTCACAGCCGCCTCCAGCTCTCCCCCCTCGCCTATCGGCGCGCAGGCGGCGATCTCCTCCGCCGTCGCCGGCGACTCGGTCCCGAGCCGGTAGAGAGCGAGGAGGGTGAGAAGATTTCGGATCTCCGGGGTCTCCAGGCCCGAGGCGGTCGCCTCCAGCGCCTCCATCCCGTCGGGGGAGATGTCGGTGACCCCGGCCTCCGCGGCCCACGCCTTCAGTTCCGGCCGTCCCGGCGGCTGAGGATAGACGCCGAGCGCGGCGAGATCCTTGCCCCCCTCGAACAGCTTGCGGAGCCGAGAGCCGCCCTTGAGGTCGCCTGCGACGACCACCACCGGACCGTCGTCCGGCGCCGGCGCGCCGAGCGCGGTGCGCAGGCCGTCCGCGGCGCCGTCGCCGGCGCCTTCCACCAACGCCACCGGCCGCCCGCCGAAGAGCCCCACCGCGCCGATGGCGTCGCGCAGCGAGGCGGGATCGCGCCGCACCGCGTCGCCGGAAAGCCGGACGAGTTCGCCTCCTTCGCCCGCTGCGGCGAGGAGAGCGTCGCAGAGGCGGACCCGCAAGGCGTCCGTCTCGCCGGCCTCCGGGCCGAAGAGCAGATAGGCGCGGATCCGTGGGTCGGGCCGCTCGACCAGACTGCGGACCTGACCGGCCGGGATCTTCACGACATCTCCGTCCCGAGCTGCGCGAGGATCGTCGTCGCGATCCGTTCGCCGATGTCGCGGGCGAGGCGCGACTCCGCGTCCCGCTGCGCGGCCCGGGTGGCGTAGAGAGAGGCGGTGGCGGAATAGGCGGTGCTGGACTCGGCCGTCCCGGACAGCCCTTCCTCGCCGGCTTGGGGACCCGTCAGCCGCCAGCGGCTGGTTCCGCGGAGAACGAAGCGCGTCACCGCGGAGTCGGACGTGATCGCGAGGCCGGATTCGCTCACGGCGAGGTCGGCCTCCAGCCTGTGATCGGCGGACGCACCGCCCGCGCCGAGCCGCGAGCGGAGGGATTCGCCCAAGGCGAATCCGATCCGCCCCTCCGGCGTGACGACCCGGGTGCGTCCGAGCAGCGCCCGGCTTTCCGTCCGCCGCCCCAGCGCCGGGCGGTATCCGCACCCCCCGAGAGCAAGCAGCGCCGCACCCGCCAGCAGCGTCCGCCGATCAGGCGACCACATTCACGATCCGCCCCGGCACCACGATGACCTTTCGTGGGCCGCCCTCCCCGAGAAAGCGCTTCACGTTGTCCTCGGCGAGCGCCATCGCCTCCACGGCCTTGGCGTCGGCGTCGGCGGGCACGCGAATTTCCGCCCGTCGCTTGCCGTTGACCTGCACGGGCAGGACGATCATGGCCTCCTCGAGCAGTGCGGCTTCGGGCTGGGGCCAAGGCGCGCCGGTCAGCAGCGTGTCGTGTCCGAGGCGCGACCACAGTTCCTCGGCCAGGTGCGGCACGAACGGCGAGATCAGACGCGCGGCAAGTTCGAGCGCCTCCCGGCGGGCCTGCGGAAGCCCCGCGGCCTCCGCCGCCTCCGCCTTGCCGATCGCGCCGGCGAGTTCGTAGATCCGCGCGATCGCCTTGTTGAAGGCGAACCCCTCGATGTCTGCGGTGACGTCGCGCACGGCGCGGTGGGCCGCGCGTCGAAGCTCGGTCGCGGTGTCGTCCGCGGCAGCCGGAACCGGGTCGCCCGGCGCCGGCAGATCCTCCGCAATGGCGAGCCGCCAGAGCCGCTGCAGAAAGCGGTTCGCGGCCTCGGCGCCCGAGGCGGTCCATTCGACGTCACGGTCCGGCGGGCTGTCGGAGAGAATGAACCAGCGCGCGGTGTCGGCACCGTAGCGCTCCACGATGTCCTCGGGCGCGACAACGTTCTTCTTCGACTTCGACATCTTGATCGACGGCCCGATCTCCACCTCGGAGCGGTCCGAGGCGCGCAGGGCCCGCTCGCTTTCCCGCACGACCTCCTCCGGCGAAAGCCAGCGGCCGTCCGCGTCGCGGTAGGTCTCGTGGCAGACCATGCCTTGCGTGAAGAGCGCCGCGAACGGTTCGATGGCGCTCGACGGCAGGTGGCCGGTGCGCGCCATCGCGCGGGCGAAGAAGCGGCTGTAGAGCAGGTGCAGGATCGCGTGTTCGATGCCGCCGATGTACTGGTCCACCGTCATCCAGTAGTCGGCGGCGGCGAGGTTCGTGGGCGTCTCCGCGTGCGGCGCGGTGAAGCGGGCGTAGTACCAGGACGAGTCCACGAAGGTGTCCATGGTGTCCGTCTCCCGCCGCGCCGGTCCGCCGCAGCTCGGGCAGGCCGTGTCGCGCCAGGTCGGATGACGGTCCAGCGGGTTGCCGGGCTTGGAGAAGTCCACGTCCAGCGGCAGCGCCACGGGAAGGTTCTCCTTGCGCTCCGGCACCGTGCCGCAGGCGTCGCAGTGGACCACGGGGATGGGGCAGCCCCAGTAGCGC
Organism: Paracoccaceae bacterium; assembly: GCA_041685625.1. GTDB lineage: Bacteria > Pseudomonadota > Alphaproteobacteria > Rhodobacterales > Rhodobacteraceae > Albimonas. The sequence goes on along the minus strand of JAWLFJ010000022.1, from coordinate 14,830 downwards.
TGGCGGCTGACGCCCCAGTCGCGGAGGCGGTAGTTCACCTTGCGTTCGCCCTGCTCGGCGGCCTCGATGCGGGCGGCGACCTCGGCCTTGCCTTCCTCGATCGTCATGCCGTCGAGGAAGCGGGAGTTCACCAGACGACCGGGGCCGACATAGGCCTCCTCGCCGACCGTGAAGTCCGCCCCGGCCTCCTCCGGCGCCACGACCGGGATCACGTCGAGTCCGTATTTGCGGGCGAAGTCCAGGTCGCGCTGGTCGTGCGCCGGGCAGCCGAAGATGGCGCCGGTGCCGTAGTCCATCAGGATGAAGTTCGCGACGTAGACCGGGAGATCCTTCTCCGGCTCGAACGGGTGCCTCACCCGGACGCCGGTGTCGAATCCCAGCTTCTCGGCCGTCTGCAGGGCCTCCTCGCTGGTACCGCTGCGCCGGCATTCCGCCGTGAACTCGGCGAGGCCGGGGACCTCGCCCTCAAGCGCCTTCGCGAGGGGGTGGTCGGCGGCCACGGCGCAGAAGGTCGCGCCGAAGATGGTGTCGTGCCGGGTCGAATAGACCTCGAGCGTCCCTTGCCCTTCGGGTGCGCCGACGGTCTCGAAATGGAACTGCAGGCCTTCGGAGCGGCCGATCCAGTTGCGCTGCATCAGGCGCACCTTCTCGGGCCAGTCCTCCAGCCCGTCGATCGCCTCCAGCAGCTCCTCCGCCCAGTCCGAGATCCGGAAGAACCACTGCGCCAGCTCGCGCCGCTCCACCGGCGCGCCGGAGCGCCAGCCCTTGCCGTCGATGACCTGCTCGTTGGCGAGCACGGTCATGTCGACCGGGTCCCAGTTGACTACGCCGGACTTGCGGTAGACCAGCCCCGCCTCGAGGAAGTCGAGGAACAGCGCCTGCTGCGCCTTCTGGTAGTCCTCGTCGCAGGTGGCGAATTCCCGCGACCAATCGAGGCTGAGGCCCATCGGCTCCAGCTGCTCCTTCATCACGCGGATGTTGTCGTAGGTCCAGTCGCGCGGGTGGATCCCCCGCTCCATCGCCGCGTTCTCGGCCGGCATGCCGAAGGCGTCCCAGCCCATCGGGTGCAGGACGTTGAAGCCGCGCGCCATCTTGTAGCGCGCGACGACGTCGCCCATCACGTAGTTGCGGACATGCCCGATATGGATGCGCCCCGAGGGATAGGGGAACATCTCGAGCACGTAGTACTTCGGGCGGGCGCGGTCGATCTCCGAACGAAACAGCCCGGCCTCGGACCAGGCGGCCCGCCATTTCGGTTCCGCCGATCGGTGATCGTAGCGCGTCATCCCTGCCCTCGGCCGCTGCCCTGCGGCGCGCCCATGCGGCGCCGCCCGGTCGCGGTCCTAGACCGCGGCCGGGCGCTTTTCAATGCGCGCGCGGCGGGCTCACCCCGTCTCGGCCTCTTCCAGCTCGGCGACCCGCATCTGCCTCGCACGGGTGAGAATCGCGTCCTCGAGGCGCCGGGGGGTCGAGTCGCTGACCGGCGAGGGCGTCCAGGCGTCGTCCACGCGCCGCTCGCGGAACACCGCGACGTTCAGCGCCCGCGCGGCGAGCGCCGGCTCGGTGACGTAGACGGTGACCTTGTAGCGCTCGTCCGGGCTGTCCGGGTTGCTCGCCCAGTCCGTCGCGATCACGCCGGAGAACGGGTCGGTCGAGGCGAGCGGGAGGAACCGCAGCGTGTCGAGCGAGGCGCGCCAGAGATGCTCGTTGACCGGAAGGTTCTGACCGGCCGGACCGCCTTCGCGGTTGAACACCACGAGGTCACCGAGGCTTGAGGCCCGGCGATCCCGCGTCATGTCGGCCTCCTCGGGGTCGACCTGCGGCTCTCGCTGTTCCCCGCTGGCGAGGCCGCAGCCCGCGAGCAGCGCCGCGCCGGCCGCCGCGAGCGCCAGGCGCCGGGCCCGTCTCTTCCAGTCCTCGTGATCCGACACCCTGGCGCCTCCGTCCCGCGTCGCGTCCGGCGCCGCCTCGGGCGCCCGGACTTCGCGTGCCACAGCGCGGCGCGGACCGCAACGCCGGGGGACGGACGACCCGGAGGTTCGCGAAAGACGAAGGCCGACGGGGCGTTCGTGGACGCCGAGCCGCTTGTGTCGTCTCCGTCACAGGCGGGGTGTCACCCGCACCCCCCGGGCGAATCCGGTTGACCGTGCGAGCCCTGATTTGATGAAAAGACGCTGACCTCCGGGGGACGATCCGATCGGAGGCAGGCATCGCACCCTAAAGAAAAGCGAGGGACGATCATGAAGAACGCTCTCTTCGCCACGACCGCGTTCGTGGCAGCCGGCCTCGTCGCCGGCGCGGCGCAGGCCGCCGACCCCGTCACCGCCTCCGTCAGCGGCTACATGCACGCGGGCATCGGCTACGTCGACCGCAAGGGCACCGACGAGGACATCGGCGTCATGCGCGACGGCGAAATCCACTTCAGCGCCCGCGGCACCTCCGACAACGGCCTGACCTTCCGGGGCCAGGTCGAGCTCGAGGCCTTCACCTCGGGCGACCAGATCGACGAGAACTGGGTCGAGGTCGGCGGCGCCTTCGGTCGCGTCCGGATCGGCGGCGACGACCACGCCTCCTACAACCTCGCCACCGGTCCGATCTTCTCGGCCGGCGCCAAGATCGGCTGGTACGACGATTTCGGCGAGTCGAACGTGCCGGGGTCCTACCTCACCAACAACCGCTTCTCGGATACGGTGGGTATCCAGTACTACACGCCGACCATCGCCGGCTTCATCGGCGGCGTGTCCTACCACCCGGCGGGCGGCGTCGATGGCGGCAACGACACCAACGTCATGGCGACCAGCGCCCAGACCACCGGTCGCGGCAACGACGTCCTGTCCTTCGGCCTGAACTTCAACCAGGACTTCCAGGGCATCGGCGTCACCCTCTCGGGTGGCTACGACTACGTGAACAGCGGCCTTCCCGCGGGCGTCGATGACGACGGCTGGTCCGTCGGTGCGCGTCTCGACTACGCGGGCTTCACGCTCGGCGGCCTCTACGCCGACGGCGTCGGCCTCGCTTCCGACGATGGCGAGTGGGTCATCAACGGCGGCTACGAGACCGGCCCGTGGAGCGCGGTCGTCGGCTACTCGCTCGGCTACGACGTGTCCGGCACGAACAACGACTCGCAGAAGATCGGCGCTGCGGTGGGCTATGCGCTCGCCCCGGGCGTGACCACCTCGGTCGGCTTCGAGTGGGCCGACGCCGACGACCTCGGCGAGGGCGCCGGCGCGATGGGCTGGGTCACCCTGTCCTTCTGATCGGAACCTCACGACACGGGGGCGGGGCGGACCGAGGGTCCGCCCCGCCCTTTCCTTTTGCGGCGGTCTGCGCGATGACCTCGGGCATGAGCCTGCAGGACGTCAGAGACCGACTCGCCGCCGCCGAAGCCGCCGCCGGACGGCCCTCCGGCTCCGTCACCCTCGTCGCCGTCTCCAAGGTGCAGCCCGAAGACCGGGTGGAGGCCGTGCTGGCCGCCGGGCATCGGGTCTTCGGCGAGAACCGTGTGCAGGAAGCGGACGAGCGCTGGACCCCGCGTCGCGCGCGCTTCGACGATCTGGAACTCCATCTCGTCGGCCCGCTGCAGACCAACAAGGTCGCCAGGGCGCTCGACCTCTTCGACGTCATCCAGACCGTCGACCGACCGAAGCTCGCCCGCAAGCTGGCCGAGGCCGCCGAAGCCCGCGGCGCCTGTCCGCGCCTGTTCGTGCAGGTGAACACCGGGGAGGAGCCGCAGAAGGCGGGCGTCGCCCCGGCGGACCTCGACGCCTTCCTGGAGGAGTGCCGCGGTCCGTTGGGGCTCCGGGTCGAGGGGCTGATGTGCATCCCGCCGGTGGACGAGGAGCCTTCGCTCCACTTCGCGCTGCTCGCCCGGCTGGCCGAACGCAACGGGCTCTCCGGGCTGTCGATGGGCATGTCGGCCGATTTCGAGGCCGCCGTCGCCTTCGGCGCGACCCATGTGCGCGTCGGCTCCGCCCTGTTCGGGGAACGCGACTACGGTTGAACGGACGTGGCGCGGACGCCGCGTCAGAGAGGCGAAAAGGTCACAGCAGGTGGCCGCTCTTGGCCGCCTTCGTCGCGAGGTACCGGGCGTTCTCGGGCGTCTCGCCCACCACCAGCGGCACCCGTTCCGCCACCGAGACTCCGGAATTCGCCATCATGCCCACCTTGCGCGGGTTGTTGGTGAGCAGCCGGACCGAGGTGAAGCCGAGCCGGCCAAGGATGGTGGCGCCGATGCGGAAATCCCGCTCGTCGTCCTCGAAGCCGAGGCGGTGGTTCGCCTCGACCGTGTCGAAACCCTGATCCTGCAGCGAATAGGCCCGCATCTTGTTGGCGAGGCCGATTCCACGCCCCTCCTGGTTGAGGTAGAGCAGGACGCCGGCCCCCGCCGCGCCCATCGCCGCCAGCGCGCCGCCGAGCTGGGGCCCGCAGTCGCATTTCAGGCTGCCGAGGACGTCGCCGGTGAAACAGGCCGAATGCAGTCGCGCCAGCACGGGCGTCGAGCGGTCCGGCGAGCCGATCTCGACGGCGTAGTGCTCCTCGGTCCCGTCGCCGGGGCGGAAGACGTGGACGCGAGTGGCGGCGGCGGCGCGGATCGGCACGCGGGCGGCGGAGACGGGGCGCATCTCCACCGCCTCCGCCTCGGCCGCGAGCCAGGCGTCGGCGTCGAGCGCCGTCAGCCCCTCGCGCGCCGCGAGCGCCTCGGCCGCCGCGCGCGACGGCAGGGCCGCGAGGAGCGCCGCCGGGAGCAGATGCGCCTGTTTCGCGAGCCGGACGGCCGCCCGATGAAGACCGGCGTCGCCGCCCCGGCGGGTGCGGAACGGACCCTTCATCGGCGTCGCGAGATCCTGCGCGGGATCGGCTGCGGCACGGATGCGCTCGGCGCCGAAATCCGCCTCCAGCTCGATCCGCGCGACGTCGCCGTCGTAGGCGCGGGCCTTGAGTGTTTCGGCCCGGCGGCCGGTGACCGTCAGGTCCGCCGGTCCGGCGGCCCGGAGCGCCGCGAGGCGATCCGCAGTCAGCGTCTCGGCCGCGCCGACCAGCGCGCCGGATTCGCCGCGCATCAGGACGACGGCGGCGCCGATGCGAAGCTCGGCCCGGGCGCGGGCCGCGGTCTCGAGGATGGTGAGGCGCAGGGCCATCGGCCGCTCTCCCAAGGTCGCGCCCGGCCGTCGGAGCGCCCGTGGGAGATAACCGCTGGTGGGCGCGATGCAAACCGCGGGCCCCCTGCCGGGCGCCGCGCGGCGTGAAACAATCCGCCCGCCGCGCTGACGTGTCCGTGAAGGCGCCACACGAACGCTTCCTCCCGCCGTGCCGCCACGCCAGATGTCGGCGAAACCCGAACCGCGTGGGAGAAGACGATCATGGCCGCGCTCAAGAAGATCCTCCTCGTCGACGACGACCCCGACCTCCGCGACGCGCTCGCCGATCAGCTGGTGCTGACCGAGGACTACGACGTCTTCGAGGCCGAGACCGGCGCCGCCGGCATCGAGAAGGCCAAGGGCGCGATCCACGACCTCGTCATCCTCGACGTCGGACTGCCGGACATGGACGGGCGCGAGGTCTGCCGGCTGATGCGCAAGCAGGGCGTCAAGTGCCCCATATTGATGCTGACGGGACACGCGACGGATTCGGACACCATCCTCGGCCTCGACGCCGGGGCGAACGACTACGTCGCCAAGCCCTTCAAGTTCCCGGTTCTGCTGGCCCGGATCCGCGCGCAGCTGCGCCAGCACGAGCAGTCGGAGGACGCGATCTTCGCCATCGGCCCCTACACCTTCAAGCCTGCCGTGAAGATGCTGGTGGACGAGGACGACCGGAAGATCCGGCTGACGGAGAAGGAGACCAACATCCTCAAGTTCCTCTACCGCGCCAACGACCAGGTCGTGCCGCGGGACGTGCTGCTGCACGAGGTCTGGGGCTACAACGCCGGCGTGACGACGCACACGCTGGAGACCCACATCTACCGATTGCGCCAGAAGATCGAGCCGAACCCCTCGGAGGCGCGGCTGCTGGTGACGGAGCAGGGCGGCTATCGCCTGGTGCTCTGAGCGCCGGATCACGGCTTCGGGAGTGCCGGAAGTTTCGATGTGGAACGTGCCGGCGCCGGGTTGAATGTCCGTCCAGATGGACCAATATCCCTGTCAACCCGCCGAGGCGAGGCTGCCGCTCCCCCCTCACGGCAGCTGTACGTCCGGACTGGGTGGCGCCCGGCGGCTCCCCTCCCGTCGGGCGCTTTCCTTATCAGGAGGGCGTTGCGGGGACGGGCGGCGGCTGTAAGCTGCGCCCTCCCCGCTATTCCCCGCCTCCGGAGGCCCCCATGGCTCTGACCGTCTGCACCTGGAACATCAACTCCGTGCGCCTGCGCGAGGGGCTGGTGCGCCGGCTGATGGAGACGGAGGGGCCGGACGTCCTCTGCCTGCAGGAGACCAAGTCGCCGGTCGAGAAGATCCCGACCGAGGGGTTCGAGGCGCTCGGCTATCGCTGGCGCCTGGCGCGGGGGGAGAAGGGCTACAACGGCGTCGCCATCCTCTCGCGCGTGCCGATGGAGGACGCCGGCAGCCTGGACTTCTGCGCCAAGGGAGACGCGCGCCACGTCGCGGGACGGCTGGAGGACGGGACGCTGGTGCACAATCTCTACGTTCCCGCGGGCGGCGACGTGCCGGACCCGGAGGCGAACGTCAAGTTCCGCCACAAGCTCGACTTCGTCGAGGAGATCCGCGGCAGGCTGGGCGCGCCGGGCGGACGCGAGGTGCTGGTGGGGGATCTCAACATCGCGCCGCGGCAGGACGACGTCTGGTCCCATGTGCAGATGCTGAAGGTGGTCTCCCACACGCCGGTGGAGACGGAGGCGCTCGTCGCGGCGCAGACGGCGGGAGGCTGGGTCGACGCGGTGCGGCGGCATCTGCCGGAGGGGCCGCTGTTCAGCTGGTGGAGCTACCGGGCGAAGGACTGGGCGGCGGCGGACCGTGGGCGGCGGCTGGACCATGTCTGGACCACGCCGGGGATCGAGACGCGCGGCGCGCGGATCCTGAAGGCGGCGCGGGGCTGGGAGAGACCCTCCGACCACGCGCCGGTCTTCGTGGAACTGGCCTGAGCGGCGCCGATCAGGCGCCGCATTCCACCACGTCGATGTTGGTCGGCAGGAACTTGCCGATCTCGACGTCGACGTCGCGCCGGATCGAGGAGAGCGCGACGGTGGTCTCGCGCCCCTCCGCGTCGGTGATGACCCACTGCCGCAGCTCCAGCGGATTCTCGTTGAAGATCAGCGTGATCGAGCCGCGCTGGGGGTCGTCCGGATCGACCGCGGTGACGCGCATCTGGCCGGGGCGGCGTTCGATCCCCGTGACCGCGTCGTCCTCGCGGAGATTGACCCGCTCGCGCAGCAGCAGTTCCAGCGGGGTCGAGGAGAGCGGGGCGGTCTGCTTGGAACAGTCGCGCAGATCGTAGACCACGACCCAGGTTCCGTCGGAGACGACGAGGGCGGGATTCGGGGGCGTGTATTCGAATCGGATCTTGCCGGGACGGTCGATGTAGAAGCGGCCGTCCGAGGTCTCTCCGTTCGGGGCGATCTGCACGAAGTCGCCCACGGCGGTGTCGAGGGCGTTGAGATAGGCCGAGACGCGGGCGAGGTCGCGCGCGTCCTGGGCGGGGGCCGGGGCCGCGAAGGCGGCCAGGGCGGCGAAGGCGAGGGGGGCGAGGCGCTTGATCATCTGTGCCACCTAGGAGCGGATCGGGGCGATTCCGGGGCGAAACCGGTGCCGTATTGGTGCCGCCGGCGTGCGGCGGACGTCGGACGTTCGTCCGTACATCGTCGGCCCTGCGTCGGCCTTTCGTCGGCCTTTCGTGTCGCGGCCGTCGGCTTCCGGTCGGTCCTGCATGCCGACCGCGTGCCGCTTTCGTGCCGACGGCGTCGGCGGCAGGGACGGACATGGGCGGGGCGGGGCGCGGGGTCAAGCCCGCGGACGGAGCCGAGGGCGGGGAGACGACAGCATGACGGGTTGAACGGCGTCCTGACGCCGCTGCGGGGTCGCGACGCGCCGGAGGGGGCGGGGTGGGTGGGTGGGGACACCCACCCCACCCAGTCCCCCTAGGCGCGCTCAGGCGGCGGCGGGCTCGGCCGGGGCGAAGCGGCCGTAGAAGGTCTCGCCGTTCCTCGCCATCTCCCGCAGCAGCTTCGGCGGGGCGAAGCGGTCGCCGTGGCGCTCCGCGAGGCCGTCGCAGATCGCGACCACCGCCTCGGCGCCCAGCATGTCGAACCAGCTCAGCGGGCCACCCGACCACGGCGCGAAGCCCCAGCCGAGGATCGCGCCGACGTCGCCTTCGCGCACGTCCATGAGGACGCCTTCCTCGAGGGCGCGGGCGGCCTCGAGCGCCTGGGCCATCATCAGGCGATGCTCCACCTCGGCGGCGTCGGGCTGGTCGGCGCGGGGCGGGTACTTCTCGCGCAGGCCGGGCCAGATCCCCTGGCGCTTGCCCTTCTCGTCGTAGGCGTAGAAGCCGGCCTTCGCCTTCCGGCCGAGGCGGCCTTCGGCGACCATCCAGTCGAGCACGGCGTCGGAGGGCGTGTCGGGATAGGCGTCGCCGAGCGCGGCCTTCGTCGCCTTGGCGATCTTCTGGCCGAGGTCGAGCGCGGTCTCGTCCGTCAGCTGAAGCGGGCCGAGGGGCATGCCCATGCGCTTGGCGCAGTTCTCGATCAGCGCGGGCTCGACGCCCTCGGTCAGCATCCGCACGCCTTCGTTGATGTAGGGGATGATGCAGCGGTTGGCGTAGAAGAACCGCGCGTCGTTGACGACGATCGGCGTCTTGCGGATCTGGCGCACGAAGTCGAGCGCTTTGGCGACGGCGGGGTCGGCGGTCTCCTCGCCCTTGATGATCTCCACCAGCATCATCTTGTGGACCGGCGAGAAGAAGTGGATGCCGATGAAGCGGCCGGCGTCGGGGAAGTTCTTCGCGAGGTCCGTGATCGGCAGGGTGGAGGTGTTGGACGCGAAGATCGCGTCCGCCGGCATGTGCTGCGCCGCGGCCTCGGTCACCGTCTTCTTGACGCCGGGATCCTCGAACACCGCCTCGATCACGAGGTCGCAGCCCTGGAGGGCGGTGTAGTCGTCCGTCGCGACGACGCGGCCGAGGGTCTCGGCCTTCTTCGCCTCGGTCGCCTTCTTTTTCTTGATCCCCTCGTCGAGCAGGCTCTCGACATGCTCCACGCCCTTGCCGGCGCTCTCCGCGTCGCGGTCGAGCAGCACGACCTCGATGCCGGCGTTCGCGGCGACGTAGCCGATGCCGGCGCCCATGAAGCCGCCGCCGCCGAGGACGCCGAGCTTCCTGACGCGGGCGTCGGGGACGTCCGCCGGGCGGACGGCGCCCTTCTCCAGCGCCTCCTTGTTGACGAAGAGGGAGCGGATCATCGCGGCGGAGGAGGGGTTCATCAGGACGTTGACGAACCAGCGCGCCTCGATCCGGGTGGCGGTGTCGAAATCCACCATCGCGCCTTCGTAGACGGCGGCGAGCAGAGCCTTGGCGGCGGGATAGACGCCCTGGGTGCGGCCGTGGACCATGGCGTTGGCGCCGACGAAGGTCTGGAAGCCGGCGGGGTGGTAGGGCGCGCCGCCGGGGAACCTGTAGCCCTTGCGGTCCCAGGGCTTCACGAGGTCGTCGTCCTTCGCCTCCAGCACCCAGGCCTTGGCGCGGGCGAGAAGCTCGTCGGCGGGGACGACCTCGTCGATCAGGCCGGCGGATTTCGCGCGCTGCGGGTCGACCATGCGGCCTTCGAGGAGGAAGGGCGCGGCGGCCATCGCGCCGAGCATCCGGGCGACGCGCGTGGTGCCCCCGGCGCCGGGGAAGAGGCCGACCATGATCTCAGGCAGGCCGATCTTGGCCTTGGGAGCGTCCGCGGCGATGCGGCGGTGGCAGGCGAGGCCGAGTTCGAGCCCGATGCCGGCGGCGGTGCCGGGGGAGGCCCAGACGATCGGCTTTCCGCCCTTCTTGGTCTTGAAGTCCATGCCGGCGAGCTCGATCCGGCGCAGGAGGTCGTGAATCCGCATCACGCCGTCGAAGAGGCCGCGGGCCGGGTCGTCGCCGGCGCCCTCCTTCATGCGGGCGAGGACGTTCAGGTCCATGCCGCCGGCGAAGTCGGGCTTGGCGGAGGTCAGGACGATCCCCTTCACCGCGTCGTCGACGAGCAGGCGGTCGACCGCGTCCGAGAGCTGCTGCAGACCGTCGAGGGTCATCACGTTCATCGAGCGGCCGGGAAGGTCCCAGGCGAGGACCGCGACGCCGTCGGAATCGGTCTCGGTGCGGAAGATCTCGGTCATGACGGTCTCCTCAGGGGGCGGTCGTCGGACAGGAAGCGGGGGGCGAAGGGGTTCACGATGGCGGCGAGGCGCAGATGGCCGTCGACCTGCCGCATCACCCAGAGTTCCTCGAAGGGATCGGCGCGGCGGCCGTCCTGGTGGACCACGACGACCTCGACGCGCATCAGCGCGTAGTCGCGGCCGTAGGGCCGTTCGGCCAGCGCCGTCATGCGCATGCCGGCGATGCCGGCGCGGTCCACCGCCGCGAAGAAGCGCTTGGAGAGGGCGATGCGGCCCTCGCGCCGTTCGGTGACGTCCGACCGCATGTCGCCGATGCGCACGAACGTCGTGTCGAGCAGGGCGGCGTGGGCGCGGGCGTCGCGGCGGTTGAAGGTCGCCTGCATCTCGTCGAGCAGGGGACGCCCGCTCTCGACGCCCCGCGCCCCGTCCGCCGCATCGGAAGGGATCTCGGCCTCCGGCCGGTCGAGCAGGTTGCCGGCGGTGGAGTTGACGGTGCAGCAGAGGCGCAGGACGCCGCCGCGCTCGCGCAGCACCCAGAACTCCTCGCGCTCGTCGGTCTCCAGCCCGCCCTCGAGGTGGAACCGGATCGCGGCGCGCACGGTGACGAGATGGGCGGCGTAGGGGCGGATCGAGCGGAATTCCACGGCGTGCCCCTCGACGCCGAGGTCGCGCAGCGCCGGGGCGAGGGCGGCGAGGCGGGCGTGCAGATCCTCCTCCTCGCGCAGGATCTGCGGCCCCGCCTCCACGTAGGCGACGGAGGGCAGCTCGAAGCAGTCGACATAGGTCTCCGCGTCGGCGGCGTCGTGCGCCGCGCGGAGACGCTCGAAAAACGCCTGCGGGGTCGACGGCAAGATCAGCCGACCCGTTCGAGCACGGTGGCCGCGCCCATGCCGGAGGCGACGCAGAGCGTGGCGAGGGCGGTCTCCTTGCCGCTGCGCTCCAGCTCGTCGAGGGCGGCGCCGACGATGATCGCCCCGGTGGCGCCGAGCGGGTGGCCGAGGGCGATGGCGCCGCCGTTGGGGTTCACCCTGGCGTGGTCGACGTCGAAATGCTGCATGAAGCGCAGCACCACGGCGGAGAACGCCTCGTTCACCTCGCAGACGTCGATGTCGCCGATCCCCATGCGGGCGGCCTTCAGGACGCGCTCGGTCACGGGGACGGGGCCGGTGAGCATCATCGTGGGGTCGGTGCCGATCTTGGCGGTGGCGCGGATGCGGGCGCGGGGCTTGAGGCCGAGGCGCTCGCCCGCTTCCTTCGAGCCGACGAGGACGGCGGCGGCGCCGTCGACGATGCCGGAGGAGTTGCCGGCGTGATGGACGTGGGTCACGCGCTCGAGCTCGGGGTATTTCAGGATCGCGACCTTGTCGAAGCCGGGCATCGTCTCGCCGAGGTCCTTGAAGCTGGGCTTGAGGGCGCCGAGGGACTGCATGTCGGTCTCGGGGCGCATGTGCTCGTCGCGGTCGAGGATGGCGAGGCCGTTCTGGTCGCGCACCGTCATCACGGATTTCGCGAAACGGCCTTCCTCCCAGGCCTGCGCGGCGCGCTTCTGGCTCTCGACCGCGTAGGCGTCGCAGTCGTCGCGGGAGAAGCCGTAGCGGGTGGCGATGACGTCGGCGCCGACGCCCTGGGGCACGAAGTAGCCGCGGAAGGCGAGGGTGGGGTCGGCGGCGATGGCGGCGCCGTCGGAGCCCATGGGAACGCGGCTCATCATCTCGACGCCGCCGGCGACGTAGAGCTCCCCGGCGCCGCCCTTCACCTGGTTGGCGGCGAGGTTCACGGCCTCCATCCCGCTGGCGCAGAAGCGGTTGATGGAGAGGCCGGGGACGGACTCGTCATAGCGGGAGTAGAGCACGGCGGAGCGGGCGAGGCAGGCGCCCTGCTCGGCGACCTGGGTGGCGTTGCCCCAGATCACGTCGTCGACGTGGCGGGTGTCGAGGGCGTTGCGGCGGGCGATCTCGTCGAGGACCTCGGCCGAGAGGCGCACCGAGGTGACCTCGTGCAGGCCGCCGTCGGCGCGGCCCTTGCCGCGGGGGGTGCGGACGGCGTCGAAGATGTAGGCGTCGGTCATGGCGAGGCTCCCTTGAAGGGCGGTCGCCCGGCGGGCCGGGCGCGGAGGGCGGCGGGCGCGGCCGTCGGCGGTCAGGCGAGCCAGAGATACAGCGCGCAGGCGATGGTGATGAGGGAGAACACCGGTCCCGCGGGCTCGAACTGATCACGGCTGCGCGACGTGATGCCGACCCAGGCCGCGGTCGTGAAGACGAGGATGACCGCGCCGGCGAGCCACCAGATCATCACCCATTTGGAATAGACGATCAGGGCGAGCCAGGCGGCGACCATCACGGCGTCGATGCCGAGGCGAGCCTTGGCGAGGGGGCCGGGCGTTTCGCCCTCGGCGGGCTGCCATTCGTCGCGGCGCAGCCAGAAGAGGCGGGAGGCGACGGCGGCGGAGAACAGGCCGACGAGCTCGATGATGAATTCGAACATGGCTGGGCGGACTTTCGGCGGGCGCGGTGGCGGCGTGCGCGCCGCCCCGGGGGCGACGCGCGGCGAAGGGCGGCCTCAGCGGCCGTCGGGCATCAGCTCGTACGGCCCCTTGAAGCCGGGCATCGCGGCGATGCGCTCGGTCAGCGCGACGACGTTCGGGTATTCGCCGAGGTCGAAGGGCAGCTCCTCGCCGTAGTAGAGGTAGCCGACGATCGAGAGGTCCGCGATGGAGAGGCCGGGGGTGGCGACGAAGTCGCGGCCCTCGAGCCGGGCGTTCAGCACCTTCAGCGCCGCCTTCATGCGGCCCTGCAGGAAGGCGATCACGTCCGGGTTGCGCTTCTCCTCGGGCATGAAGTGAGCGAGGAAGCGCAGCGGGGCGAGGGTGCTGGTGAAGCTGTAGTTGTCCCAGAGCAGCCAGCGCATGACCTCGCGCCGCTCCTCGGACGAGGACCAGCCGAACTTCCCTTCCTGCTCCACGAGGTATTCGAGGATCAGGCCGGACTGCGAGAGGACGACGTCGCCGTGCTCGAACACCGGCACCTGCGCCATCTCGTTGATCTGCGCGAATTCGGGGGTGCGGTGCTGGCCGGCGAAGAACTTCACGTTCACCGGTTCCCAGTCGCAGCCCGCGAGCTCGAGATAGAGGGCGTCCTTGTAGGCGTTGCCCGAGGCGCCGAAGCAGTGGAGACGATATTTCGCCATTCTGGATCCTCCTTCGCGCCTTCTTCGGGCGCGGGGTGGTTTCTGGAGCCGCCGCGAGGCGGAGGTCGAAGGGATCGCCGCGTCAGAGGCCGCGGGCGATGATCTCCTTCATGATCTCGTTGGTGCCGCCGTAGATGCGCTGCACGCGGGCGTCCTGCCACATCTCGGCGATGGGGTATTCCATCATGTAGCCGTAGCCGCCGAAGACCTGGAGGCACTCGTCGATCACCTTGCACTGGAGATCGGTGAGCCAGTACTTCGCCATCGCGCCTTCCTCGGCCGTCAGTTCGCCGCGGAGATGCTTGCGGATGCAGTGGTCGAGATAGGCGCGGGCGACGGTGGTGTCGGTCTTGGCGGCGGCGAGGCGGTGGGCCAGCGTCTGCTTCTCGATGATCGGCTTGCCGAAGGCCTCGCGCTCCTTGGCGTAGTCGATGGCCAGCGCGACGGCGCCCTCCATCGCGCCGACGGCGCCGCAGCCGATGATCAGCCGCTCCTGCGGGAGCTGCATCATCATCTGGTAGAAGCCCTTGTTCTCCTCGCCGCCGAGCAGGTTCTCGGGCGGGACGGGGACTTCGTCGAAGAACAGCTCGGAGGTGTCGGCGGCGTGCAGGCCCGCCTTCTCGAGGTTGCGGCCGCGGCGGAAGCCCTCGGCGCCTTCCGTCTCCACCGCGATCAGGGAGATGCCCTTGGCGCCTTCGTTGGGATCGGTCTTGCAGGCGACGAGGATCAGGTCGGCGTGCTGGCCGTTGGTGATGAAGGTCTTGGAGCCGGAGACGCGATAGACGTTGCCGTCCTTGACCGCCTTGGTGCGGATGCGCTGCACGTCGGAGCCGGTGGCGGGCTCGGTCATGGCGAGGGCGCCGATGAGCTCGCCGGTGGCCATCTTCGGCAGCCAGCGCCTCTTCTGCTCCTCGGTGCCGTAGGCGAGGACGTAGTGGGCGACGATGCCGGAATGCACGCCGTTGCCCCAGGACGCGAAGTTCAGGCGCGGCGGAATCATGTTGAGCAGCGCCTCGTGGCCGAAGTCGCCGCCGGCGCCGCCCCATTCCTCGGGGATCGAGGCGCAGAGCAGGCCGGCCTCGCCCGCCTCGTTCCAGGCCTCCCGGTCCATCTTGCCGGCCTTGCGCCAGCGCTCGAAGTGCTTGGACCACTTCTCGCGGATGAACTTCGTGGTGAGATCCTCGAGCGCGGCGTGCTCGTCGCTCATCCAGTCGGAACGGGGCGGTTGGAAGCTCATGGCGGGGTCGTCCTCCCTGACGCGGTTTTCGGGCGCATCGTAAGGGCCGCGGGGGGGGCGGCCCTCCCGCCGCCGGCCACGGGGGGGAGACACCCCC
>JAWLFJ010000241.1:0-2828 GCA_041685625.1 Paracoccaceae bacterium | reverse complement strand
CGAGACGACGCAGATGGCCGTGCTCGCCGGCATCTCCGGGACGGGGAAAAGCCAGTTGCCAAGGCAATACGCCGCCGGAATGGGGATCGGCTTTCTCCAAGTGCCGGTTCAGCCGCGCTGGGACAGCCCGCAGGACCTCATGGGGTTCTACAACTACATCGAACGCAAGTTCCGGCCCACGGACATGGCGCGCGCGCTTTGGGCGGTGGATGAACTCCACAATGAAGAAGCGGACCGGGACCGCATGATGATGATCCTTCTGGACGAGATGAACCTCGCCCGGGTCGAATACTACTTTTCGGATTTCCTGAGCCGCCTCGAAAGTCGTCCGCGCCCGAGCGATGTCGGCGAAGCGAACGAGCGCAAGGACGCCGAGATTGAGCTCGAAATCCCGAACATGCAGACGCCACCCCGGATTTTCCCTGGCTACAACCTTCTATTCGCGGGCACTATGAACGAGGACGAAAGCACCCAGTCCCTGTCCGACAAGGTCGTCGACCGCGCGAACATCCTCCGCTTCGCGGCGCCGAAGAAGATCAAGGATGGTCAGGCGGAAGGTGACGTCGAACCGACCAAGGCCCTGTCGCGAGAAACCTGGAACAGGTGGGGCCGTTCAAGCGCCCATGTCGACGGGGACGCGCGGGTGACGGGACGGGTCGAGCAGATGGTCGACTTAATGCGCGAGTTCCAGCGGCCCTTCGGACATCGCCTTGGCAGGGCGATCACGGCCTACGCGGCGAACTACCCCGAGGTCGAGGGGGCGCGCGGAGTCGACGACGCGTTGGCCGACCAGGTCGAGATGCGGCTGCTGCCTAAGCTCCGTGGCGTCGAGGTGGACATGGCGGGTCCGCAATTCTCCAACTTGATGACCTTCGTCGAGCGCGACCTTGGCGATGCCGCTCTGGCCGAGGCGATCGACGAGTCCGTGCGATTGTCCGAGGCCACGGGTCAGTTCGTGTGGAGAGGGGTCTCGCGCTGATGCGGCTGATAACGCGACCGTGGTCTGCGCGGTCAATGGGAGACGACGCGGCGTTCGGGCCGGACGATTGCCTACTCGGCGAATTCCAGGGGCAGGCCCCGCGCGGCCTGGAATACACGACGCTTCTCAGTGGCGTGGTGAGGGACACGCCCATGGGTCTGGCGCTGATCCCCTATCCCAAGCGCGACCATGCCCTGGCCCCCGAGCGCGAGGGTTTCCCGGTGCGCCCCCGGTTCGGCCACGACCCGGTGACGGAAGCCGAGGAAGAGGGGGTAGCCGCCCTTCAGCACATGAACGAGGTCCTCGCCCGGATCCACGAGCTGGAGGAAGCGCTCGAAGACCCAAGCGCTATGTGGGGGCGCCTGCGCGAGGCGTGGAAGCGCGCCGAGAACGAGGCCGACCCGAAGATGTCCGAAATCGTCCGGCAATCGCGGCGGATGCAGCCCGTACTTCGAGACCTCGAGAAACGGGTGCGACGGGTTCTGCGTAGGCACCGGGAGCTGACCCCTCTTGATCGTGTTCAGGAGATGGACCGCGCCTCCATGGTCTGGCTCAGCCGGCAACCCGGCCGCAACATTCCGGAGCAGGCAGGATCATCGCAGCGGATCCTCGCCACCGTGCGGCGGGAGAACTTCGACACCCTGGAAAACCGGGTGCTTCACGCCTACGCGCGCCTGGCCGTCGATACGGCAAGGCAATGGATTCGGGAGCATCCACGTGCGAAGTCCAGCGCGCGCTACGGTCAGGTCGAAGCCTTCCGGAAATCTTGCCGGACCCTGGCGAGAACGCTTGGCGATCTCGGGGTCGCGATCGCACCTGCCGGCATCACCCCCAACTACGTTCTGATGCAGGATCGTAGCTACCGGGAGGTTCACGAGTGCTGGCTCCGGCTCCTGCTGCGGCGCAAGACCGAAGACGATCTGTGGGCGTGGCAGGCGGAGACGTGGACCGATTTCGCCGTCCTCGCGATCATCCTCGCCATCGATGAGATGGACGAAGCGGAACTGGTCGCCCAGTCCCCGATCTCCTGGAATGAGGAGGCGGCAGGGGGGCGTTGGTTCGATCAGGACAGACCGATCGCGGTCTTCTGGCTCCGCGAGACGAACCGTATCGTGGAGGTCCAAGCCCGTCCCGAGAAACCGGGAGCTCTGCTCAGCGTCGCGCGTGCTCACGTGGCGCTGCGGATCTCGGACCCGAGCCGAACGGATTTGCCTCGACGCGTTGCGGTCTGGACGCCCCACGCGATGCGACGGCTGGTTCTTGAGGATTGCGTCACCGAGGCGGCGACCCTTCTTCACGAAATGCAACCTCTGGCCCGGACCGAGGTGCTTCGGAATGGGCTCATCATGACGCCCGCACGGGGACGGCCGGAGACGGCGAGCGTCACTCGCGGCAAGGCGGCTGTGACGGCCATCGCGCTCGGCCCTGCCGGCGATGACATTGCGAAAGGTTTCGACGCCGTGCACGACTTCGTGCAGAGCGAAATCTACGAGGCCTCGGAATGACGGCCAGGAAGTTCTGCGGATTCGACGTGAACGGCTGGCGTGACTTCGTTGCCAGGAACTGGCGCTCCAGGCCGGGGGAGGAAGAGGAGATCGGCCCAGTCGAGGTCGTTCCGAGCGGCCCGCTCACGTCGGTGGTCAAAGTCGGAAACGCCGACAGGACCCGATGGATCGGAGGCGCCCAGGCCGATGACGCCCCTCACGGGCTTGGCGGGGGGTGGGGTGAAGTCGGCGGAGCCGAACGCCGAATCTCGGTCCGCGAGCTCCTCGAGGTGACAGACGAAGACGTCACAAAGCTGGCCTCCTGCTTCGCCGGATCGGCCCAAGGAGCCGCCTACAACATCCTG
>JAWLFJ010000121.1:0-11706 GCA_041685625.1 Paracoccaceae bacterium | reverse complement strand
CCCCGCGGGTTCCCCCGGCGGGCTCGCCTCGCTATATGCCGCTGCAACCGTCCCCCCGCGCCCTGCGGGGGGCGACGCCGTTCCGGAGGCTCCCGATGCCCGACGACCGCGCCGCGCCCGCGCCGACCCCGCTGCGGCCCGAACCCGCCGCCTTCAGCCCCCGCCCTGCCGCGGGGACGAAGGGTCCGCTGATCGGGCTGCCCCGCGCCGATCTCGACGCGGCGCTGGCCGGCATCGGCGTGCCGGAGAAGCAGCGCCGGATGCGCGCCGCCCAGCTCTGGAAGTGGCTCTACCAGCGCGGGGCCACCGATTTCGCTGAGATGACGGACCTCTCCAAGGCGTTCCGCGCCGATCTCGACGCCGCCTTCCGCCTCGACCGGCCGGAGATCACGCAGCGCCAGGTCTCAGAGGACGGCACGCGCAAATACCTGCTCCGCCTCGCCGGCGGGCACGAGGTCGAGGCCGTCTACATCCCCGAGGAGGACCGCGGCACGCTCTGCGTCTCCTCCCAGGTCGGCTGCACCCTCACCTGCACCTTCTGCCACACCGGCACCCAGAAGCTGGTGCGCAACCTCACGGCCGAGGAGATCGTCCAGCAGATCCTCGTCTGCCGCGACGACCTCGGCGAATGGCCCGAACCCGGCGGCCGCCCGACGGACCGGCGCCTCCTCTCCAACATCGTGCTGATGGGCATGGGCGAGCCGCTCTACAACTTCGAGAACGTGCGCGACGCCATGAGGATCGCGATGGACGGCGAGGGCCTCTCGCTCTCGCGCCGCCGCATCACGCTCTCGACCTCCGGCGTCGTGCCGGCGATGGCGCGGGCGGGCGAGGAGATCGGCTGCCTCCTCGCCATCTCGCTGCACGCGGTGCGGGACGAGCTGCGTGACGAACTCGTCCCCATCAACCGCAAATGGAACCTCGCGGCGCTGCTCCAGGCCTGCCGCGACTATCCCCGCCTCTCCAACGCCGAGCGCATCACCTTCGAGTACGTCATGCTCGACGGCGTCAACGACTCCGACGCCGACGCCAAGCGCCTCGTGCAGCTGATCGCGGGCATCCCGGCCAAGATCAACCTGATCCCCTTCAACCCCTGGCCCGGCGCCCCCTATGCACGCTCGAGCTGGGAGCGGATCGAGAGCTTCGCCGAGATCGTGAACCGCGCCGGCTACGCCTCGCCGGTCCGCACGCCGCGCGGGCAGGACATCATGGCCGCCTGCGGCCAGCTGAAGTCGGCGACCGAGCGCGCCCGCAAGAGCCGCGCGGAGATCGCCGCCGAGGCCGGCGTCTGATCCGACCCGCCCTCCGACGCCGCCAGGCGCAGCCGGCCCCGCGGCGTCGGCCTCGACGCCGACGCCGCCCGCCCTGATCCGAGGCCCGACATGGATCCCCTCGCCACCCCGGAGAGCTTCGGCGTGCGTGCCGATCTCGCCCGGTCGCTCGCCGATCTCGCGCTCTCCAAGCCGGGCGTCACCGTCCTGCTCGCGGTCGGCATCCTGCTTCTGCGCTGGGCCGCCATCCGGCTGATCCGCGGCCAGGCCGACTACGTCTCGGACGAGCGGCGGCGCTGGATCGCCGTGGTGCGGAACGGCTCGCTCCTCGTGCTGATCGGCATCGTCGGCGTGCTCTGGCTGCCCGAGGCGCGCGACTTCGCGCTCTCGCTCGCCGCCGTCGCCCTCGCGGTCGTCATCGCCACCAAGGAACTGCTGCTCTGCCTCACCGGCGCGCTGCTGCGCGCGATTTCGGGCGCGTTCCAGACCTCTGACTGGATCGAGGTCGGCGACGTCTCCGGCGAGGTCTACGAGCAGACCTTCCTCTCCACCACGCTGCTCGAGGTGAACCCGCGGCGCTACGAATACACCGGCCGCACCATCACGCTTCCCAACAGCGTGTTCCTGACCAGCCGCGTCATCAACCACGGCTTCCGCAAGCGCTTCGTGTTCCACGAGTTCGTCGTCTACGCCGAGCCGCTGCCCCATGCCGAGGCGGTGCGCGCGCATCTGGAGCGCCGGCTCGCCGAAGCGGCGGCCGAGTTCGAGGAGCTCGCCGCCCGCTACGCCTCGGTGATCGAGAAGCGCGTCGGCGTGCGCCTGCCCGGGACCGCGCCCCGGGTGCGCCTCGGCACCACCGACCTCGCCAAGCTCGCGTTCGAGGCGACGCTGTTCTGTCCGCGCGAACGGGCGCTAGACCTCGAGGCCGTCGCGGCGAGCGCGCTCGCGGAATGGCAGGACTCCACGCGCCCCGACGCACCGGCGGCGCCCTACCGCCCCGCGGCGACGTCCTCCGCCGATCCCGCACCCGCGCCCTGAGCGCGCCCCCTTGCCCTCGGCGCCGGCAGGCGCGACACAATCGCGCGCAACAGAGGAGGAAGCCGTCCATGTCCGACCTGCCCGCCACCATGCGCGTCGTCGAGATCGCCTCGCCCGGCGGCCCCGAGGTCCTGACCCCGGCCGAGCGGCCGGTCCCGCGTCCCGGCGCCGGCGAGATCCTGATCCGCGCCGCCGCCGCGGGCGTGAACCGTCCGGACTGCCTGCAGCGCGCGGGCGCCTACGACCCGCCCCCGGGCGCCTCCGATCTGCCGGGCCTCGAGGCCGCGGGCCACGTCGCCGCCGTCGGCGCGGGCGTCAGCCGCTGGAAGGAGGGCGACGCGGTCACCGCGCTGCTGCCCGGCGGCGGCTACGCCGAGTACAGCGTGACCCCGGCCGAGCACGCCCTGCCCGTGCCCGAAGGCCTCTCCATGGTCGAGGCCGCGGCGGTGCCCGAGACCTTCTTCACCGTCTGGATCAACGTCTTCATGCGCGGCGGCCTGACGGCGGGGGAGACCTTCCTCGTCCACGGCGGCTCCTCCGGCATCGGCGCCACCGCGCTGCAGCTCGCCAGCCATTTCGGCGCCCGCGCCTTCTGCACCGTCGGCTCCGCCGAGAAGGCCGAATTCGCGCGCAAGCAGGGCGCCGAGGCCGCGATCAACTACAAGGAGCAGGACTTCGTCGCCGAGGCGAAGGCCCTCACCGGCGGCCGCGGCGTCGACCTGATCCTCGACATGGTCGGCGGCGACTACATCCCGCGCGACGTGATCGCGCTCGCGAACGACGGCCGCCTCGCGCTGATCGCCTTCCTCGGCGGCCCGCAGGCCACGCTCAACTTCGCGCAGGTCATGGTGCGCCGGCTGACGATCACCGGCTCGACGCTCCGCCCCCGTTCGGTCGAGTTCAAGGCCGAGGTGGCGCGCCAGCTCGAGGCGAAGGTCTGGCCGCTGCTCGCCGCGAAACGCGTCGGCCCGACGATCCACAGCACCTTCCCGCTGGAGAAGGCGTCAGAGGCGCACGCCCTGATGGAGAGTTCGGCTCACATGGGCAAGATCGTCCTCGAGGTCTGAGGCCCGCGCGGCGCGCCCTCGCTCACTCCAGCGCGCGGCGCGCCGCGGCCAGAAGCATCGCGGCGTCACGGCGTCCCTGACCGGCGGCCTCGCGTTCGGCCCAGTCCAGAAAACGGCGCAGGGCCTCGCGGTCCTCGGCGTCCTGAGCGTTTTCGGGGTCCGTCGACGCGTCCGGCCCGCTCGCCTTCGTCATCATTCGCGCCTGTCCCGTTCCGATACTCAATGGGGCAGTCGTGCCACAGCCATGAACCCCACGCAACCTCGCGTTGCATATTCGCCTGACCGGATCCGTCGGCGCGCGGCATGCCTTCCCAAGCGCCGTGCCATGCCCTATATGCCCAGCACTTCCCCTCGAAAGCCGATACCCGGCCACCCGGCCACCGCGGTTCTTCGAACCCGGGAAGTTCCGTGTTTTTCCGCCCTCCGAGAGGGAGCCGAGCCATGTCCCAGGATCTGCCGCTTATGCCCAAGGCGACCGCCGTATGGCTGGTCGACAACACCACGCTGACCTTCACCCAGATCGCCGAGTTCTGCGGCCTGCACACGCTCGAGGTGAACGGGATCGCGGACGGAGAGGTGGCGCAGGGCCTCAAGGGCGCCGATCCGATCGCCGGCGACCAGCTCGACGCGGCGGAGATCCGGCGCTGCGAAGCCGACCCGACGACGCGCCTGCGCCTCAAGAAGCCGATCGGCGCCGAGGGCGAGGCGCGCCGCTCCAAGGGGCCGCGCTACACGCCGCTCTCGAAGCGGCAGGAGCGTCCGGCCTCGATCGCCTGGCTGGTGCGCTACCACCCCGAGCTGACCGACACCCAGATCATGAAGCTCGTCGGCACCACCAAGCCGACGATCCAGTCGATCCGCGACCGCTCCCACTGGCAGAGCCAGAGTCTCACGCCGGTCGATCCCGTCGCCGTGGGGCTCTGCAGCCAGACCGAACTCGACGAGGCCGTGCGCAAGGCGGCCGAGCGCAAGGCCAAGGAGCAGGAAGGCGTGATGAGCGCCGACGAGCGCATGAGCCTCCTGTCCACCGACGAGAGCCTCGCCGCCCGGCCGGAGCCGCGCATCCCCTCGCGCGTCGCGGGCCTCGAGAACTTCTCGCTGGTCGAGACCGAGGACCGGACCGATCCGCGCGGCGGCTACGGCAGCCCGGACGACCTCTTCAACCTGCCCGGCCACTCCTCGGACGAGGACGACGAGGACGAGCAGCCCCGCTGACCCGCCGGGGGCGACCGCCTCGCGGTCGTCTCCGACCCGCGAACGATCCTTGCACCCCGCGGCGGGATGACGCCGCCGCGGCGCGACGCTACCTCCCCGGAAGTCAAGCAGGAGGTGCGCCATGGGACGGCTCGTCGACGGCGAATGGGTCACCGGCTGGATCGACACGAAGTCGAGCGGCGGCAGGTTCGTCCGCCAGGACTCCGTCTGGCGCAGTTGGGTGACGCCCGACGGCGCTCCCGGCCCCTCCGGCGAGGGCGGCTTCCCCGCCGCCTCCGGCCGCTACCACCTCTACGTCTCGCACGCCTGCCCCTGGGCGCACCGCACGCTGATCCTGCGCGCCCTGAAGCGGCTGGAGCCGCACATCGGCGTCTCCATCGTCCACCCCGACATGCTGGACGACGGCTGGACCTTCGAGCAGACCGACGCCGGCCCCGGCTGGGGCCGCACCGGCGATGCGCTGATGGGCAAGCGCTTCCTCCGCGAGGTCTATCTCGAGGCCGACCCGAAGGCCTCCGGCCGCGTCACCGTGCCGGTCCTCTGGGACACGGAACGCCGCACCATCGTCTCCAACGAGAGCGCCGAGATCATCCGCATGCTGAACTCGGCCTTCGACGCCCTGCCCGGCGTCGCGCCGGGCGACTGCTGGCCGGAGGACCTCCGCGAGGCGATCGAGCCCGTCAACGCCCGCATCTACGACACCGTCAACAACGGCGTCTACAAGGCCGGCTTCGCGACGACGCAGGCGGCCTACGAGGACGCCGTCCACCCCCTCTTCGACAGCCTCGCCTGGCTCGAGGACCGCCTCGCCGGCTCGCGCTGGCTGATGGGCGATCGCCTGACCGAGGCCGACATCCGCCTCTTCACCACCATGGTCCGCTTCGACCCGGTCTATGTCGGCCACTTCAAGTGCAACATCCGCCGGCTGGTGGACCACCCGAACCTCTGGGCCTGGACGCGCGAGCTGTTCCAGCGCCCCGAGATCCGCGCCACCGTCAACCTCGACCACATCCGCCGCCACTACCACTACAGCCACGAGAGCATTAACCCGCACCGCATCATCCCCGCCGGCCCGGTGATCGACTGGGACGCCCCCCACGGCCGGGACCGCCTCCCCGAAGCCGCCTGACGGTTCCGCGCGGGCGGAACCTCCGCTAGCCTGCCCCGGAAGGGGGCGGGCACACGATGGCATCCGACGATCTCGACGCATCCTCTGCAGGCGAGGGCTCGGGGCCGTTCGCCCCAGCGGGGTCCCCGCACGTCGATGTGGCGGCGATCCTCGACGTGCTTAACTGGCCCGGCTGGGCGCAGATCGCCGCGATAGGTACGGTCGCCGGCATTTTCGTCGGCTGGCTGAGAGGCGGTTTCCGCAGCCTCTCCGATGCGCGCCGCCGCCGCCGGCTCGAAAGACTCCCGTTGGGCGATGCGGCGGCCGAGATCCGGCCCGTCGGCCGCGACCGGGACTTGGAGGACCTTCACCGCACCCTCACGCCGACCGACGGCTCGGCGCCGCCAATCGTCGTGCTCCACGGCGGCCGGGGTCTCGGCAAGACGGCCCTCGCCCGCGAATACCGCCGCGCGCATCTCGGCCCCGACTGCATCGCCCACTGGATCCCGTCGGCCACCGAGACCGACATGCTCACGAACCTCGCGGTCTCCGTCCTCGGGCGGGCGGACGAGACGAAAGGCTCCGCCGCCTTCCGCGCCGGCGTCGCGCTGGACCGCATCCGCGACACGCCGGGCACGAAACGCCTGCTCGTCTTCGACGACGTCCATGACCGCACCCAACTCGCCGACTGGGCGCCTACGGGGCCGAACCTCCGCGTCATCGTCACGACGAACTCGCCCGACTGGCCCGGCGACGCGTTCGAGCCGCGCGCGCTCGACCTGCTGTCCGAGGATGACGCCGTCGCGCTGCTGTCGGCCCGTTCCGGCCACGCCGCGGACGACCCCGATCTCCGGCGCCTCGCGGTGGACGATCTCGGGCGGCTGCCGCTCGCGCTCGTCCAGGCGGGCGACTGGCTCAAGCTGCATCCATCGGCCCGGCCGCGCGACTACCGCCGGCGCCTCGACCGTCTGCTCGACGAGCGCGTGCTGCCCGACGGGCAGGCGGCGGACTACCCGCACGCCGCCGCCGCCGCCATCTGGCTGTCGATCCGCGAGACGAGCCGCGACGCCCGGCGGCTTCTCGCCCTCGCCTGCTGGATGGACCCGGACGCTCTGACGGCGGACGCCTTCACCGGACCAGCCGCCAAGCCTCTGTCCGCTTGGCTTTCATCGCGCAACCGCGCCGCGCCATGGCGCGTCTGGCGCTTCTGCCGCGATCCGGCGCGCGTGGACGCCTCGCTCCGCGAACTCCGCGCCCGCAGCCTGCTGACGTCGTCGCCGGATCGGCCGGACACCTATTCCCTGCACTCCGTGACGGCGCGCGTCGTGCGCAGCCGCCTCGCCCCGGACCGCCACGCCGCCGAGGCCGCCGCCGCCGTCCTCGCCGCCGGGTATCCGGGCGGTATCAACATGCCGGTCGACTACCGGAACTGGCATGCCTGCATCCGCCTGACGCCTCAAGTCCTAGCCATGCACGCCCTGCCGCCAGCCACGCGCCCAGCAACCCTCGCGGCGAGCTTCCTCTTCGTCCAAGCCGCAAGCTACCTCCGGGTGCAAGGCAATCTTTCCGCCGCCCGCGCCCTAGCTGAGACCGCGCTTGAGACAAAGCAGGCCATCTACGGACCCGAACACCACGAGACCGGTTCATGCCACTCGCAGATCGGCCAAGTCTTACGGGAACTCGGCGACCTCGCCGCCGCCGAACCGCACCTGCAGCAGGCGCTGGCGATGAGCCAGGCCGGTGACTCAGCAACGGAGGACGTCCGGCCAATACGCCTTAACAATCTCGCAGGCCTGCTGAAGGAGCGCGCCGTCAAGGCCCTCGCGGCGGCCGGCCCCGACGCCGCCCAAGCCCATATCGCCAAGGCGCAACGGCTCTACCGCGAGTCCCTTGGCCTCGTCCGCGCCTCCGCCCGGCGCGCCGAGGCCGCCAACGACGCCGCGGCGCTGGCAGCCGCGCGAATGAAGGAAGCGACCCGCCTCAATAACCTCGCGAGCCTCGCCGCCGGCACCGGCCGCCCGCGCCGCGCCCGAGTTCTCGCCGCCTCGGCAGTGGCCTTGTGGGAGCACGCGGGCCTGCCGCCGGACGACCCCCGCCACGCCGGACACTGCAATACCCTCGGTCGCCTTCACTTGACCCTCGGCGACCCCGCCGCCGCCCGCGCGCCCCTCGCCGACGCCCTCGCGATCCGCGAAGAAAAGCTCCCCCCGGGCCACCCGCATATCCGCGCCACGGCCGGCTGGCTCGCCGCCTGCCTCTTCGCCCTCGACCCGCCCGAGACCGCCGCGGCGGAGGCCCTCTGCGCCCGCCACGGCCTCGACCCCGCCGAACGCGGCGGCTACGCCGCCCGCATCATGGCCGCCGCCCCCCGCTCTTGACCCCGCCCGCAGCCGCGCCATCCTCCCGCGCGCAACCCAGAGGCGAGCGCGCATGAACACCCCGGCCCATCTCGTCGTCGCCGCCGCCCTGTTCTGCCGCCCGACCCGTCCCCACGCCCACCCCGCCCGGCAGGCCCGCGTCAACGCCGCCGCCCTCGCCGGCGCGCTGATCCCGGACCTCTCGCTGTTCCTGATGGTGCTCTGGGAATCCCGCGTGAACCTGCGCACTCCGGACCAGATCTTCGGCTACGACTACCGCGATCCGTTCTGGCAGGCCTGGTTCGCCGTCGACAACTCGATCCCGCTCTGGGCCGCCGTCACGCTCGCCGGCCTCGCCCTCCGCGCGCCGGCCGTCCTCGCCCTCGGCGCCGCCGCCCTCGTCCACGTCCTCAGCGACCTGCCGCTGCACCACAACGATGCGCGGCCGCATTTCCAGCCCTTCACCGACTGGGTCTTCGTCTCCCCCGTCTCCTACTGGGACCCGGCGCGCCACGGCTGGCTCGTCGGCCCGCTGGAGGCGCTGCTGGTCGCCGGGCTCTGCCTCCTCCTCTGGCGGCGCTTCCGCTCGCGCCTCGTCCACGCCCTCCTCGCCGCCGCGATGCTGGCCGAGATCGCGCCGGCGCTCGTCTTCCCGCTGATCCTCGGCTGACCCGGCGGGCGGGAGTGGCGCGCCGTCCCGCCAGCGCCGCCCCCTGCCGCGAAACGCCCGTCAGCGCGCGAAGGGAGGCGACGATGACCACCGAACTCACCCATTGGATCGACGGCAGGCACGTCAA
Organism: Paracoccaceae bacterium; assembly: GCA_041685625.1. GTDB lineage: Bacteria > Pseudomonadota > Alphaproteobacteria > Rhodobacterales > Rhodobacteraceae > Albimonas. Next base: position 2,853 of record JAWLFJ010000121.1, on the reverse strand, counting down.
GGGCACGTCCGGACGCTTCGCCGACGTCTACAACCCCGCCACGGGCGAGGTTCAGGCCAGGTGTCCCCTGGCCTCCGCCGCGGAGGTCGACGCCGCCGTCGCGAGCGCCGCCAAGGCCCAGCCCGCCTGGGCCGCCACCAACCCGCAGCGCCGCGCCCGCGTGCTGATGAAGTTCGTGAGCCTCCTCAACCGCGACATGGACAGGCTGGCCGAGGCGCTGTCGCGCGAGCACGGCAAGACGATCCCCGACGCCAAGGGCGACGTGATCCGCGGCCTCGAGGTCGCCGAGTTCTGCATCGGCGCCCCCCACCTCCTGAAGGGCGAGTACACCGAGAGCGCGGGGCCGGGCATCGACATGTACTCGATGCGCCAGCCCGTCGGCGTCGCCGCCGGGATCACCCCGTTCAACTTCCCCGCGATGATCCCGATGTGGAAGTTCTGCCCGGCCGTCGCCGCCGGCAACGCCTTCATCCTCAAGCCCTCCGAGCGCGACCCCTCGGTGCCCCTGATGCTGGCCGAACTGATGCAGGAGGCCGGGCTCCCCGACGGCATCCTCCAGGTCGTCAACGGCGACAAGGAGGCGGTGGACGCCATCCTCGACCACGAGGGCGTGGCCGCGGTGGGCTTCGTCGGCTCGACGCCGATCGCCCATTACGTGTATTCCCGCGGCACCGCGGCGGGCAAGCGCGTGCAGTGCTTCGGCGGCGCCAAGAACCACATGATCATCATGCCCGACGCCGACATGGACCAGGCCGTCGACGCCCTCGTCGGCGCCGGCTACGGCGCGGCGGGCGAGCGCTGCATGGCGGTCTCCGTCGCCGTGCCGGTGGGCGAGGCGACGGCGGACAAGCTGATCGAGAAGCTCGCTCCCCGGGTCGAGGCGCTGAAGATCGCCCCCTATTCGGCCGGGGACGACGTCGACTTCGGCCCGCTGGTGACGCGCGCCGCCCAGAAGCGCGTGCTCGGCCTCGTCGATCGCGGCGTCGAGGAAGGCGCGAAGCTCGTGGTCGACGGGCGCGGCTTCAGGATGCAGGGCTACGAGGACGGCTTCTTCGTCGGCGCCTGCCTCTTCGACAACGTCACGAAGGACATGGACATCTACAAGGAGGAGATCTTCGGCCCGGTCCTCTCCACCGTCCGCGCCGGCAGCTACGAGGAGGCGCTCGGCCTCGCCATGGACAACGAGTACGGCAACGGCGCCGCGATCTTCACCCGCGACGGCGACGCGGCGCGGGACTTCGTGAACCGCGTCAACATCGGCATGGTCGGCGTCAACGTGCCGATTCCCGTGCCGCTCGCCTACCACACCTTCGGCGGCTGGAAGAAGTCGGGCTTCGGCGACCTCAACCAGCACGGGCCGGACGCCTTCCGCTTCTACACCCGCACCAAGACGGTCACCGCGCGCTGGCCGTCGGGCGTGAAGGAAGGCGCCGAGTTCTCGATCCCGCTGATGCAGTGACGCCCCGCGGCGCGCGCCTTCTTCCGGAGGGCGCGCGCCGCTCGGGGAGCCTCCGGCCCCCGCTCGCGACGCGCCGGGCCGCGTTCCGCGGCCCGATGGGCGCCCGGACCGGCCGTCGCGCCCTGTCTTCGACGCTCAGGAGTCCCCCGAGATGGATTTCGCCCTTTCCGAGGAACAGCAGGCCCTCTTCGACATGGCGCGCGACTTCGGGGCCGAGAGGATCGCCCCGAACGCCGCCGCCTGGGAGCGCGAGGGCACGATCCCGCGGGAGATCCTGACCGAGGCCGGCGCCCTCGGTCTCGGCGCCATCTACGTCTCCGAGGAATCGGGCGGCGCCGGCCTGTCCCGCCTCGACGCCGCGCTGGTGTTCGAGGCGCTGAGCATGGCCTGCCCCTCGGTCGCGTCCTTCATCTCGATCCACAACATGTGCGCGAGGATGATCGACGCCTACGCCTCGGACGACTTCAAGGCGACGTGGATGCCGAAGCTCGTCACGATGGAGACGGTCGCCTCCTACTGCCTGACCGAGCCCGGCTCCGGCTCCGACGCCGCGGCGCTCCGCACCAAGGCGGTGCGCTCGAACGAGGGCTGGGAGGTCTCGGGCACGAAGGCCTTCATCTCCGGCGGCGGCTATTCCGACGTCTATCTCGTGATGTGCCGCACCGGCGAGGAAGGCCCGCGCGGCATCTCCTGCCTCCTGGTCGAGGACGGGACCGAGGGGCTCTCCTTCGGCGCGCCGGAGCGCAAGATGGGCTGGAAGGCCCAGCCGACGGCGCAGGTTCAGCTCGACGCCGCCAAGGTCCCCTTCGCCAACCTGATCGGCGAGGAGGGGGCGGGCTTCCGCTACGCCATGAACGGCCTCGACGGCGGGCGCCTCAACATCGCCGCCAGCGCCCTCGGCGCCGCGCAGACCGCGCTCGACGCCGCGCTCCGCTACACGGGGGAGCGCAAGGCCTTCGGCCAGCCGATCGACCAGTTCCAGGCGCTGCAGTTCAAGCTCGCCGACATGGAGATCGAACTGCAGGCCGCCCGCGTGTTCCTCTATCAGGCCGCCTGGAAGCTCGACCAGGGCGCGGCCGACGCCTCCAAGCACTGCGCCATGGCCAAGCGCTTCGTCACCGACGCCGCCTTCAAGGCGGCGAACGACGCGCTGCAGCTTCACGGCGGCTACGGCTATCTCGAGGACTACGGGATCGAGAAGATCGTGCGGGACCTGCGCGTCCACCAGATCCTCGAGGGCACCAACGAGATCATGCGCGTGATCACCGCCCGCCACCTGCTCGCCGCCCGCGGCTGAGCGCGTCCGGCGCCGACGTCGCCGGGAACGGGGGCGGCCCGGGCGGGCGAGAGCGGCGGCGCAGCCGCCGCGCGAGGCCCGTCCGCGGCCGCGCCCC
>JAWLFJ010000240.1:0-2832 GCA_041685625.1 Paracoccaceae bacterium | reverse complement strand
ACGACCCGCGCGGCGAGGAAGAGGACGACGACGACCGTCGTTGATCCCGCCCGCCGGACCTCGAAAAGCCGCGGCCGCGGAGGCGCCCCCTCCGCGGCCGTTCCGCGTTCCGCGCCCGGTCGACCGGCCGTCCCGCGCCGTCGTGGCCGCGGCCGCGCTCGCGGGCGCGACGGCCGAGACGCGTCGGCCGGCGTCGAACTCGCCGCACCGCATCGGTTTCGGCCGGGGCGTCGCGGCAGGCCGGAGCGCCGCCTCGCGTCTCCGGGCGACGGCCCCCGCCCGACGCCCCCCGGGCGCGTCCCGGCCGGCGAAGATCCTCTCCGAGCGACCGGCCCGGCGGAGCGCCGCCGCCGGGCCGACGACGCCTCACGCCCCCGGCTGCTTCACCACCCGCAGATACGGCAGCTTCGCCTCGTAACCCTCGAAGCGCGCCTTGGCGTCCTCGTCGCTGACCGCAGGGGTCACGATCACGTCGTCGCCCTGCTTCCAGTTCGCCGGCGTCGCAAGCTGGTGCCTGGCGGTCAGCTGCAGCGAATCCAGCACCCGGATCAGCTCGTCGAAGTTGCGGCCCGTGGTCATCGGGTAGGCCATGGTCATCTTGATCTTCTTGTCGGGCCCGATGACGAACACCATCCGCACCGTGGCGTTGTCCGCCGCGGTGCGGCCCTCGGACGTCTCGCCGGCCTCCGCCGGCAGCATGTCGTAGAGCTTGGCGATCTTCAGGTCCGGATCCCCGATCATCGGGTAGCTCACCGAATGCCCGGTCGCCGTCGTGATGTCGGACTTCCACTTGTGATGCGTCTCGACCGGGTCGACGCTGATCCCGATCAGCTTGCAGTTCCGCTTCTCGAACTCCTCGGCGACGCCCGCCACCGCGCCGAGCTCGGTGGTGCAGACCGGCGTGAAGTCCTTGGGATGGCTGAACAGGATCGCCCAGCCGTCGCCGATCCAGTCGTGGAAGCGGATCGGCCCCTCGGTGGTGTCGGCCTCGAAGTCGGGGGCGACGTCGTTGATGCGCAGGCTCATGGCGATCTCCTCGTCGGTGACGGTCCGGTCCGGGCGCAGGGGCGTCGACCCCGCGCCCGCGGGATGATACGTAGTCGCCGCCCCGGCCCGCCGAAAGCGGGCGGCTGGCCCACCCGGCGGAACTGGACGGTCTTCCCCGCTTTTCACAGCATGGGGACGACGTCGTTCCGGGTTATCGCTCGGGACCGGACACAGGAGACGCGATTCATGGCCGACGGCGGCGCCCCCGTTCCCGCGGACACCTCGAGAGACCCGACCGCGGGGACGCCGGAGGCGCCCCCCGCCCCCTCCAACATCGAGGCCGAGCAGGCGCTGCTCGGCGCCATCCTCGTCAACAACGAGGTCTACGACCGCGTCTCGGGCTTCCTCCGCGCCGAGCACTTCCACGACCCCGTGCACGCGCGCATCTACGAGGTCGCGGCCCGGCGCATCCAGCGCAACGCCCTCGCCACCGCGGTGACGCTCAAGGCCTTCCTCGAGGACGACGCCGGCCTCGCCGAGATCGGCGGGGCGAAGTATCTCGCCCGCCTCGCAGGCGCGGCGATCTCGATCTACTCCGCCAAGGACTACGCGCAGACCATCCACGACCTCGCGATCCGGCGCGAGCTGATGGGCATCGGCGACGAGATCCGCGCCCGCGCCTCGCGCGCCGATCCGGACGTCGATCCCAAGGAGCAGATCGCCGAGGCCGAACAGCGCCTCTATTCGCTGGCCGAGACTGGAGGGCGGGAGGGCGGCTTCCGCTCCTTCCTCGCGGCCTCGATCGAGGCGGTGGACGTCGCCAACGCCGCCTACATGCGCGGCGGAGGCCTCGCCGGCATCCCGACCGGCCTGACCGATCTCGACCGGATGATGGGCGGGCTGCACAACTCCGATCTCATCATCCTCGCGGGGCGCCCCTCGATGGGCAAGACCTCGCTCGCCACCAACATCGCCTTCAACGTCGCCCGCGCCTTCCGCGAGGGCGAGAAGGCGGACGGCGTCACCGGCGCGGTGGAGGGCGGGCGCGTCGGCTTCTTCTCGCTCGAGATGAGCGCCGAGCAGCTCGCGACCCGCGTGCTGGCCGAGCAGAGCCGCGTGCCCTCGCATCTCGTGCGCCGCGGCGAGATGGAGGAGGACCAGTTCCGCCGCTTCTTCGACGCCGCGAAGGAGCTCGAGAGGATGCCGCTCTACATCGACGACACCGCGGCGCTGCCGATCGCCCAGCTCGCCGCGCGCGCGCGGCGCCTGAAGCGCCAGAAGGGCCTCGACGCGCTGGTGGTGGACTACCTCCAGCTGGTGCGCGGCGGCGCGCAGGGGCGCGAGAACCGCGTGCAGGAGGTCTCGGAGATCACCCAGGGCCTGAAGGCGATCGCCAAGGAGCTGAACATCCCCGTGATCGCGCTCTCCCAGCTCTCGCGCCAGGTGGAGCAGCGGGAGGACAAGCGGCCGCAGCTCTCGGACCTTCGCGAATCGGGCTCGATCGAGCAGGACGCGGACGTGGTGCTGTTCGTGTTCCGCGAGGAGTACTACCGCGAGCGCGAGAAGCCGTCCGAAACCGACGCCGAGGCGATGGAGAAATGGCAGCAGGTCATGAGCGAGGTCGCCGGCACCGCCGAGGTGATCATCGGCAAGCAGCGCCACGGCCCGATCGGGACCGTGAAGCTCAGCTTCGAGGGCAGCTTCACCCGCTTCGGCAACCTCGCCCGGTCCGACCGTGACGCGCCGCCCGACGCCCCCGGCTTCGCCTGAGCCGCCCGACCCTCGCGGGGCGGGCCGCGCGCTCGGGGGGGCGTCCGCCCCCCGCGCGCGCGCGGCGTCGGCGCG
>JAWLFJ010000239.1:0-2836 GCA_041685625.1 Paracoccaceae bacterium | reverse complement strand
CTCGGGGTAGAAATACGCCTTGTCGGTGGGCACACCGAAGCCGAGTCCTCCGCGATACCGGCGGAAGGTGATTCCGCCGAAGCTGACCTCCTCGCCCACGCGCCCGCGCAGATCGGCCGCCGCGGCGGTGTTGAGATAGGTCTCGCGCACCTCCTTGTGGGCGACCAGATCGGCGAAGAAGGCAGAGCCGCATTCGGCGCGGATCTGAACCTGACCGGCGGCGAGCCCGCCCAGCGTATCCTCGACGCTTTCGATCAGCGCCTGGCAGCGCTTGCGCAGCGCGCCGGACGCGGGAGAGGTGTTGTCGAGGTCGAAATCCACCTCGTCCGCGGGGGTGATGCCGAACTCGGTGTAGTAGTTGATCACCGTGGCCCCGTCGCGCGGATCCTTCACCACGCCCTGGATGCCGTTGAAGAGGTGGAACTCGAAGGTGGCCTCGGCATCGTTGCGCAGGCGGCCCAGCTTGCGCGCCACTTCTGTCTGGACCTGCTGGACGGCCGTTTCTGAACCGAAGTCGCGGATCGCCTGGATTTCCGAGGCCCAGAGCACGTCCTGCTTCTTGAACTGGCGGCAGACGAAGGCGCGCATGTCGCGGCGCTCGGGGATCTGGGACTCGTAGGCAGAGCCCCGCTCCGAGAACGGGATCAGCGACAGCGTGCCGTCGCGGCTCTCGATCATCACGGTGCGCGCGCGCACGCCGCGGGCGCCGAAGAGGTTGGCGCCCGACAGGATCGCCGGCTTGAAGGGGATGTTCTCCAGCGCACGGGTCAGTTCGATGATGGTGAAGGCATCGCCTTCGAAGATGTCCATGGTGGCCATGTTGATGCCTCCGGGTCAGAAATGGTGATGGGGATACTCGGTCAGCGGACGAGGATGCCCGCGGCGATGAGCGCAGTGTGGGCGGCCGTGATCTCGGGATCGCTCGGCGTGCCGGTGAAGATCAGGTCGTGGCGGTTGACGATGGCGGGGCCCCGGATAACGGCGACAGCCGGCGCGTCGCCGCCGCTCGCATCCGCCTTGCCACAGAGCAAACCGACCGCGGTCTCTGTGCCGTCGGTGGCATTGGGATCGTGGGCGGCGTATTTGCCCGAGGCGGTGACCTGGCCCAGCACGGTGCCGGGGGCGAGCGTTCCGGAGGCGACGGTGATCGTCTCGCGGGTGTAATCGCGATGGGCTTCCCAGACGAGGAAGCCGCCGGGATGCGTGGACTCGGAAAGCGTGGTCATGGTGTCTTATCCTTTGAGCTTGAAGGTTCGGGCGATGACGTCGCCCCAGGGACGGGTCGTGGCGCTGCGACCGGGTTGCGGGTGATGGGGCGTGATCTCCGGTGCCGTCTCGGCGCGGGCGTCCAGCAGCGCTGCGCGCACGGCATCCAGGCTCGCGTCGTCCTCCAGGAACCGCCCGGCCATCTGCGGCTGGCCCGCGAGGCGGCAGAGATCGACGACCGCCCGCGCATGCGCGATGGCCTCGGCGCGGATGGCCCCGGGGTCGGAGCCCGTGCCGGCATCTGCCGCCGTGTGGTCCGGATCAAGCGCCCCGGGCTGTGGTGCGGCATCGGGCGGCGCAGCGACATCGTTGGCGTCCTCAACGATGTCTGGCCCCGTCTCCGCGCTCTCCGGATCGGCGGTCTCGACCGCATCCACCAACTCGGGCGGCGCGTTCCGGAAGCGCGCGATGTCGAAGCTGGCGGCGATGCGCACGGGCTCGGCCAGCTGCGTGGAGAGCCCGGCCTCCAGCGCCTCGGCGGCCGAGAACCAGGTCTCCGCCGCCATCAGCGCCGCGATATCGTCCTCCGTCTTGCCGGAGCGGGCGGCATAGCCGCGCGTCATGCCGGCGGCGATCTTGTCCAGCGTCCCGGCCATGTCGCGCATGTCCGCGGCCGTGCCCATGACGAGGCCGGAGGGGTCGTGGATCATCAGGAACGCGTTTTCCGGCATGACGATCGCGTCGCCCGCCATGGCGACGTAGCTCGCCGCCGAGGCCGCGATGCCGTCGATCCAGACCGTGACCGTGCCGGCGTGACGGCTCAGCGCGTTATGGATCGCCACGGCGTCAAAAACCGAGCCGCCGGGGCTGTTGAGGCGCAGATCGATGGCCGCGTCATCCGGCAGCGCGCCCAACTCGGCCAGGAACCCCTTGGCGCTGACGCCATAGGCGCCGATCTCGTCATAGATCAGCACTTCCGCGCCGCCCTCGCGGGCGCGGATCGTGTACCAGCTCTTCATGATGTCACTCCTGTTTGGTCGCGCGGTCCGCTGCCGCCGCATCGTCGTAGCTGTCGCCATCCGCCCCGTTGCCCGGATCGGGCCGCGTCGCCGGGGTCGCACGCGCTCCTTGGGTCTCGCCCGGGCTGGTGCGGTAGCGCAGGCCGAGCCCCTCGGCGCGCGCCGTGTCCGTGGCGTTCTCGCGATCCACTTCCTCGACATCGTAGCCGGTGGCCTCGACCACCTTGCGCCGCGAGGTGATGCCCGCCTCCATCGCCAGCACCTGCGCCTGGATGTCCTTCAGCGGATCGACCCAGTCCCAGCGGGGCGGGATCCATTGCACCATGCGCGCCGCCGCCGGGTCCGGCAGATCCAACCGGCCGGCGAGCTGCGCGGTCTCCAGCCAGCGTCGCCAGACGGGACGGCAGAGCTGATGCGCGATCACCCCGTGCTGGAGCTGCTGCACCCGCCGGCGGAACTCCACCAGCTCGGCGCGCAGGCTCGAATAGTTCGCCTGCCGCACGTCGCCGGTGACCAGGTGATAGGGCAGCCCCAGCGAGGCCGAGACGCCGAGCAGCGTCCGGTACTGGAACGCCTCGTAGCTGCTGCCGACATCCGCGGGGCTCGAGAAC
>JAWLFJ010000120.1:0-11743 GCA_041685625.1 Paracoccaceae bacterium | reverse complement strand
GAGCGAGGTGCGGTCGCCCCAGGCCCAGACGTCGCCGGAGGGGGCGGTCAGGGAGACGTAGGGCGGGGGGTCGGGCGGGGTCTCGCCCCGGTTGGCGAAGCTCCAGCGGTAGGTCTGCACGCCGAGGAAGCAGATGCCCTTGACGCGGTCCGTCTCCTCCCGCTCGAGGCCGAGATGGTCGAAGATCTCCTGACCGTGGGCCCAGGTCTCCATCAGCCGGGCGGTCATGGAGGATCGGGCGCTCATCTCCGGGCCGGCCCATTTCAGGCGGCGCTTGGGGTCGACCTCCGCGAAGGCGTCGGCGGCGTCGCGGGCGCCGGCGATCCAGCTTTCGAGCAGGGCGTCGCCGGTCTCGTCGTCCACGCCGTCCTCGTAGGCGCGGAGCGAGGGCGCCGCCGTCACCTCCGCGAGCGTGGCGAGCAGGCGGGGCTCGTCGTCGAGCTGCAGGATCGTCATCGCGTTCCAGAACTTCAGGTGGCGCAGCACCTGTTCGATCGTCCAGCCCTTGAACTGGGTCGGCTCGGTCCAGCGCACACGGTCGGAGCCGGCGAGCGCGGCGTGCAGCGCCTCGCTCTCGGCGAGGAAGTCCTCGGCCTCCCGCATCGGCATCAGGCGTCCTCCTCGAGGGTCAGGATCGGGTCGTCGGCGGCGAGCTGGGCGCCTTCCGTGGCGGCCAGCGCGGCCACCTTGCCGGAGACGGGGGCGAGAATCTCGTGCTGCATCTTCATCGCCTCCATCACCGCGAGGCGGTCGCCCTTGGCGACCTCGGCGCCCTCCGCCACGAGGAGCGCGGCGAGGCGGCCGTGCATCGGAGCGCGGACCTCGCCCGAGGCGGCCTCCTCGGCGCCGCCGGCGGAGAGTTCCGCGAAGCGGTGGGTGCGGCGGGCGGCGATCTCCAGCGTGCCGCGGCCTTCGGCGTGGAGATGGGCGACGAGGCCGCGGCCGTTCACGCGGAGGCGGGCGCGGGGGCCGTCGAGGCTCAGGATCTCGACGGCGTGATCCTCGCCCGCGACGCGGACGCGCCAGACGGGGCCGTCGGGGGTCAGGTGGGTCTCCACCGGGCCTTCGGGGCCGGCGAAGGCGTAGACGGTGGCGAGGGGGCGGCCGGAGGACCAGCCGATCAGCTCCGGCGAGACGCGGACGGCGAGGGCCAGCGCCTCGCGCCGGGCGGTCTCGGCGCGGAGGGCGGCGGCGAGGGCGTAGTCCTCCGGGCCGGGCGGGGCGGGCTTGTGGCCCTCCGGGTGTTCGGCGTCGAGGAAGGCGGTGGTGGCTTCGCCGGCCGCGAAGGTGGGGTGTTCCAGCACGTCGAGCAGGAAGTCGCGGTTGGTGCGGGGGCCGAAGAGGGCCGTCGCCTCGAGCGCGCGGATCAGGGCGCGGCGGGCGGCGTCCCGGTCCGGGCCGTGGGCGACGATCTTGGCGGCCATCGGGTCGTAATCGCCGGGGATGGCGCCGCCGGTCTCGATGCCGGCGTCGACGCGGACGTTCCCGGGCGGGGACCAGAGGCGGACGGGGCCGGGGGAGGGCAGGAACCCGGCTGCGGGATCCTCGGCGTAGAGGCGAGCCTCGATGGCGTGGCCTTGCAGCCGGACGTCCTGCTGGGCGAGCGGAAGGGGTTCGCCGCGGGCGACGCGGAGCTGGAGCGCGACGAGGTCGAGGCCGGTGACGGCTTCGGTGACGGGGTGCTCGACCTGGAGGCGGGTGTTCATCTCGAGGAAGAAGAACTCGCCCGTCGGGGCGAGGAGGAATTCCACCGTGCCCGCCCCTTCGTAGGCGACGGCGCGGGCGGCCTCGACGGCGGCGGCGCCCATGGCCTCGCGGAGCTCGGGCGTCATGCCGGGGGCGGGGGCCTCCTCCAGCACCTTCTGGTGGCGGCGCTGGACGGAGCAGTCGCGTTCGCCGAGGTGGATGACGGCGCCGTGACGGTCGGCCATGACCTGGATCTCGACGTGGCGGGCGTTCTCGACGGCGCGTTCGAGGATCAGCGTGCCGTCGCCGAAGCTGGCTTCCGCCTCGGCGCGGGCACGGTCGAGCGCGGCGGCGAGGGCGGCGGGGTCGCGGACGACGCGCATGCCCTTGCCGCCGCCGCCGGCGCTGGCCTTGACCATGAGGGGGAAGCCGACCTTGGCGGCCTCGGCGGCGAGGGTGGCGGCGTCCTGCGCCTCGCCCTGCCAGCCGGGGACGCAGGGGACGCCGGCCTCGATCATGGCGCGCTTGGCGCGGGCCTTGTCGCCCATCGCCTCGATCGCGGCGGGGGGCGGGCCGACCCAGGTCAGGCCGGCGTCGACGACGGCCTGCGCGAAGGCGGCGTTTTCCGCGAGGAAGCCGTAGCCGGGATGGATGGCGTCGGCGCCGGTGGTCTTGGCGGCGGCGAGGAGGGCGGCGGCGTTCAGGTAGCTTTCGGCGGCGGGGGCGGGGCCGAGGCGCACGGCGTCGTCGGCGAAGCGGACATGGGGGGCGTCCGCGTCAGCGTCGGAGTGAACGGCGACGGTGCGCAGGCCCATCGCGCGGCCGGTGCGCATGACGCGAAGGGCGATCTCGCCCCGGTTGGCGACGAGGAGGACGTTCATTCGGGGGCCTCCGCCCAGGCGGGCTTTCGCTTTTCGAGGAAGCTCGCGACGCCTTCGCGGCCTTCGTCGGAAGTCATGCGGTCCGCGAAGACCTCGGCGGCGGCTTCGGCGCGGGCCTGTTGGGTGGTCAGCGTGCGGAGGGTGGCGAGGAGGGCCTTGGTCTCCGCCACCGCGCCGGGGGCGCAGCGGAGGACCTGACGGCGGAGGCGGGCCTCGGCGTTCGCGATCTCTTCAGGGGTTTCGCAGAGGATGTCCGCGAAGCCGAGGCGGGCGGCCTCGCGGCCGTCGAAGCGTTCGGCGGTGAGGAGGAGGCGGCGGGCGACGGCGGGGCCGAGCTTCGCCATGACGTAGGGCGCGATCTGCGCGGGGGAGAGGCCGATGGCGGTCTCGGAGAAGCCGAACTTGGCGTCGACCTGCACGATGGCGGCGTCGGCGCAGCAGGCGAGGCCGAAGCCGCCGGCCATCGCGGCGCCTTCGACGACGGCGACGACGACCTGGGGGAGGGAGTCGGCTTCGGCGAAGAGGCGGGCGCCGTCGAGGCTTTGCGCGATCACGGCGTCGCGGTCGCCGGCGGCCTGGAGGGTGTCGCGGAAGCCCTTGAGGTCGCCGCCGGCGCAGAAGGTTCCGCCGTTTCCGCGGAGGGTGACGCCGCGGACGCTGCGGTCGTCGCGGATCGCGGCGAAGACGGCGCGGAGGTCGGCGACGAGCTCCGGCGAGAGGGCGTTGCGCGCCTCGGGCCGGTTCAGGCGGATCTCGAGCCAGCCGCCGGCGGGGCGGAGCTCCAGCGTGGGGGTCTCGGGGAGCATGGTCACATCCGGGCGACGCCGAAGCTCGACGGCGTGAGGCTGCGGTGGCGCGCCTCGAGGCAGGTCTCGAGCGCGAAGATCAGCACGCGGCGGGTGTCGCGCGGGTCGACGACGCCGTGGTCGAGCAGGCGGCCGGAGCAGACGAAGGCCTTCTCCTGGCTGGTGAAGTGGTCGACGATGCGGGCCTCCTGGCGGTCGAGTTCTTCGGCCGGGATCTCCTGACCGCGGCGCTTGGCGCCGGCCTCGGCGACGAGGCGCATGGTCTTGGCGGCGCTCTCGCCGCCCATGACGTTGGTGGCGGCGTTGGGCCAGGCGAAGAGGAAGTCGGGCTCGAACCCGTAGCCGCACATGCCGTAGTTGCCGGCGCCGTAGCTGGCGCCGACGTAGAGGGTCAGCTTCGGGACGGTGAGGTTGGCGACGGCCTGGATCATCTTGGAGCCGTGCTTGATCATGCCGCCCTGTTCGGACTCGGTGCCGACGATGTAGCCGGTGGTGTTGTTGAGGAAGATCACCGGCGTCTCGGAGACCTCCATCAGCTGCAGGAACTGCGCGGCCTTGGTGGCGCCGGCGGGGTCGATCGGGCCGTTGTTGGCGAGGATGCCGACGGCGTGGCCGCCGAGGCTCGCCTGCACGCAGAGGGTGGTGACGCCGTAGCGGGGCTTGAACTCCTCGAAGTCCGAGCCGTCGACGACGCGGCAGAGGATCTCCCGCGCGTCGTAGGGGGTGCGGTAGTCGACGGGGACGGCGCCGGCGAGCTCCTCGGGGTCGTGGAGCGGCGGCGGCGCCGGGCGCGGGGCGGGCGGCGCGGCGCGCCTGTTCCAGTCGAGCCGGCGGACCACGTCGCGGGCGAGGGCGAGCGCCTCGGCGTCGTCCTCGGCGAGGTATTCGACGAGGCCGGAGGTGGTGGCGTGCATCTCCGAGCCGCCGAGGGAGCGGTCCTCGGCCACTTCGCCGGTCGCGGCCTGCACCAGCGCCGCGCCGGCGAGGGCGGCGAGGCCGTTGCGCTTCACGCCGATCACGTAGTCGCTGAGGCCGGGCATGTAGGCGCCGCCGGCGGTGGAGGGGCCGTGCAGGACGGCGACCGTCGGGACGCCCATGGCGGAGAGCTGGGCGAGGTTGCGGAACAGGGCGCCGCCCTCGGCCCAGCCCTCGACGCGGAGGTTCATCAGGTCGGCGCCGGCGCTTTCGACGAGGTGGATGACGGGGAGCTTCTGGCGCTTCGCGACGGTCTGGATCGAGAGGACGGTGGGGAGCGACGAGCGCGTCATGGCGCCGGCGCGGATGCCGCTGTCGTCGGCCCAGATCAGGCAGCGCACGCCGGCGACGAAGCCGATGCCGCAGATGATCGAGGCGCCGGGGAGGGAGGTCTCGGGATTCTCGTCCTCGACCAGATAGTTGGCGAGGGCGTGGAGGCGCAGGAACGGCATGCCGGGGTCGAGCAGGCGTGCGATGCGGTCGTGCGGGGGGATCTGGCCGCGTCTTGCGAAGGTCTCGGCCCGCTTCGCGGAGGCGGCGGGGGCGCGGGCTTCGAGGGCGCGGAGCTCGTCCACGAGGGCGAGCATGTCCTCGCGGTTCCTGCGGAACGTCTCGGAGGCCGGCGAGAGGCGGGAGCGGTGGACGGGCATCAGCGGGCCTTGGCCATGGTCTTCATTCGTTCACGATTCGCGGGGTATGCGGGTCGCGACGGGGTCGACGTGCGCGCTCCAGCAGGCGCTCGGGGATCGCCACGGGATGGTCGAGGAGGAGCTGGGCGTAGCCCTTGCCCTGCGGATCGTTGCGGAGGGAGGCGACGCCGCCGCCGCCGAGCACGCGGTCGAGCACGAGGTTCAGGGCGCCCGTGCCGGGCAGGAAGAAGCGCGTGACGTCGCCGTCGAGGAAATGGGCGAAGCGGTCGGTCACGGCCTCGGGCGTCAGGGCGCGCCAGATCCAGGGGGCGAAGACGGGGTCGCGGGGCAGGACGCCGATGTTGGCCTTGTCGCCCTTGTCGCCGGAGCGGGCGACGGCGACGCGGATCAGGGGAACCGTGGTCAGCGGGCCGTCGACGGCGGGGGCGTCGGGTTCCGGCGAGGGGAGGGTTTCGGGGTCGAAGGGGGCGCCGGAAGCGAAGGGGATCTCGATGCGTTCGCCGCTCGGGGTTTCGACGGTGACGGGGACGTCGGCCTTGGGGACGAGGAAGGAGAAGAGGCGGACCACCGGCGAGGGCTTCGGGCGGCTGGCGGCGAAGATGGTGAGGCCGGGAGGCGTCGCGAGGCCGAGGCCGATGCTGTCCTTCAGCATGGCGGCGCAGGCGCGGGCGTCGGGGTGCTTCACGGCGATCTTGAGCGCGACCTCGCGGGCGCCGGAGACCGCGGCGTGGGCGCCCCAGTGGCTCTCGTCGCCCATCACCTCCACCAGCGTCTCGGTGAAGTCGGGGGCGTTGGCGGCGCGGAGGCGCCGGCGGGCGCGGGAAAGGACCGCGTCGGCGTAGCTGCGGGCCTTTCGGGAGGCGTCCTGGCCGTAGAAGAAGAGGACCGTGCCGGCGCGGAAGCCGTCGGCCCAGGTGGCGGAGGTCTTGAGCGTGTCGGTCGGGGGGCGACCCTTGGCGCCGGCGACGCGGACGCGGTTTTCGGCGACCTGTTCGAGGGTGACGTCGGTGAAGTCGGCGGTGACGTCGGGGAGGAGATAGGCGCGGGGGTCGCCGATCTCGTAGAGCATCTGCTCGCCCACCGTCTCCGGGGTGACGAGGCCGGTCGTGCCTTCGGGCTTGGTGACCTCGAAGGCGCCGTCGGCGGCGATCTCGGCGATGGGATAGCCGATGTCGGCGATGTCGCCGGCGAGGTCCCAGTCGGTGAAGTTGCCGCCGGTCGCCTGCGGGCCGCATTCGAGGACGTGGCCGGCGAGGCTGCCTTGCGCGAGGCGGTCTAGGTCCTCCGGCGCCCAGCCGAAGCGGTGGAGGCAGAGGCCGAGGGTGACGGCGCTGTCGGCGCAGCGGCCGGTGACGACGATGTCGGCGTGCCTCAGCGCCTCGGCGATGGGGACGGCGCCGAGATAGGCGTTGACGCTGGCCACCTTGTCTTCGGGCGGGAAGGGGGCGGCGGAGAACATCTCCCGCGCCCTCGCGAAGTCGGCGGCGCGGGGGGTGAGGTCGTCTCCGGTGACGGTCGCCACGGTGAGGGGGAGGCCGGCTTTCGCGATCTCGGCCCGCAGCGCCTCGGCGCAGGCGGCGACGTTGGCGCCGCCTGCGTTGGAGACGATCTTCAGGCGCTGGCGCGCGATCTCCGGCAGATGGGGGGCGAGGTCGGTGACGAAGTCGGTGGCGTAGCCCTTGGCGGGGTCCTTCTGGCGGGCCCGGGCCAGGATCGACATGGTGATCTCGGCCAGGTAATCGAACACGACCGCGTCGAGGCCCGCGCCCATGAGCTGGGGCAGGGCGGCGTCGGCCGCCTCCCCCCAGAAGCCGCAGGCGCCGCCGATGCGGAGCGTCTCCCGCGCCATGTCTCGCCTCCCCCGGTCGCGGCCTCTCACGGGCCGTCAGCGGCGTTGAGTGAGAGCATCTCAGGGATTATGAGTCAATCTCAACAAGGCCGGGGGAGGACCGCATGGGACCGTTCGAGACCGAGGAGCGCCGCGCCTTCCGCGAGACGCTGCGCGCGTTCGTGGCGAAGGAGGTGACGCCCTTCGCCTCCGAGTGGGACGAGGCCGGCGAGGTGCCCTGGGCCCTGCACGAGAAGGTGGGCGCGCTCGGCGCCTTCGGGCTCGGCATCGACGAAGCCTACGGCGGGCTCGGCTTCGACGACGTGTTCATGCGCTGCGCCTATGCCGAGGAGTTGGCGCGCTGCGGCGCCGGGGGCGTGAGCGCGGCGCTCGGCGGGCGGCTGATCTCGATGGGGCCGGTGCATGATCTCGGCACGGAGGAGGTGAAGGCGCGGGCGCTGCCGGAGGTGGTGGCGGGGCGCAAGGGCTCCTCGCTCGCGATCACCGAGCCTTCGGGCGGGTCGGACGTGGCGGCGCTCAGGACCTCGGCCCGCAAGGACGGCAACCATTGGGTGATCGACGGGGAGAAGACCTTCATCACCGGGGGGCTGAAGGCGGACTGGGTGACGGTCGCGGCGCGGACCGGGGGGGCGGGAATCGGCGGCGTCTCCTTGTTCCTGGTGGAGGCCGACCGGGAGGGGTTCTCCCGCGTCTCGGTCGGCGAGAAGACGGGGTGGTGGTGCTCGGACACCGCGATGCTGCGCTTCGACGGGGTGCGGGTGCCGGCGGAGAACCTGCTGGGGCGCGAGGGCGAGGGCTTCGTCGCCGCGATGCGCAACTTCAACCTCGAGCGGCTGAACATGACGGCGCAGTGCGTCGGCACGATGAAATGTTGCCTCGACTACGCCGTCGACTGGGCGCGCGGGCGGGAGACCTTCGGCGCGCCGCTGATCACGCGCCAGGCGATCCGGCACAAGGCGGTGGAGATGCAGAGCCGGATCGAGGCGCTGGAGGCCTGGGTCGAGCGGATCTGCTGGAAGCTGGAGGCCGGCGACGACGCGGCGGGGGAGATCGCGCGGGCCAAGGCGTTCGGGACCAAGGCGTTGGAGTTCTGCGCCTCGGAGTGCTTCCAGATCCTTGGCGGGGCGGGGTTCCTGCGGGGCAATCCGGTGGAGCGGACCTGGCGCGAGGTGAAGGTGATGGCGATCGGCGGCGGCTCGGAGGAGGTGATGCGCGACCTCGCCGCCCGGCGGATGGGGCTGTGAGCGAGGCGCCGGCCCGGGCGCGCGCGCGGGCGCTGGAGGCGCGCGAGCGGGCGATCCTCGACGCCGCGGCCGGGGTCTTCGCGGAGGCGGGCTACGAGGGCGCGCGGATGGCCGAGATCGGGCGGCGGGCCGGCATCTCGGAGGGGGCGGTCTATCTGCATTTCCGCTCGAAGGCGGCGTTGATGGCGGCGCTGGTGGAGGATTTCTGGCACGGGCTGACGCGGGACGCGCGGGCCGCCGTGGCGGGCGCCGAGGGCGCGGCCGCGAAGCTGCGGGCGCTCGCGGACTTCCACCTCGCCGCGGTGGCGGAGCGGTTCGACTACATGGCGCTGGCGATCCGGCTGGCGGGCCCGGACGAGGCGGCGAGCGTGGCCTGGAAGCGGACCTATGTCGCGGTCTTCGACGGGATCGTGGCGGAGGGGCGCGCGTCGGGCGTCTTCGGCGGGGCGGCGCCGCTATGGACCGTGCGCGACGTGTTCTACGGCGGGCTGGAATACGCCGGCCGCTCGCTCAGGCTGCGGCCGGAGCGTGCGGCGGCGGCGGCCTCCGAGGCGGCGACGGCGGCGGCGCTGGCGTTGCTTGCGCCCGGCGCGGGGCCGGCGGCGGGCGAGGGCGGCGAGGCGCGGCTGGCGCGCGCCGCCGAGCGGCTGGAGCGCGCCGCGGAGCGGCTGGAGCGGGCGCGTTGATCCGGATCAAGGCGCGGGGGCTGGGGCCGGGCGTCTGCTCGGGGAGCCGGGGGACTCGGCTTCGGAGGAGGCGGGGCGATGAAGCTTCCGCATGGCGCATGGCTCGTGGTGGCGGACGGGGAGCGGCATCTGGTTCTGGAGAACCGCGGGAACGCCGAGGCGATCGACCTGCGCGTGGTCTTGCACGCGACGCAGGCGGGGCTCGGCGCGCCGTCCGGCGCCCGACGCGAGATCGTGGAGGCGAGCGACTGGACCCGCCTCGACCGGACGCGATTCGCCCGCGAGCTCGCGGCGCGGCTGGACGCGGAGGCGGCGGCCGGGGCGTACGCGACCCTCGCCGTGGCGGCCGATCGGCGGACGCTGGGCGTGCTGCGGATGCAGTGGACGGCGCGGGTGCGCGCGCGGCTCGCAGGGGAGATCGAGGCCGACCTGACGCAGGCTTCGGTGGCGGAGATCGAGGCCGCGGTGACGCGAGCCTGACAGCTTCGCCCGACGATCGCGACGAGCCGCGGTCACGGGTCGCCGCACGTTCGCGCGCCGGCCGCACGGCCGGGGCCGAGGCATGAGACGAGGGAGAGCGGGATGAGCGCCACCGGACTGGACGTCTTCGACCGGACGCTGCACGTCACCAACACCTGGCTGCACGAGCTGACCAGCCGCATGGGCTGGGAGGATCGGCGCGCGGGCTGGCGGCTGCTGCGCACCGTGCTGCACATGCTGCGCGACCGGCTGACGGCGGAGGAGGCCGCGAAGTTCGCCGCGCAGCTGCCGATGCTGCTGCGCGGCGCCTTCTACGAGGGATGGCGGCCGTCCGGCGCGGCGGAGGCGCCGCGGACCGCCGAGGCGTTCCTGGCGCCGCTGGTCGAGGCCTTCGGGGAGGCGCGCGACTTCGAGCCGGAGGCGGCGTTCCGCGAGACGCTGGCGGTGATCCGCATGCACGTCTCGGCCGGCGAGATCGAGGACCTGTGCCGTGCGATGCCGGCGGCGGCGCGCGGCTTCTGGGACGAGGACTGACGTCCGGTCCCGGGGATCACGACGCGTCGCGATCCCCGGGCCGCGTGGAACCCGGAGGGGCGTGGCGGCGTTCGCATCCGAGCGGGACGGCGCGCCGTCCCGTTTCGCGGAACCGGGATCCTGGACGGAGGTCGCAATGTCCGATCGACCCGAAGTGCTGGAACGCACGCTGCACGAGACCCATGACTGGTTGAACGACCTCGCCGCGCGGCTCGGCTGGGAGGATCGACGCGCCTGCTGGCGGGTGCTGCGCGTCTCGCTGCACATGCTGCGCGACCGCATGGCGACGGCCGAGGTCGCGCATCTGGGCGCGCAGATGCCGACGCTGCTGCGCGGCGTCTATTACGAAGGCTGGCGGCCGGCGGGCGAGGGCGCGCTGCCGCACGACGCCGAGAGGTTCCTGCGCCCGCTGGCCGACGCCTTCGACGCCGTGCCGGGGTTCGACGCCGAGCGCGCCTTCGCGGCGGTCGTCGGACTGCTGCGCGCGCGGATCGCGGAGGGCGAGATGCGTCACGTCCGCCAGATGATGCCGAAGGACGTCGCCGCGATCTGGGACGAGGCGGCCTGAGGCGGCTTTCCGAGGCCGCCCGGCGTCATCCTCCCCCGGGATGGAAACGACGCCCGCCCGGCGGGCGGGCGCGTCGCGTCATTCGGCCGCCCGGGCCGGGGCGAGCGCCGCGAGCTGCTCGGCCGCGATGGAGAGCGAACGGCGGCGCGCCGCCGGATCGTGGATCGAGGCGGCGAGGATCAGTTCGTCCGGGCGGTGACGCTCGATCAGCGCGGCGAAGCTTTCGCGCACGGTCGCCGGGCCGCCGGCGGCGGAGACCGAGAGCGCCTCGGACGCCATCGCGATCTCGGCCGGGGCGAGGACCGAGGCGAGGTCGTCGACGGGGCGCGGCAGGGGTCCGGGCCGGCCGCGGCGGAGATTGGCGAAGGCCTGCGCCTGGCTGGTGGCGAGGCGGAAGCCCTCGGCGTCCGTGTCCGCGGCGAAGCAGTTCACGGCCATCATGAAGCGCGGCCGGTCGAGCCGGGCCGAGGGACGGAAGGTCTCCCGATAGACCGCGGCCGCCTGCTCGAGCGCGGCGGGCGCGAAATGCGAGGCGAAGGCGTAGGGCAGGCCGAGATGCGCGGCGAGCTGGGCGCCGAACAGCGATGAGCCGAGGATCCAGATCGGCACCTCGGTTCCCGCGCCGGGGATGGCGCGGACCTGCCGCGCCTCGGCCCCCGGCTCGAGGTAGCTCATCAGCTCCATCACGTCGCGCGGGAACTCCGAGCCGTCCTCGGCCGTCTTGCCGCGCCGGAGCGCGCGGGCGGTGGCCATGTCGGTCCCCGGCGCGCGGCCGAGGCCGAGTTCGATGCGACCCGGGAACAGGGTGGCGAGGGTGCCGAACTGCTCGGCCACCACCAGCGGCGCGTGGTTGGGCAGCATGATGCCGCCGGAGCCGACCCTGATGCGCGAGGTGGCGGCGGCGACCTGTCCGATCAGGACCGCGGTGGAGGAGCAGGCGAGGCCGGGCATGTTGTGATGCTCGGCCAGCCAGTAGCGGGTCGCGCCGATCGCCTCGGCGTGACGGGCGAGGTCGAGCGTGTTGGCGAGCGCGTCCGCCGCGGTCCCGCCCTCGGGTATGGGGGAGAGGTCGAGCACGGAGAAGGGGATCATCGGGCGCCTCCCTTGGCCTGTCTCGTTTCAGTGTGCGGGCGACCGGGGGGGCGTGGCAAGGCGCCCCCGGGAGAGTTCGGGCGGGCGACGCCGATGGAGGAAGTCTCGTTCCCGTCGCGGGCGCCGCGGCCGGGCCCGACCTCGGCGACATCGGGGAGCGATGCCCTCCGGATGCGGCGTCGACAGGCGCGTTCCGCACCGCGGCTCGCTCGACGATGCCGTTCCGTCCGTGAGCCGGGCCTCGGAGGCGGGGCGGAGCCGCGAGGGCGCCCGGGGCGGCCGCGCGGCCGCG
>JAWLFJ010000119.1:0-11837 GCA_041685625.1 Paracoccaceae bacterium | reverse complement strand
CGCCGCTCGGGGAGGCGCCGCCGGCGCCCCCCGCTCGCGGCGCGCGTCGGCGCGCGGGGCGCGCGCCGACCGCCGGCCCCGCGGCGCCATCGACCCAGGCGGCCGGATCGCCTAAGCCTTGGCCGAGGCCCTGCCGAGAGGGCCGCCGAGGGAGGCCCCATGCCCGAGCCCGAAAGTTTCGACTACGTCATCGTCGGCGCCGGCACCGCCGGCTGCGTCCTCGCCAATCGGCTCAGCGAGGATCCCTCCGTCTCCGTCTGCCTCCTCGAGGCCGGCGGCGAGGACGACTACGCCTGGATCCACATCCCCGTCGGCTATCTCTACTGCATCGGAAACCCGCGCACCGACTGGGGGTTCCGCACCGTCGCCGAAGCCGGGCTCAACGGGCGCTCGCTCGGCTATCCGCGCGGGCGCGTCCTCGGCGGCTGCTCCTCGATCAACGGCATGCTCTATCTCCGCGGCCAGGCCGAGGACTACGACGGCTGGCGCCAGCTCGGCTGCGCCGGCTGGGGCTGGGACGACGTGCTGCCCTACTTCCTGAAGTCCGAGGACCATCACGGCGGCGAGGCGCCGCTGCACGGCGCCGGGGGCGAATGGCGCGTGGAGAAACCCCGCGTGCGCTGGGAGATCCTCGACGCCTTCGCCGAGGCCGCGACCGCCGCCGGCATCCCCGCGACCTCCGACTTCAACACGGGCGACAACGCAGGCGTCGGCTATTTCGAAGTGAACCAGCGCGCGGGCTGGCGCTGGAGCGCCGCGACCGCGTTCCTGAAGCCCGCCCGCAAGCGCCCCAACCTCCACGTCAAGACCCACGCCCAGACCGCCGCGCTGATCCTCGAGGACCGGCGCGCCGTCGGCGTGCGCCTGATCGACGGGCGCGAGATCCGCGCCCGCGCCGAGACCCTGCTGACGGCCGGCGCCGTCGGCACGCCGCAGATCCTCCAGCTCTCCGGCATCGGGCCCGGCGAGCTCCTGCAGTCGCACGGCATCGAGGCCGTGCACGAGGCGCCGGAGATCGGCCGCAACCTGCAGGACCACCTGCAACTCCGTTGCGCCTTCAAGGTGCAGGGCGCGCCGACGCTCAACGTCATGGCCGCGACCCTGCTCGGCAAGGCGAAGATCGCCGCCGAATACGCGCTGTTCCGCAGCGGGCCGATGTCGATGGCGCCGTCCCAGCTCTGCGCCTTCGACCGCAGTTCCCCCGACGTCGCCACGCCCGATCTCGAATGGCACGTGCAGCCGCTCTCGCTGGAGGCGTTCGGCCAGCCGCTGCACCCGTTCCCGGCGATCACGGCCTCGGTCTGCCATCTGCGCCCCGAAAGCCGCGGGCGCGTCGAGATCGCCTCGTCCGACCCGCGCGACCACCCGATCATCGCGCCCAACTACCTCTCGACCGAGGGCGACCGCCGCGTCGCCGCCCGCGCCATCCGCCGCACGCGGGAGATCGCGGCGCAGTCCCCCTTCGCCCGCTACCGGCCCGAGGAGTTCAAGCCCGGCGCGGAACTCTCCACCGACGCCGAACTGGCGCAGGCGGCCGGCGACATCGGCACGACCATCTTCCACCCGGTCGGCACCTGCCGCATGGGCGCGGACCCCGCGGCGCCGCTCGACCCGGAGCTGCGGCTTCGCGGCGTCGAGGGGCTGCGCGTCGTCGACGCCTCGGTGATGCCGCGCATCACCTCGGGCAACACCAACTCGCCGGTGGTGATGATCGCCGAGAAGGCGGCGGACATGATCCGCGCCGCGGCCCGCGCCTGAGACCCGGCCAGGCGGACCGCGGCCGGCGCGCTCAGATCCCCCAGACGAACACCAGCATCGGCACCGACACCGCGAGCACCAGCACCTCCATCGGCAGGCCGAGCGGCCAGTAGTCCCCGAAGCGGAACCCGCCCGGCCCGAGGATCAGCGTGTTGTTCTGATGCCCGATCGGCGTCAGGAACGCGCAGGAGCCGCCGATCGCCACCGCCATGAGGAAGGTGTCGGGGTTCGAGCCCAGCGCGTCGGCCGAGGTCAGCGCGATCGGCGCCATCACCGCCACCGTCGCCGCGTTGTTCAGCACGGCCGAGAGCGTCATGGTCAGCACCAGCATCAGCGCCAGCGCCAGAATCGGGGACCCCTCGCCCAGCGCGCCCACCAGCGTCTCGGCCGCCAGTGCCGCCGCCCCGGTGTCCTGCATCGCGCCGGCCACCGGCAGCAGACAGGCGAGCAGCACGATCACCGGCCAGTCCACCGCGTCGTAGAGCTGGCGCGGCGGCGTCACCCCCGTCGCCGCCGCCGCCCGCACGCCCGCCGCTACCGCCACCGCCGGCTGCGCGACCCCCGTCGCCGCGGCCGCGACCGCGAGGCCGAGCACCCCCACCGCCAGCAGCATCCGCCGGCGGTCCGGCAGCGAGACCTCGCGCTCGGCCAGCGGCAGGCAGCGCAGATCGTTCCCGAACTCGGCCAGCGCCCCCTCGGCGCCCTGCAGCAGCAGCACGTCGCCGGCGCGGAACTCGGTGGCGCCGAGCCGGCCGACCCGCCGCCCGCCTTCGCGCGACAGGGCGAGCAGGTTCACCCGCCGCCGCGCCCGCAGGTCGAGGCCCCGCGCCGTGCGCCCGATCAGCGGCGAGCCGACGGCGACCACGAACTCCGCGATCTCGAGCGATTCGAGCGCGCGGCCACGCCGGGTGTCGCCCGCGACCTCCTCCGCGCCGAACTCATCGCGCACGGCCTCGGCGCCGGCGGCGCGCTCGGCCAGGGTCTCGTCGCTGCGCGCGCGGGCGCCCTCCGCGTCGGGATCGGGCTTCCCGTCTCCGGCCTCGGCCCGGCGCTTGGCCTCGGCCACCGCCTCCTGCGCCTTGCGTTCGCGCCCCGCTCCGTCGGCGTCCTCGCCGTCCGTCGTCGCGTCGTCGCCCTCCGCGCGGGCCTGGCGCTCCACCTCGGCGGCCTCCTCGGCCTCATCCACGTCGTCGGGCTCCTCGGCGGGCGAGAGGTTCAGCGACAGCGACGCCAGCGCCTCGCCGAGATCGTCGGGCTCGACCTCCAGCAGCAGCACGTCGCCGGCGCGGAGCCGCGTGCCGCCTCCGGGCGCGTTCAGCCGCACGTCTCGCCGCACCAGCCCGATCACCGAGGCGCCGGCGGCATCCAACGCCTTCTCCGCCTCGAACAGCCGCATGTCGACCGCGGGCGAGTCCTCCGGCACCTCCGCCTCGGTCAGGTAGGCGCCGGCGTCGAAGCCCTTCGCGCCCGCCGGCTCGCGCTTCGGGACCAGCCGCCAGCCGAGGAAGCCGACGAAAAGCAGCCCCGCCAGCGCCACCGCGCCGCCGACCGGCGCGAAGGCGAACATCGTGAAACCCTCGCCGATCCAATCGCGCCGGATGCCCGAGACGATCAGGTTCGGCGGCGTGCCCACCAGCGTCACCATGCCGCCGAGGATCGTGCCGAAGGCGAGCGGCATCAGCACCCGCCCCGCGGGCAGCTCGGTCCGCGTGGCGCCTTTCAGCGCCACCGGCATCAGCAGCGCCAGCGCGCCCGCATTGTTCATGAAGCCCGAGAGCAGCGCGCCCAGCCCCGACAGCCCGAGGATCATCGTCGTCGGCCGCGCCTCGTCCGGCAGAACCCGCCGCGCCAGCCAGTCGACCGCCCCCGAGACCTGCAGCCCGCGCGAGAGGATCAGCACGCAGGCCACCGTTATCACGGCCGGGTGGCCGAAGCCGTCGAAGGCGACGTCCATCGGTACCAGTCCCAACGCCACGGCGGCCAGCAGCGCACCGAGCGCCACGAGGTCGTGGCGCACGCGCCCGCTCGCGAACACAACGATCATCACCGCCAGAAGCGCGGACAGCGCCCCCTGATCCCAGGTCATCGCGCCGCCATCCTCCGTCAGCCCCCGCGCCGAGCGGACCGTGGCACTTGGCGTCGCGCCCGGCAAGCCATGCGCGGCCCCGCGGGCCGCGGCCCGGAAATTGTCCGGACAAGTGTTTCCATTCCCGGCGGGGCGGCTATGATCCGGGCCGGGCGCGCGGCGAAGGGACCGGCGGCGCGCCCCGCGCGCCGGGTCGCCGAGATCGCCGCTCCGGGGCGACGCAGACAGCCGGCCCCGCCCCTCGACAGGGAGCCCGACCATGACCGCACGCCTCACCCGCCGCGGGCTGATGCAGTCCGCCGCCGCGCTCGCCGCGGCCTCGGCGCTGCCCGGCGCCGCCCGCGCCCAGTCCGGCCCGCTATCGATCTGGACGATCGGCGTCGCCAAGGTCGGCGCCGCCCCCGGCACCGGCGGCAAGGACTGGTCCGACATGGCCGCGGAGGCGGGGATCGAGATCGCCTACAACGCCAAGTCCGGCTCCGCCGACCAGGCGATCCAGAAGATGATCGTCGGCGACGGCGACCGGCTCTACGACGCGCTGACCGACAACGGCGGCGGCATGGAGGACGCCCTCGCCAGCCAGGGCGCCATCGTCCCGATCGACACCTCGCGGATCGAGAACTGGAGCCGTCTCCTCCCCCTCTACGACGAGGGCGCGACGGCCTACGACACCATCCGCCACGAGGGCGATGTGGTCGCCGTTCCCTACCTCTCCAACGCCGACAGCCTCGCCTTCAACCATTCGGTGATCGGCGAGGAGCTCACGAGCTGGGAGGCCCTGTTCGACGAGCAGTTCCGCGGCCGCGCCGCGATGCAGAACGACTTCGGGCCGACCCTGACCAACACCGCCATCTACCTCAAGCAGAGCGGCAGGCAGGACATCGAGAACCCCTCCGACATGACCCCGGAGGAGGTGAAGGGCGTCGCCGAGTTCCTGATCGAGCTGAAGAAGAAGGGCCACTTCCGCACCTTCTGGGACGGCTTCCAGAACGGCGTCGATCTCCTCGCGTCCGAGGAGGTGCTGGTCTCCTCCTGCTGGGAGCCGGTGCAGATCGTCGCCATGAACAAGGCCGAGAAGGACATCCGCTACGGCACGATGCAGGAAGGCCACCAGACCTGGAACAACATCTGGATGCTGACGAAGGGCGGCGTCGCCCGCGGTCAGGAGGACGCCTTCTACAAGCTGATGAACCTCTACCTCTCGCCCTGGTTCGGCGCGCGCACCCTGCTCACCTTCGGCTTCGGCCCGCAGATGATCGGCATCGAGGACGAGATCGCCGACAACCCGGACTTCACGCCCGAGCAGAAGGCGACCATCACCAACCGCATCGAGCGCAAGCGCGAGCGATACGCGGTCGAGGGCAACAGCTGGCAGAACGTGTTCCCGACGCATCTGCGCGCCTACCAGGACTGGTGGGCCCGGGTGCAGGGCGCCTGATCGCCGGTGCAGGACGCGAGCGCCGAGACGGAGCGGGGGGCGGCGCGGCCGCGGGCCGCGGCCGGCGGCCCCCCGCCCGGCGGCGGGGCGGGCTTCGGCCCGGTCCCGCCGCTGCCCGAACCCGCGAGCCCCGCGCTCGCGCGCCTCGGCGCGCGGGCGGCGGCGGCGGCGTTCTACCTGCCGCCGCTGTTCATGGCGCTGTTCTTCCTCGTGCCCTCCCTGATGACCGTGGTCTGGTCGTTCTGGGAGCGCACGATGTTCTGGATGGAACCGGCCTTCACCCTGTTCTCCTACGAGAACTTCTTCCTCTCCGCCCGCTTCGGCAACTTCCTCTCCTCGATCGGCCACTCCTCGATCGCCGTGGTCATCTGCTTCGTGATCGGCTTTCCCATCGCCGTGTTCGTGCGCCGCCGGATCCCGGAGGTCGCGCAGCACCGCGTGATGCTGCTCTTCATCCTGCCCTTCATGGTCTCGGAGATCGTGCGCACCTTCATGCTGCGACCGGTCCTCGGCCGGAACGGCCTCGTCAACGAGACGCTCCTCGGGCTCGGCGTCATCTCCGAGCCGATCACCTCGATCCTCTTCACCCCCACCGGCGTCGTCATCGGCGAGGTGCTGAGCTTCCTGCCCTTCATGGTGTTCTGCGGCTTCCTCGCGATGGAGGCCGCCCCGAAACACGTCTTCGAGGTCTGCGCCGACATCGGCGCGCCCCGCTGGCGGGTGTTCAAGGACGTGATCCTGCCGCTCGCCGCGCCCGGCGTCTTCGCGGGCGCCGTCTTCATCCTCGTCAACGGCCTCGGCGTCGCGCTGATCCCCAACACCCTCGGCGGTCCCGGCGCGGTGAACGCCGGGCTGATCGCGACGCAGGCGATCATCGCGCTCGACTTCCCGCTGGCGATGGCGGTCTCGGCGATCATGACGCTGACGCTGATCGGGCTTCTGGCGATCGGCCACCGCCTCTTCGACCTCGCCTCGATCCTGGAGCCGTTCAAGTGAGCGACGACTACGCCAGCCCGTGGGAGACGCGCCTCGGCTGGATCGCCCTGGCCCTGGTGGTTCTGGCGATCATGTCGCCGGTGCTCTACTCGATCCACATCAGCTTCAACGAGCACGGCTTCGGCGCCGCCCGCTACGACTTCACCACCGCCTGGTACGCGGCGGTGTTCGAGGACGCGCAGCTTCTCTCCGCCCTCGGCTGGACCCTGGCGCTGGCGCTCGCCACGGTCGTCGTGACCATCCCCTTCGCGCTCCTCTGCGCCAAGCTCTTCAAGCGCCTGCGCCGCAAGCTGTGGCTGGTGTTCCTGATCCTGATGCCGCTGTTCGCGCCGGCGGACATCTTCGCCTCCTCGCTGCTGGTGTTCTTCAAGACCCTCAACGGCGCCTTCGAGGGGATCGCCGAGGCCACCGGCCTTCCCGTCGGCCATTTCTTCCAGCTCGGCTTCACGACGGCGGCCATCGGCCTGATCGTCTACACCCTGCCCTACGCCTTCGTGGTGATCCTCATCACCATGGGTCGCTACAACACCGAGCAGACCGAGGCCGCCCGCGCCTGCGGCGCCACCGCCTGGCAGGCGTTCCGGCAGGTGGAGTTCCCGCAGATCCGCCCGGGCGTGTTCTCCGCCACCGCCTTCACGGTGATCCTCGTCTTCAACGAATACGTCCGCTCCAACGCGCTCAAGGGCGGGTTCGACACCTTCACCACCGTCCTGATCAGCGAGATGCTCAACATCGGCATGTCCGAACAGAGCTACGCCATGGGCGGCATGATGAGCCTCACGGCCATCTCCGTCGTCGCCGCCATCCTGATCTGGACCTTCGCGCGTCAGGCGCAGCTCACGCGCCGCGCCGCCGCGCCCGCCGGGAACTGACATGACCCTCGCCCCCGACATCGACGCGACCGCCGCCGTCTCCGTCCGCGGCCTGACCAAGCGCTACGGGCCGGTCCGCGCGCTCGACGCCGTCGATCTCGACATCGAGGCCGGCAGCTACTTCGTCCTTCTGGGCCCCTCGGGCGGGGGCAAGACCACGCTGCTGCGCGCCCTCGGCGGCTTCATCCGCCCGGACGCGGGCACGGTCCGCCTCGCCGGGCGCGAGGTGCAGGATCTGCCCCCGAACCGCCGCCCGACCGGCATGGTGTTCCAGTCCTACGCGCTGTTCCCGCACATGAGCGTGCTCGGCAACGTCGCCTACGGGCTCAAGCTCCGCCGCCTCCCGGCCGAGGAGGCCCGCGCCCGCGCCGAGGCGGTGCTCGCCCGCGTCGGGCTCGAGGGCTACGGCGAGCGCCGCGTCTGGGAGCTCTCGGGCGGCCAGCAGCAGCGCGTGCAGCTCGCCCGCGCGCTGGCGCTGGAGCCCCGCATCCTTCTGCTCGACGAACCCCTCGCCGCCCTCGACGCCAAGCTCCGCAAGGAGATGTGCTACGAGCTCAAGCACCTGCAGGAGCAGGTCGGCATCACCTTCGTCCACGTCACCCACAACCAGGAGGAGGCGATGACGGTCGCCGACCGCATCGCCCTGATCTCCGACGGAAGGCTGATCGAATCCGGCGCGCCGAAGGCGATCTACGAGCGTCCCCGGCGCCGCTTCACCGCCGAGTTCGTGGGCGAGCGCAACCTCTTCGACGGCCGGATCGCGGCGGTCGAGGACGGCGTCGCGAGCATCGAGACCCCCGGCGGCCCCGCCCTCGCCCCCGCCGAGGGCGCGCGACCGGGCGCCGAGGCCGCCATCTCCGTCCGCTCCGAGCGCCTGACCCTCGCGCGCGCGCCCGGCCCCGGCGCCGCCCTCCGCGCCGAATGGCGCGAGCGGATCTATCTCGGCCTCGTCGCCCAGCACATCGTCGCGCTGCCCGACGGGCGCGAACTCTCGATCCGCGTGCCGCCCGGCAGCGACGCCGACGCCGCCTTCGCACCGGGCGACGCCGTCCATGTCGGCTGGGACCCCGCCGACGCCACCCTCCACCTCGACTGACCCGAGGGGGGAGCGCGCCGCTCGGGGAGGCTCCGCCCCCCACTCGCGGCGCGCGTCGCCGCGTGCCGCGCCGACGGGCCCGACCCCGCCGTTCCGCAGAGCGAAACCGGGCGCCGCGCCCGGCCGCTTCCGGCGCCGCCGCGCAACCGCCTGACGTCGCAGGACGATCCCGCCCCGGCGCCGGCGCCCTCCGACCCCGCGCGCCCCGCCCCCGACCCCTCGCCGCGTTGACAGCCGCGCGAGCCTTCGCACATCCCTCTGGACGCCAACCACACCGGAGGCCCCGCCGTGACCGACCCCGCGACCGGATCCGAGAGCCGCGACCTCCTCGTCGTCGGCGGCGGCGTGAACGGCTGCGGCATCGCCCGCGACGCCGCCGGCCGCGGCCTCTCGGTCACGCTGGTCGAGCAGGGCGACCTCGCCTCGGCGACCTCCTCGGCCTCCACCAAGCTGTTCCACGGCGGCCTGCGCTACCTCGAACACTACGAGTTCCGCCTGGTGCGCGAGGCGCTGGCGGAGCGCGAGACGCTGCTGCGCGCCATGCCGCACATCTCCTGGCCGCTGCGCTTCGTGCTGCCGCACCACGAGGGCCTGCGCCCGGCCTGGCTGCTGCGCCTCGGCCTCTTCCTCTACGACCATCTCGGGGGCCGGAAGATCCTGCCGCCCCACCGCGCGCTCGACCTGACGAAGGACCCGGCGGGCGAGAGCCTGAAGGACACCTACCGCCGCGGCTTCGAATACTCCGACTGCTGGGTCGAGGACTCCCGCCTCGTCGTCCTCAACGCCCGCGACGCGGCCGAGCGCGGGGCCGAGATCCGCGTGCGCACCCGCCTCGAAAGCGCCCGGCGCGAGGACGGCGGCTGGACGGCCACGCTCCGCGACGTCGAGACGGGCGAGACGCGGGCGATCCGAGCCCGCTGCCTCGTCAACGCCGCAGGCCCGTGGGTCGCCGACGTGCTCGCCCATCGCGCCGGCCTCAACACCGCCGACCGCGTCCGGCTCGTCCGCGGCTCGCATATCGTGGTCCGCAGGCTGTTCGACCACGACAAGGCCTACATCTTTCAGCAATCCGACGACCGCATCGTCTTCGCGATCCCCTACGAGACCGACTTCACCCTGATCGGCACCACGGACGTCGAGCACGAGGGCGACCCCGCCGAGGCCCGCTGCACGCCGGAGGAGGCCGACTACCTCCGCAAGGCGGCCTCCGAATACTTCGCGGCCCCCATCTTGCCCGAGGACGTCGTCCACACCTATTCCGGCGTGCGTCCCCTCTACGACGACGGCGCCGAGTCCGCGACGGAGGCGACCCGCGACTACGTCCTGAAGCTCGAGGACGGCCCGGCCCCGATGCTCAACGTCTTCGGCGGCAAGATCACCACCTATCGCCGCCTCGCCGAGTCCGCGCTCGCGAAGCTCGCGCCCTTCTTCGAGGACGCCGACCGTCCCTGGACCGCCGGCGCGCCCCTCCCCGGCGGCGACTTCCCCTGGAACGGATACGAGACGCTGGTCGCGGACCTCGAGGCGGCGAACGCCTGGCTCGAGCCCCGGACCGCGCGCCGCCTCGTCCGCGCCTACGGGACCGACGCCGCCCACCTCCTCGCCGGCGCGACGAAACCCGCCGATCTCGGCCGCGACTTCGGCGCGGGCCTGACCGAGCGCGAAGTGGCCTGGCTGATGGACCGCGAATGGGCCCGCAGCGCCGAGGACGTGCTCCGGCGCCGCTCCAAGCTCGGCCTTCGCCTCACGCCGGAACAGGCCGAAGCCCTCGACGTCTGGATGCAGGAGCGCCGCGCCAGCCGCCCCGCCGCCGCCGAGTAGCCGCGGACCGGCGACGGGGACGGCTCTCCGACGGCGCCGACCGCCCCCCTGCCGTCCGAAAGCCCGCTCCGCCCGGCCGCACGCCCCCCACGACGGGAAGCGCGGTCCCCCGGGCGCGTCGGGGGTGGGCGGGCGGGCCGCGCGCCCGGGGACCGCGCCCGCTTGCCCTCCGCGCGCGCTCCGGCAAGGCTGCGCCCCAAGCGCCCGAAGCGCAGCCACGGACACCGCCAGGGAGGCCGCCCGCATGACCCACGTCCTCGCCATCGACCAGGGCACCACCTCCACCCGCGCCATCCTCTTCGACGAGACCCTGACCCCCGTCGCCACCGGCCAGGAGGAGTTCGCCCAGCACTTCCCCGCCTCCGGCTGGGTCGAGCACGACCCCGGCGACCTCTGGTCCACCACCGCCGCCACCTGCCGCGCCGCGATGGAGAAGGCGGGCCTCCGCGCCGCCGACATCGCCGCGATCGGCATCACCAACCAGCGCGAGACCACGCTCGTCTGGGACAAGGCCACCGGCAGGCCGATCCACCGCGCCATCGTCTGGCAGGACCGCCGCACCGCGGACCGCTGCGAGACGCTCCGCGCCGAAGGCCTCGGCGACCTCGTGGCCGAGCGCACCGGCCTCCTGCTCGACCCCTACTTCTCCGGCACCAAGGTCGCCTGGCTGCTCGACGAGATCGACGGCGCCCGCGAGCGCGCCGAACGGGGCGAGCTCCTCTTCGGCACGGTCGACAGCTGGCTGATCTGGAACCTCACCGGCGGCAAGGCCCACGTCACCGACGCCACCAACGCCGCCCGCACCCTCCTCTTCGACATCCACCGCCAGCGCTGGCACGAGGACCTCTGCAAGGCCCTCGGCGTCCCGCTCGCCATGCTGCCGGAGGTCCGCGACAGCGCCGACGAGTTCGGCATGGCCCGCGCCGACCTCTTCGGCGGGGAGATCCCGATCCGCGGCGTCGCCGGCGACCAGCAGGCCGCCCTCATCGGCCAGGCCTGCTTCCGGCCCGGCATGGTCAAGTCGACCTACGGCACCGGCTGCTTCGCGGTCCTCAACACCGGCGAGACGCCGGTGACCTCCGAGAATCGCCTGCTCACCACCGTCGCCTACCGCCTCGACGGGCGCACCACCTACGCCCTCGAAGGCTCCATATTCGTCGCCGGCGCCGTGGTGCAGTGGCTCCGCGACGGCCTCAAGATGATCCGCGAGGCGGCCGAGACCCAGCCGCTGGCCGAGGCCGCCGACCCCTCGCAGGACGTCTACCTCGTCCCCGCCTTCACCGGCCTCGGCGCCCCTTGGTGGAACGCCGAGACGCGCGGCGCGATCTTCGGCCTCACCCGCAGCACCGGCCCGAAGGAGTTCGCCCGCGCCGCGCTGGAGAGCGTCGGCTACCAGACCCGCGACCTCGTCGAGGCGATGCACCGCGACTGGCAGGCCGAGGGCGAGGCCGCCGTGCTCCGCGTCGACGGCGGCATGAGCGCCTCGGACTGGACCATGCAGTTCCTCGCCGACATGCTCGGAACGCCGGTCGACCGCCCGAGGATCCTGGAGACCACCGCGCTCGGCGCCGCCTGGCTCGCCGGCCGGAAATCCGGCGTGACGCCCGACATGGACGGGTTCGCGACGTCATGGGCGCTCGACCGCCGCTTCGAGCCGGCGATGCCCGCCGCGGACCGCGACCGCCGCTACGAGGGCTGGAAGCGCGCCGTCGCGGCCGCGATGCGCGCCTGATCGGGCGAGCGCGCCGCGCCGGGGGGGGCCGGGCGCCC
>JAWLFJ010000021.1:24376-42928 GCA_041685625.1 Paracoccaceae bacterium | reverse complement strand
GGGGGCCCCCCCCGCCCCCCCGGGGGCGGGGCCCCCACGTCCGGCTCAGGCCCCGGCCTGCGCCTCCAGCGCGGGCTTGTCTCCGGCCGCGATCTCGATGCGCCGGGGCTTCAGCGCCTCCGGCACCTCGCGCACGAGGTCGACGTGCAGCAGGCCGTTCTCGGTCCGGGCCGAGACCGGGCGGACATGGTCCGCGAGCTGGAAGCGGCGCTCGAAGGCGCGCTTGGCGATGCCGCGGTGCAGGTAGCTCCGCTCGCCGGTCTCCTCGGACTTGCGCCCGGAGATGACGAGCGTGGTCTCGCGGCTCTCGACCTCGAGCTCGTCGTCCGAGAAGCCGGCCACCGCGACGGTGATGCGGTAGGCGTCCTCGCCGGTCTTCTCGATGTCGTAGGGCGGGTAGGCCGGCTGCGTCTCGGAGGCCGTTCCGGCGTCGAGCAGATGCGCCAGCCGGTCGAAGCCGACGGTGGAGCGGTAAAGGGGGGAGAAGTCGAAGTTGCGCATGGCGTTCATATCCTCTCGCGAAGCGATATGGGTTCGGGCCGTCCGCGCGGGGACCGACCCTCTCGTGCAGCGTCGGCCCCTTGGAACGGCGACCGACGGCGCGGATATGGTCGGCGCGCCCCGCCCGTTCAAGAGGCTTGCGAGGCGCGGGACGAGGGCTCGGCGCAGGGCCGCGACCCTCTCACTCCGCAGGGGGGCGTGAGGCCTTCCAGGCGCCCTGCCGGGCCGATAGCGGGCCCTCTCCCGGCCGCATGCGCTTCAGGCGCGGCCCCGCCGTCGCCCGCGCCGCGTGCAGCGCGGGCAACGCCGCCGCCGCGTCGGCCGCATAGGCGCCGAGCGGCCCGGCCGCCGAGACCACGCCGACGAGGTGCAGACGGCCGCCGAATCGCGCGAGCAC
The DNA here is from genome assembly GCA_041685625.1 of Paracoccaceae bacterium. GTDB lineage: Bacteria > Pseudomonadota > Alphaproteobacteria > Rhodobacterales > Rhodobacteraceae > Albimonas. The sequence continues at coordinate 42,030 of JAWLFJ010000021.1, read as the reverse complement.
CGGACTGCCGGAGCTGCCCGGCGCAGCGTCGCAGGAGAGCCGGGCGACGCCGCCCCCGCGCTCTACGACGTGGCAGGGATCCTGCATCGACAGCGCCCGATCGCGGCCGCGCCCGTAGCTGAGCAACAGCACCTGGGCGCCCGGAGGCGGCATCGCGGCCGGTCCGTAGCTCGGGAAGACCGAAGTCAGCAACGGCTGGTCGAGCTCCAGCAGCGCCAGATCGGCCGAGATGCTCTCCAGATCCGCACGCGGCCCCTGCCAGCGCCAGGCGGGGTGCGGGACGACGCGGCGGACGCCGCGCACCGCCTGCTCGCCCCCCTCGCGGAATCCGGCCCGGAAGCGAAGCCCTGCGGTCGGGGCCGGCCGGCCGTCCGGCCCGAAGACGCAATGCGCGGCGGTCAGCGCGTGCCGCTCGTCGAACAGCGTGGCGGTGCAGTAGCCGCCGCCGCCCACGTCCAGCCGGCCGACGCCGCGGAACTCGGACTGCTCGTGCGCCGAGAGCGTGCGGCGGGCGGCGGTCGCCCCGTCGGCGGTCTGCGCCGGCGCCGCGGGGAGCACGGCGAGCGCGAGCGCGAGGCCTGCCGCGAGGCGGCGCAGCGCGGCGGTCACGGCGCCGCCTCCGCGGCGGCGAGCGCGGCGTGCAGGCCGGGCAGCAAAGGCGCCGCCGCGACGGCCAGCGCCGGCCCGCGCGTCGCGGGCGGGCGCGCCGCCCCGGCCGCCACCACCACGCCGACGAGCGCGCGGCCCGTCGCGGTCTCGGCCAGCAGCGGCGCGCCCGAGACGCCGGGGGTCGCCTCGCAGTCGGTGATCAGAAGACCGCCCTCGCGCCCGACGAGGCGGCAGTCCGCCTCGCGCGACAGCATCTCGGGCCGGTCGCGACCGTAGGAGAGGATCGAGAGCGCCGCGCCCGGAGCCGGCGGCGGCGCCACGGGGATCGGCGTCACCGTTTCAGGCCGCCCGGAGACGACGCTGAGGCGGATCAGCGCGGCGTCGAGCGCGATGAGCCCCGGCGCCCAGTCCGGCGCGGTCGCGAGCGCCACGGCGCGATAATGCGCGCTGAGGCGCCCCTTGCGCCAGCCCGCGAGGGCGTGGACCCGCCCCGGCGCCACCCGCTCGGCCGCCCCGCGCGGATCGAGGCAATGGGCGGCCGTCAGCGCGAGATCGGAAGCGATGAGCGTGGCGGTGCAATGGCCCTGCCCCGAGACGTTGAGCCGGGCGACGGCGGCGTTCGCGGCCTGCACCTCGGCGGTCGTGGGAACCCGGGGCGGGCCCGCCGCGGGGGCGGGCCCGACAAGGGCGGCGACGACCGCCGCTCCGGCGACCAGATACGCGGCCGCGTGGGGATACGCACTCGACATGAACTCAAGGTGAGCGGCCCTTCCGATTCGCGCAAGCGTTAATCTTAAATTCACTTTACGGCTTGGCGAGCGGTCTCCGACGGATCGGCCTCGGCCGCGACGAGCCGGTCGAGTCCCGCCTCGCGGACCGCCCGCGGCGCCGGCCCGCCCGTGGCCCAGTCCAGCAGCTCCACGGTATGGACCACCGGCGCACTCGCGGCCGAACCGATCTGCATCATGCAGCCGATGTTGCCCGCGGCAATCACCTGCGGGCGCGTCGCCTCCAGCGTCTCGACCTTGCGGCGCTTCAGCTCGGACGAGATCTCGGGCTGCATCAGGTTGTAGGTCCCGGCCGAGCCGCAGCAGAGATGGGCGTCCGCAGGCTCCACCACCTCGAAGCCCGAAGCGCGGAGCAGCGCCTTCGGAGCCTGCGTCACCTTCTGCCCGTGCTGCAGCGAACAGGCGGCGTGGTAGGCGACGCGCAGCGGCGGCGCCGCGTCCGGTGCGCCGAGGCCGAACTCGACGAGGAACTCCGTGACGTCCTTGGCGAGGGACGCGACCCGCTCCGCCTTCCGCTCCTGCGGCGTGCCGGCCAGCATGTGGCCGTAGTCCTTCACCGTCGTGCCGCAGCCCGAGGTGTTGACGATCACCGCGTCGAGCCCCTCGCCCTTCGCCTCGCGGTCCCAGGCGCGGATGTTGGCCTTGGCGAAGGCGCGGCTCTCCTCGGCCCGGCCCATGTGATGATTGAGGGCGCCGCAGCAGCCGGCGCCCTCCGCGATCACGACTTCGACGCCGAGGCGGGTCAGCAGCCGGATCGTCGCCTCGTTGATGTCGGTGTTGAGGGCGCGCTGGGCGCAGCCGGTCATCAGCGCCACGCGGGCGCGGCGTTCGCCCTCGGCCCGGTGCACCTGCGGGCGCTCCATCAGGGACGGCGGCGGCAGCTCCTTCGGCGCGAACTCCACCATCGCGCGGAGCTTGCGCGGCAGCACCCCGGCGAAGGGCTTCGCGACCCAGGCGCCGAGGATCGCGACGCGGAAGCGCTCCGGATAGGGCAGGATCGCGGCGAGCAGCGCCCTCAGCGCGCGGTCGTGCCAAGGCCGCCGATAGGTGCGCTCGATGTATTCGCGCGCATGGTCGACGAGGTGCATGTAATGCACGCCCGATGGGCAGGTCGTCATGCAGGCGAGGCAGGACAGGCAGCGGTCGATGTGCTTGACCGTGCGGGCGTCGGCGGGCCGGCCGCTCTCCAGCATCTCCTTGATCAGGTAGATGCGCCCGCGCGGGCTGTCGAGCTCGTCGCCGAGGACGGCGTAGCTCGGACAGGTGGCGGTGCAGAAGCCGCAATGGACGCAGGCGCGCAGGATCTCGTTGGAGCGGGCGGTCGCCGGATCCTCGAGCTGCTCGGGGGTGAAGAGGGTCTGCATGGGTCAGGCGGCGTCCCTGTGCTTGGCGACGAACTTGAAGACGTCGACGCCGACGTTCGTCACCGTCTCGGCGCCGGCGGAGAGCAGCGCCTCGCGATGCTCGAGCGCGCGGACGCCGGCGAAGACGAGGACGGGCTGGGCGTGGCCGGCGGCGCGCATCGCGCGGATCAGGTCGAGCCCGGCCATGGCGTTCGGGCCGCCGGCCTCGTCCCGGCCGAGATCGGTCACCACGGCGTCGAGTGGCTCCTGCCCCAGCGCGCGCATGGCGTCGGCGGTGCTGCGCTCGGAGCGGACGCGCATCCCTTCCTGCTCGAGCCGGGAGACGAGGAAGGCGTTGTTCGCCGGATGGTCGTCGACCCAGAGGAGCGAGAAGCTCCGCGAGGGCGGCGGCGCCACGGCCCGGTCGGGGGAGGGGACGTCGCCGCGACCGGCGTCCCAGGCCTCCTCGTCCTCCTCGAGCCGACCCTCCATCTCCGCGACGCGCTCCTGCAGCTTGACGAGATCCGTGTTGGCCCGCCGCGCCGCGTCGGCGACCGAGATCTCGACGCCCGAGACCTTGATCGACACCGTCTCCCGCGCCAGCAGGCCGGCGATCGGCGCGCGCAGCATCAGAACGACGATCAGGAGCGCGATCGGCCAGACGAGGGCCGAGACGGCGGACCAGAACTCCGGAAGTCGCAGGATCTCCGCCACGGCTCAGGGCGCCATGCGGGCGGGATTGAGCAGGCCGCGCGGGTCGAAACGGGCGCGAAGGCCGGCGGAGACGGCGACGAGGGGCGCGGGCTCGGGCTGGAACGGCGGCACGGCGGCGCGGACGGCGGGGGTGGCGCGGACCAGCGTGGCGTGTCCGCCGAGGGGCGCGAGGGCGTCGCGGACGGCCGCGGCGCCGGCGTCCTTGGTCTCCTCGACCCGGAGCCAGACGAGGCCGCCGCCGTGGTCGTAGAAGGCCTCCGCCTCCGGCAGGGCGGCGACGAGCGTGGGCGCGTCGGAGGGCTTGAGGGAAACGCGCCAGACGGCGCCGGGGCGGTCCGCGAAGGGGCGGGCGTCGCGGACGGCGGCCCAGAGGTCGTCGCGGTGTTCGGGTATTGTTCCGAGCTCGAGGCCGCTCTCGCCGCGCCCGCCGAGGAGATCCTTCAGGCGCCCGGCGCGGTAGGCGACGGAGGCCTCGAAGCCTTCGATCCGGATCAGCGTCAGAGGGGCGCCCTCGGGGCCGGCCGGCAGGTGCGCGGCGCCGGTGACGTCGTAGGGGGAGCCGAGGGCGGCGGTCATCGCGGCGACGGCGCCGGCGTCGGAGAGACCCTCGATCAGCAGCGTCGCGGTCGCCTCCGGCGCCGGCAGCACCTTGAAGGCGACTTCGGAGAGGACGCCGAGCGTGCCGTGGCTGCCGGCCATCAGCTTCACGAGATCGTAACCCGTGACGTTCTTCATCACGCGGCCGCCGTTGCGGATCGCGCGGCCGGCGCCGTCGACGAAGCGCACGCCGATCAGCGAATCGCGGCAGGCGCCGGCCTGCACGCGGCGCGGGCCGGAGACGTTGCAGGCGACGACGCCGCCGATCGTGGGCTCGCCCGTCGTGCCGAGGAGCGGGCGGTGGTCCATCGGCTCGAACGGCAGGCGCTGGCCCTCGGCGGCGAGGGTCGCCTCGATCTCGGCGAGGGGCGTGCCGGCCCCGGCCACCAGCGTCAGCGCGCCGGCCTCGTAGAGCGAGACGCCGGAGAGCCCCTCGGTCGAGAGGGTGGCGCCGGCCTGCACCGGGCGGCCGAGGCCGGCGCGGGTGCCGCCGCCGCGGATCTCCACCGGCTCCGTCAGGGCCGCGACCGTCTCGGCGAGCTCGGCCTCGGAGGCGGGGGCGAGCACGCTCATTCGGCGGCGTGGGCGGCGGCGCGGCGCGAGGCGCTGGCGTCGAGCGGGAACACCTTGGCCGGGTTCAGCCGCCAGGCGGGGTCGAACACGTCCTTGACCGCCATCTGGGCGTCGAGATCGTCCGCCCCGTATTGCCGGTGCATCAGGTCGCGCTTCTCGACCCCTACGCCGTGCTCGCCGGTCAGGCAGCCGCCGAGATCGACGCAGACCGAGAGGATCGCCGCGCCGCAGGCCTCGGCCTTCTCGAGGTCGCCGGGCTTGTTGGCGTCGAACATGATGAGGGGGTGCAGGTTGCCGTCGCCGGCGTGGAACACGTTGGCGACGCGGAGGCCGTGATCGGCCGTGATCTCCGCGATGCGGCGGAGCGCCTCCGGCAGGGCGGAGGTCGGGATGGTGCCGTCCATGCAGAGATAGTCGGCCACCTGCCCCGTCGCGCCGAAGGCGGCCTTGCGGCCCTTCCAGATCGCCGCCGACTGCTCGGCCGAGGCGCTTTCGCGGATCTCCATCGGGGCGTGCTTCTCGGCGATGGCGCGGATGCGGGCGAGCTGGTCGTCGATCTCGGCGTCCGAGCCCTCGACCTCGACGATCAGCATCGCCTCGGCGTCCATCGGGTAGCCGGCGCCGACGAAGGTCTCGGTCAGGTGGATGATCGGCTTGTCCATGAACTCGATCGCCACCGGCAGGACGCCGGCCTTGATCACGTCGAAGACGCAGGCGCCGGCGGTCTCGGCCGCGTCGAAGGCGATCAGGATCGGGCGCGCGCCCTCGGGCTTCGGCAGGATGCGGAGCCAGGCTTCGGTGACGATGCCGAGCTGGCCCTCCGAGCCGCAGATCAGGCCGAGCAGGTCGTAGCCCGGCGCGTCGGCGAAGGGGCCGCCGACGGTCACCACCTCGCCGTCGGCCATGACCATCGTCACGCCGAGCAGGTTGTTGGTGGTGACGCCGTATTTCAGGCAGTGCGCGCCGCCGGAGTTCATCGCGATGTTGCCGGCGATGGCGCAGGCGAGCTGGCTGGAGGGGTCGGGGGCGTAGAAGAAGCCGTCCGCCTCCACCGCGCCGGTGACCGAGAGGTTGGTGCGCCCGGTCTCGACCCGGATGAAGCGGTTGGCGTAGTCCGTCTCCAGCACGCGGTTCATGCGCGCGACGCCGAGGATCACGGCGTCCCCGGTCGGCAGCGCGCCGCCGGCGAGGCCGGTGCCGGCGCCGCGAGGGATCACCGGCACGCCCTCCTCGGCGCAGAGGCGCATCACCGCCGCCACCTCCTCGGTGGTGCGCGGCAGGCACACGGCGAGGGGGCTGCAGCTGTAGGCGGTGAGCGCGTCGCAGTCGTAGGCACGGGTCTCGACCGGGTCGGCGACCAGCGCGTCGGCGGGCAGCGCGCGGGCGAGGCGCGCGAGGATCGCGTCCCGGCGGGAGAGGACGTCGGCGTCGGCCTCGGGCATCTGCATGGCGGCTCTCCTTCGTGGCGCGGACGGCTCGTCGCGGGAAGGTGGCCTCCGCGACGCCGATTGCCAAGTCTGGCGTCCGGCCGTGCGCGCCGGCGACGGCGTCGGTCCGTCGCGATGCGGCGTTATGAAACGATCTGCGGCAACGTAAGACCATCTGCAGCATAAGCGATGGGGCCTCGGGGCCTGGCGTACGGAAAAGTCATTCGGATCACGATCCTTTCGTGGGGGTTCCGGTGGACGAAGAGGTTTCTGGCGATCGCGACGACGCTGGCGCTGACGGCGCCCTCGGCGCAGGCGGTGACGATCGACGTGCTGTGGACCGGCGGCGGTTCGGCCTACAACGCCGACACGGCGACCCTCGCCAGGACGGCGGGCGCCTTCGATCCCGACGGCGACGGCGCCAACGACTGGAACATCAGCTTCTGGGACACCATGACGCCGACCCCGCTCCCGGACCTCTCGCTCTTCGACGTCCGCGTGATCGGCTCCGAGGCCGACATCTTCGGCGCCGGCATCGACGAGTCGGCCGTGATCGCGGCGAGCCCGCAGATCGCGGCGGCCCGCGGATCGCGGATCGCGGATCGCGGATCGCGGACGTTCCTGACGGGCCAGGACGCCGACTTCCACTACCGGTCCGGGCCGGGTCCGGTCGACGACGGGCCGCGGGGCTTCCTGATCGACGCGGTCGACCGGGCCGCGTCCGGCGCCGGCCTCGGCATCGTTTAGCCGCCCGACGGCTTCTCCGGCACCGGGAGCCGGTGGTGGACGGCCGACGGCTCCTTCCTCAAGGCCGAGCTCGAGGGCTTCAACCAGTATTTCCAGGACGATACCGTGTTCCTCGGCGTCGGGCAGGAGGGCTTCCCGGTCAACGAGGGTCTGACCAGCGCCGGCCTCTCGGGCTGGAGCGTCGCCTCGCATGCGGGGTTCCTCGCCTCGATCCCGGGTTACGAGACGATCAACTTCGAGGAAGCGGGCAGCGGCGGCCGCCCGATCACCATCGTGACCGCGGGCTTCGCGGACGCGCCGACCGACCCGACCGACCCCGGCAACCCGGAGGTCCGCAGCGAGAGTCCGCTGCCGGCGCCGGTGGCTCTGCTCGCGCTCGGGCTCGCGGGGCTGGGCGCGCTCCGCGCGCGCCGCAAGGCCGGCCGAGCGGGCGGCGTCGGCGCGAGGCGGGGGCGCAGGCTTAACGCGGCGTTTACCGCGTCGGGGCGCAATGGCGGGGATCGACGTCCCCGCCAGCGGAGCCTCGCCGCATGCCCCCGACCCGCCTCGTCGCCGCGCTCGTCGCGCTTCTGGCGCTCGCCTCGACGCCGAGCCTCGGGCGGGCGGGCGCCTGGACCCTCGCCGCCGGGACCGGACAGGCGATCGTCACCCTGCGGCATCTGGAGGCGGACCGCGCCTTCGACGCCTCGGGCCGGCTGACGCGCGCCGGCGCCTACCGCAAGACCGAGCTCTCGGTGCTGGTGGAACGGGGCCTGACCGACGCGCTGACCGTGTTCGCGCAGGGCACGCTTCAGGCCAAGACCGTCACGGCGCCGACGCCCGACGAGCGCTTCGGCCCTGACTACACCGAGTTCGGCCTGCGCGCGCGCCTCGCGCAACGGGAGGGGGTGGTGATCTCGGCCCAGGGCTCGCTGCGGCTGCCCGGCGCGGGCGACGCGGGCGCGCCGGCGGAGATCGGCGCGACCGGGCTCGAGACCGACACGCGGCTGCTGGCCGGGCGCGGCTTCGGCCTCGGCGGCATGACCGGCTGGGTGGACCTGCAGGCCGGGCGGCGCTTCCGCGACGGCGCGCCGCCCGACGAATGGCGCGTCGACGCCACGCTCGGGCTGCGCCCGCGCCCGGAATGGATGACGATCCTGCAGGTGTTCGGGCGGGTCGCGGCGGGCGAGGGCCGGGGCGGCTTTCCCGAAGCGGGCGCGATCGATCTGCAGGGCTCGCTCGCGCGCGACCTCTCCCGCCGCTGGACGGTGCAGGCGGGGGCGGTCGGGACGGTCCGGGGCCGCGAGGCGGCGCGGGAGATCGGCGGCTTCGTCTCGCTCTGGCGGCGGTTCTGACGGCGCGGCGCGGGCGCATGGCGGGCGAGAGCCGCTTTTCGAGCCACGGCCGAACGCACCGCGCCCCGGCGATCGCGAGCAGGGGGCGGCGGCGTCAGAGCAGCGCCTCGACGCCCTCCGCCCGCGCCCAGGCCTCGAGCCGTGGGCGCAGGCTGACCTCGCCCGCCTCGATCCCGGCCTCGATCTCGGCCCTGAGCGGGCCCAGCGCAACGGCCCGGATGGCGTGCTTGACCGGGCCGATGGAGGCCGGTCGCATCGAGAGCGTGCGCAGCCCCATCGCCGCGAGGGCCAGCGCCTCGAGCGGGCGCCCGGCGTCCTCGCCGCAATAGGAGAGCGGCGTGGCGTGCGTCTCGCAGCGTTCCACGATGCGGCGGATGAAGGTCAGGTAGGAGGCGTGCAGCGCCGAATAGCGCCGGCGCACGCGCTCGTTCTCGCGGTCGGCGGCGAAGAAGAACATCTTCAGGTCGTTGCCGCCGATCGAGATGAAGTCGGCCTCGCGGAAGAAGGCGTCGGGCGCGAAGGCGAGGCTCGGCGTCTCCAGCATCGCGCCGATCTCGAGGCGTTCGGGCGCGGGGCGGCCGTTGCGGACGTGGCGCGCGAGCTGCTCGCGCACCCGGTCGCGCGCCTCGAGGAACTCGCTCGCCTGCGCGATCATCGGGAACATCACGGCGAGGGGGCGCCCGGCGGCGCCGCGCAGCAGGCTCTGCACCTGCATCTCCAGGATCTTCGGCCGGTCGAGACTGATGCGGATCGCCCGCCAGCCGAGGGCGGGGTTCGGCTCCTCCCGCCGCTTCATGTAGGGCAGCACCTTGTCGGAGCCGATGTCGAGGGTGCGGAACACCACGCGCCGGCCGCGCGCGGCGGTGAGGATGCGGTCGTAGAAGGCGGCCTGTTCGTCGCGGAGCGGCACGGAGGCGCGGATCAGGAACTGCAGCTCGGTGCGGTAGAGGCCGACCCCTTCGGCCCCCGAGCCGAGCAGCGAGGGCAGGTCGGCGAGGACGCCGGCGTTCATCTGAAGCGCGAGGCGGACGCCGTCGGTGGTCTCGGCCGGGGCGTCGACGAGCGCGCGATACACCTCCTGCGCCTCGGCGCGGAGGGCGAGCTTCTCGCGGAACTCGTGCATCACGGGTCCCTCGGGGCGCAGATAGGCGCGCCCCGCGTCGCCGTCGACGAGGATCGTGTCGCCGTTGCGGGCCTCGGCCAGCACGCGCCGCGCCTGGATCACCATGGGAATGGCCAGCGCGCGGGCGACGATGGCGGCGTGCGAGCCGATCGACCCCTCCTCCAGCACCACGCCGGAGAGGCGCCGGCCGTAGTCGAGCAGCTCCCCCGGTCCGACGTTCCGCGCGACGAGCACCGCCCCCTCGGGCACGTCCATGGCGACGCCGTCGCCGGCCAGGTGGCGGCGGAGACGGTTGGAGAGGTCGTCCAGGTCGTGCAGCCGCTCGCGCAGATAGGGGTCCGCGACGCGGGCGAGGCGGGCGCGCACGGCGGTCTGCTCGCGTTCCACCGCGACCTCGGCGGCGAGGCCGGAGTCGATCGATTCCAGCATCCGGCGCATCCAGCCCTTGTCGTGGGCGAACATGCGGTAGGCCTCGAGCACGTCGCGATGCTCGCCCGGATGGCCGACGAGGTCGCCGGCCAGCATGTCGTCGACCTCGCCGCGGAGCGTCGCCATCGCCTCCGACAGGCGCAGGCGCTCGACGCCGACGTCCTCGGCCACGGGGGAGGCGACGACGACGCGCGGCTCGTGCAGATGCACGACGCCCTCGCCCTGCCCCTCCTGGGCCGAGACGCCGGCGGCGAGGAAGGGGCGGACATGGGCGCCGGCCATCTCGACGTCGCCGGCGTCGAGGAAGACGCCAAGCTCGGTCATCTCGGCCAGCACCATCGCCACGACCTCGAGGCCGTGCAGCTCGTCCTCGGAGTAGTGGCGCGTCTCGCGGTTCTGCACCACGAGCACGCCGAGCACCTCGCCGAGGCGCTGGATCGGCACGCCGAGGAAGGCGTGGTAGATCTCCTCGCCCGTCTCGGGGAGGTAGCGGAAGCCGCGCTCGTTCTGCGCGTCGGCGGTGTTCACGGGGTCCGCCGTCTGAGCGATGCGCCCGACGAGGCCCTGCCCCACCGGCAGGCGCGCGGCATGCACCGCGGCGCGGTTGAGGCCCTCCGTCGCGCAGAGCTCCAGCGTCCGCTCGCCGCGGCGAAGGTAGATCGAGCAGACCTCCGTCCGCATCGAGCTCGCGATCAGCCTGACGATCCGGTCGAGGCGCTGCTGGCCGTCGCCGGATTCGGCCATGACGGCCGAGAGGCGCTTGAGCAGCACCCGGCTGCCGCCGCCGTACGGGGCGGAGATCGAGGTCATGGCGCCGCCCTCCTCAGCCGGATTCGAGGCCGAAGGCGTCGTGCAACGCCTGCACGGCGAGCTCCATGTACTTGCGCTCCACCAGCACCGAGACCTTGATCTCGGAGGTGGTGATGACCTTGATGTTGACGTTCTCGGCCGCCAGCGCGCCGAACATCTTCTGCGCCACGCCGGCGTGGCTGCGCATCCCGATGCCGACCACCGAGACCTTGGCGACGTCGGGATCGGTGATCAGTTCGGCGTAGTCGAGGCGGGCGTCGCCGCGCGCGGCGGTCAGCGTCGCCTCGGCCCTCGGCAGATCGTCCACCGGCACCGAGAAGGTCATGTCGGTGCGCCCCTCCTCCGAGATGTTCTGGACGATCATGTCGACGTTGATCCCGGCCTCGGCCAACGGGCCGAAGATGGCGGCGGCGACGCCCGGCCGGTCCGCGACCTTGGCCAGCGTGACCTTGGCCTCGTCGCGGCTGTAGGCGACGCCGGTGACGACCTGGCTTTCCATGATCTCCTCCTCGGAGCAGACGAGCGTGCCGGGCTCGTCGGAAAAGGACGAGCGCACCATCAGACGGACCTTGTGGCGCATCGCCAGCTCGACCGAGCGCACCTGCAGCACCTTGGCGCCGAGCGAGGCGAGCTCCAGCATCTCCTCGTAGGCGATCTTCCCGAGCTTGCGGGCGCGGCGGTGGATGCGCGGGTCGGTGGTGTAGACGCCGTCGACGTCGGTGTAGATGTCGCAGCGATCCGCCTTCAGGGCGGCGGCGAAGGCGACGGCGGTGGTGTCGGAGCCGCCGCGGCCGAGGGTGGCGATGCGGTCGTCGGGGGCGAGGCCCTGGAAGCCGGCGATGACGGCGTGCAGCCCTTCGGCGAACTTGCGCTCCAGCGCCTCGGTCTCGATCGCCTCGATGCGCGCGGCGCCGTGGGCCGCGCTGGTGCGGACCGGCACCTGCCAGCCCTGCCAGGAGCGGGCGGGCACGCCCATCTCCTGCAGCACCAGCGCCATCAGGCCCGACGTCACCTGCTCCCCCGAGGCGACGACGGCGTCGTATTCGCGCGCGTCGTAGAAGCCAGGATGATCCGCGCCCGGCGGCTTCGCGGCCTCGCGCACCGCGGCGACGAGGTCGTTGGTGCGCCCGGACATGGCGGAGACGACGACCGCGACCTCGTGGCCGGCCTCGACCTCCCGCTTGACCTTCAGCGCGGCGGCGCGGATGCGCCCGAGATCCGCGACGGAGGTCCCGCCGAATTTCATGACGAGCCTGGGCATGGCGGCGCGGCGGACCTCGGCGGAAGAGAGGGAGCGGACCGGGGCGGGTCATAGTGGAGCGCCGGGGGCCGTGCAAGCGGCGTCCGGGAGGGGTAGGGAGAGCCGAGACCACGGACGGGAGGACGGACCATGGCCTGGACGGTATATCTTTCGGGCGAGATCCACACCGATTGGCGCGAGGAGATCGCAGCGGGGGCGGCCGCGCGCAGTCTGCCGGCGGTCTTCACCGGGCCGGTGACGGATCACGCGGCGTCGGACGACTGCGGGGCGCGCATTCTCGGCGAGGAGGCCGACAAGTTCTGGCACGACCACAAGGGCGCGAAGCTGAACGCCATCCGCACCCGCACGCTGCTGGAGGCGGCGGACGTGGTGGTGGTGCGCTTCGGCGAGAAATACCGGCAGTGGAACGCGGCGTTCGAGGCCGGCTACGCCGCGGCCCTCGGCAAGCCGCTGGTGATCCTGCACGGGCCGGACCACGCACATGCGCTGAAGGAGGTCGACGCCGCGGCGCTGGCGGTGGCCGAGCGGCCGGCGCAGGTGGTGGAGATCCTCGACTACGTCGTGAACGGCAAGCTGCCGGACTGACGCCCTCGCCCGATGATCGGGGGCTGTGGGGCGTGAGGCGGCCGCGGCGCGCCGTCCCGGTTCCCCCGACCGGGACGGCGGCGCCGCGGCCTTCGGCGCGGGCGGGAGCCTTGCGGGCGCGGCGGGTGTGCGTCGCGGCGCCCGGCGGGATGCGGCGGCCCGCGCCGGTCCGGGATCGTCAGCGGCCGGCGAAGAGCCGCGTCTCGGCGACGACGTAAAGGGCGACCACCGCGACGAGGGCGACGGGGCCGAAGGGCGCGAGCAGGTCGAGGCCGGCGGCGGCGAGTTCGCCCGCGCCAGGCTCGACGACGCGGAAGGTCGGCAGGCGGTCGGGCGCGGCCTCGAAGGCGCGGGCGGGGGCCGCGGCGGCGATGGAGAGGGTGGCGGCGGCGCTCGTCTTGCGGATCATCGGCCCGTCCCTTCGGTCTGCGGTGCTGCGTTCGTCTGGGCAGACCGATGCCTGAAACGCATTCGCCGCGCATTCTCGGACAAGTTTAACGGTCTTGGATTCAACGTTAATCCGGGCGAGCCCATCCCCGCCGCGCAAGGCGGCCGTCAGCGGCGCGAGAACAGGCGATGCTCGACGGCGACCACCACCAGCGCGATGAAGACGAGGCCGAGCGGGCCGAGCACGAGGCCGAGATCCACCCGATCCAGCACCGCGTGCAGGCCGGAGGGGTAGCGGAAGCCGTCGAGGCGGGCGGGTGCGGGGACGAAGACGCCGGCGTAGCCGTAGCGGTCGTCCAGCCAGGCGCCGATCATCCAGACGAAGGCGGCCGCCACCGCGGCCGCGACCAAAAGCCGGTTCATCACGCGTCTCCTTCGAGTCAGGAACTCGTGGCGCGTACGAACCCGGGCGCGATGGAAAGCGACGACTCTTCGTGCGTCGTCTGTATAGCTCGCGTTAACCGGAAATTCACCTTGAAATTGCTGGAACCCCTCCGCGGCCCGCTCAGTGACCGAGGATCTGGCTCAGGAACAGCTTGGTGCGGTCGGACTTCGGATCGAGGAAGAACGTCTCCGGCTCGTTCTGCTCGACGATCTGGCCCTGGTCCATGAAGATGACGCGGTTCGCGACCTGGCGGGCGAAGCCCATCTCATGCGTCACGCAGATCATGGTCATCCCCTCCTCGGCCAGCGAGATCATGGTGTCGAGCACCTCCTTGATCATCTCGGGATCGAGGGCGGAGGTCGGCTCGTCGAACAGCATGATCCGCGGCTTCATGCAGAGCGCGCGGGCGATTGCGACGCGCTGCTGCTGGCCGCCGGAGAGCTGGCCGGGATACTTGTGGGCCTGCTCGGGGATCTTGACCTTCTCGAGGAAGTGCATCGCGGTCTCGTCGGCCTCGCGCTTCGGGATCTTGCGGACCCAGATCGGGGCGAGGGTGCAGTTCTCCAGCACCGTGAGGTGCGGGAACAGGTTGAAGTGCTGGAACACCATGCCGACCTCCGAGCGCACCTTGTCGATGTTCTTGATGTCGTGGGTCAGCTCCACCCCGTCGACGACGATGCGGCCCTGCTGATGCTCCTCCAGCCGGTTGATGCAGCGGATCAGGGTGGACTTGCCGGAGCCCGAGGGGCCGCAGACCACGATGCGCTCGCCCCGGTTCACCACCAGGTTGATGTCGCGCAGCACGTGGAACTCCCCGTACCACTTGTTCATGCCGGCGATCTCGATCGCGACCTCGTCGGAGATCTGCATCTTCGAGCGGTCGACGGGGCGCTCGATCTCGGCGGGGGCGGCGTGGGCGGCGTCGGTCATGGGGGCGCTCCGGTCAGCGGTTGTCGGTCTTCAGCTTGCCCTCGAGCCACATGGCGTAGCGGGACATGCCGAAACAGACGATGAAGAAGAAGAGTCCGACGAACACGTAAAACTCCCAGACGATCCCGTTCCAGGCGCTGTCGGCGCGGATGGTGCTGATCAGGCCGATGGGGTCGAGAAGGCCGATGACGACGACCAGCGTGGTGTCCTTGAAGAGTCCGATGAAGGTGCTGACGATGTTCGGGATCGAGATCTTCAGCGCCTGCGGCAGGATGATGAGCCGCATCGACTTCCAGTAGTCGAGGCCGAGGCTGTCTGCCGCCTCGTACTGCCCGCTCGGCAGCGCGGCGAGGCCGCCGCGGATCACCTCGGCCATGTAGGCGGAGGCGAACAGCGTCACCATGATCACCACGCGCAGGATCAGATCGAGGTTGGAGCCCGGCGGGAAGAAGTAGGCGAGCACCGAGTTCGCCACGAACAGCAGCGTGATCAGCGGCACGCCGCGGATGAACTCGATGAACATGATCGAGAGCGACTGGATGAAGATCAGGCCCGAACGCCGGCCCAGCGCCAACAGCACGCCGATCGGAAGCGAGAGCGTGATGCCGGCCACGCCGATGATGACCGCGAGCAGGAAGCCGCCCAGATCGCGGCTGGTGATCCGGGTCAGGCCGAAGAGGCCGATGTCCTCGTAGGTCCCCTGGATGCGGGAGCGGACGCCGCCCAGACGGCGCTCGAGGTCCAGAGTCTCCTGGATGGCGATGAGATCGCCGTCGGAGAGGTCGGTCTCGAGGTTCCGCAGCGCGCGCCGGTCGCGCAGTTGGGAGACGGTGTCCGGCAGGGCCTCGCGCGCCGCCTCGGCCTCCTCCTCGAGGCGCTCGGCCTCGGCCTGGTCGCCGGCGAGGCCGGCGAGGCGCTCCAGCCGACGCTCGACGTTGCGCCGCTCCTGATCCGCCGCGTCGGCGAGGGCCTCGGGATCGGCGTAGCGGTCCGCGAGGCGCGCCTCGATCGCGCCGACGGCGAGGTCGGCCTCGAGCCGCTGCACCGTCGTCTCGTAGCGCATGTCGCCGATGGCGCGGGTGATCGCCCGATCGACCGGACCGACGACGTAGACCAGCCAGAGCGCCGCGACGAGCAGCCCCGCCAGAGCCGCCAACAGCCCCGGGACGCGGCCGAACAGCAGCCGCCACGCGCCCCAGCCGACGACCGGCGCGGCGAGGACCAGCAGCGGACCCCAGACCGAGCCGCCCCAGATCAGCCAGTAGGCGATCACCGGATAGGTCGCGGCGAAGATCAGCCCCTGCCGGCGCCAGGGCATCGTGTCGAACAGGGCGTAGGCGATGGCCACGAGCAGCAGCACGAAGGCGAGGTCGACGCGCCAGCGCAGCGCCCTCGGATAGAAGCCGTAGATGAACTGGTCGAAACGCTCGACGATGACCGCCCAGCAGGCGCCGGCGGCGTTGATCTCCCGGCACTCGCTCAGGCTGGAGGCGAACCAGACCGCGTCGATGAAGGCCCATTGGACGACCTGCGGCACCAGCCAGACCAGGAACAGGATCGAGAGCACGGTGAGCAGCGAGTTGCCGGGGCCGCGGAACAGGTTCTCCCGCAGCCAGGCGAGCGGCCCCGCGGCGGAAGGCGGCGGCGGCGACGGCGGGATCGTCCCGGACTGGACGTAGGCGACGGAGGGACGGTCCTGCGGCATCGCTCAGCCCCTTCGCTCGCGATGGAAGAAGGTGAGGTTGGGCCGCTCGCCGAAGGCGGTCCAGGTCAGGACCGCGAGGCGCACGGCGAGCCCCCCGAGCACCACGCCGCCCCAGCCGAGACCGGGCGCGAGATCGCCCATCGGGAAGCCGACGAGGACGGCGAACAGGAAGGCCAGCAGCTCCAGCGCCGCGAGGTCGTAGAAGCGCGGGTTCTTGAACAGGCAGGTGGCGAGCGCCCCGAAGGCGGTGGCCAGCATCAGCAGGGCGGCGGTCTGATGAAGGACGCCCCACTCGTAGTAGCTCGGCCGGCCGGGACCCGCCTCCGCGATGAAGACGTAGGCGAGCAGTGAGGCGAGCACGGCGGCGTAGAACAGGACGTAGAGGTTGAGTTCCTTGCGGATGCCGTATTCGGGCTTCATCGTGGCGTCGCCCTTCTTCAGCTGTTCCCACTTGCCGGTGAAGCCGTCCACGAGCGAGAGGAAGGAGAGGCCGAGACCCGTGGCCGAGGTCCGCTCCACCAGCTGCGCGTTGCGGTCGTAGAGGTTCATGATCGCCGAGACGCTGAGCGAGACCGCCAGATAGAACGCCATCAGCAGGAACAGGGCTTCGAACTCGCGCCCGGTCTGGTTCAGCGTGATGCCGCCGAGGGTTCCGGTGGCGTCCATGTAGCCGACCAGCAGCGCGAGCGAACTGTTCTTTGTGAGGTTGAGGTATTGCGAGATCATCGGCGGGATTATCACGCGCAGCGCCTGCGGCAGCACCACGAGGCTCATGGTCCGGCCCGGGCGCAGACCGAGCGAGTAGGCGGCCTCGGTCTGCCCGTGGGAGACGGACATGATGCCGGCGCGCACGTTCTCGGCGATGAAGCCGCCGGTGTAGATGGCGAGGGCGAGGGTGAGGGCGACGTAGCTCTCGCGCGCGAAGATCCCGCCTTGGAAGTTGAAGCCGCGCAACTCGGGATACTCGATCCCCACGGGAGCGCCGGCGAGGACGAAGGCGAGGATCGGCAGGCCGAGGATCAGGGCGGCCTTGACCGCGAGGATCGGCTTCGGCTGGCCGGTCTCGAGCTGGCGGCGATGCGCCCAGCGCCCGTAGATCACCGCCGCCACGATGCCGGCGATCAGCGCGACGAGGATCCAGATCGCGCCCGGCTGCCAGATCGGAGCGGGGAGGTAGAGGCCGCGGCCGGTGACCGCCACGGCGTCGAACAGCATCGAGGCCTCGGCGTCGTCGCCGCGGAAGTCGCGCGGCTGGGGCATCGTCTCGGTGATGATGGCGGAGAAGAGGAGGATCTGCACGAGGACCGGGACGTTGCGCACGACCTCGACGTAGACGGTCATCAGCGAGGCGACGATCCAGTTCTTCGAGAGGCGCGCGACGCCCGCGAGAACGCCGAAGACGGTGGCGAGGGCGCAGCCGACCACGGCGACGAGCAGGGTGTTGATCATGCCGACGACGGCGGCGCGGGCGTGACTGTCGCGCGAATTGTATTCGAGCAGCGACTGGTTGATGTCGTAGGAGGCCGGCTGCGTCATGAAACGGAAGCCGAACTCCTTGCCGAGCGCGGCGAGGTTTTCGACGACGTTGGCGTAGAGCCAGTAGCCCGCGGTGAAGACCGCGAAGAGCGCGATGATCTGGAGGGTGACCGACCGATAGCGGGTGTCGGTCCAGAGCATGCCGAGGCGGAATTCCTCGCCCGGCCGGACGTCCGTGGCGGCGGTCATGCGCCGACTCCTTCACCTGTCCGCGCCCGTGGCGCCCTTGCGGCGATCCGGACGGCTCCGGCGGGCATGTCTTAGGGAGCGAGGGGCGGGCCCCCCCGCCGGGGGGGGCGGCCGGCGCCCCG
>JAWLFJ010000021.1:0-24366 GCA_041685625.1 Paracoccaceae bacterium | reverse complement strand
CCGCGAGGGGGGGCGCGCCCGGATCCGCTCAGAGGATCAGCGGAACGGCGGGGCGTAGAGGATGCCGCCCTCGGTCCAGAGCGCGTTGAGACCGCGCTCGAGGCCGATCTCGGTGTCGGCGCCGATGTACTTGGCGAAGATCTCGCCATAGTTGCCGTTGGCCGAGATCGCGCGGACCATCCAGTCCGCGTCGAGGCCGATCATGGCGCCGTACTCGCCTTCCGAGCCGAGCATGCGGTTGACCTCGGGCATTTCGGTGCCTTCGGCCATCTCGGAGACGTTGTCGGCGGTCACGCCCCGCTCCTCGGCGATGATCAGGCCGTTGAGCGTCCAGCGCACGATGTCGCCCCACTCGTTGTCGCCGTGGCGGACCAGCGGGCCGAGCGGCTCCTTCGAGATGATCTCGGGCAGGATCACGTGGTCGCGCGGCGCCTCGAAGGTCGAGCGGGTGGCGGCGAGGCCGGAGGCGTCGGTCGTGTAGACGTCGCAGGCGCCGGCGAGATACTTCTGCTGCGCCTCGGCGTTGGTCTCGATCGGCACCGGCTCGTAGCTCATGTCGTTGATGCGGAAGAAATCCGCGAGGTTGAGCTCGGTCGTGGTGCCGGTCTGGATGCAGACGGTCGCGCCGTCGAGCTCGCTCGCCGAGGTCACGCCCAGCTCGCGCGGCACCATGAAGCCCTGGCCGTCGTAGTAGTTCACGCCGACGAACTCGAACTTCAGGTCGACGTCGCGGCTGAAGGTCCAGGTCGTGTTGCGCGCCAGCATGTCGACCTCGCCGGAGGCGAGGGCGGTGAAGCGCGTCTTGCCGGTTGTGGGCGTGAACTCGACGGCCGCCGGGTCGTCCAGCACCGCCGCGGCGACGGCGCGGCAGATCGCGACGTCGAAGCCCTGCCACTCGCCGTCCGCGTCGGTGTAGGCGAAGCCCGGCACGCCGGTCGCCACGCCGCAGTTCAGGTTGCCACGCTCCTTGACGTCGTCGAGCGTCGCCGCCGCCGCGGCGCCGGCGGAAAGGCCGGCTGCGGCCATCGCGCCGATCAGGATGTTGCGGGTCATGGTCACCTCTCGCTGTTGGCCCGGCAAACCGGTCAGAAAGCCGGGTGGCGGCGCGCCGGACGGGGCCATTCGGCGCTCGCCTTTCTGAACGTCCCCTTGCGGGGTATCGAAGCCTCGGCATTGGACCCCGTCGGTCCATCACGGACAATGAACAGCGGCGTCACAACCCGTCAAGCCCTGCCGCCGCGGCGCCCTCGTTTCCGAGAGAAACGGACGAAACGCCGTGCAAAAGGGCGCCGGACGCCGACGGCGCCCACGATCAGGCGCCACGAGGCGAATCATCCGGCATCGCCGAACGTCGGCGCGGCGGTCAGAAGCGGTAGGCGTCGGCCGGCGGCGAAGCCTCCGGCGCGGATTCCGCCTCCGCCTCCAGCCCGGTCGGGCGGGCGGGGGGCGGGCCTTCGCGGCAGACCTCGAGAAGCGCGTCGACGGCCTCCGCCTCACCCGACGCGACGAGCTCGACCGTGCCGTCGTCACGGTTGCGGACCCAGCCGGAGACGCCGAGGCGGCCGGCCTCCCGCCGCGTCCAGTCGCGGAAGCCGACGCCCTGCACCCGGCCGGAGATGACGGCCCGGACGGCCTTCACGGCGCGTCCCCGAGCGGCAGGCGGCGCAGCAGACGGAAGGGGCGGCCTTCGCCCGGATCTCCGTAGAGCGCGATCTCCCGCACGCCGAGCGGTTCGCGGCGCAGCGGCTCGGTGAGCGGGTCGAGCACCGACGCCACCCGCGCGAGGGCCTCGGGCGCGAGCGGCCCGGAGAGGGTCAGGTGGAAGTCGAACCGGTCCATCACCCAAGGATAACCCCAGCGGACCAGATTGTCCTCCTCCTCCGCGGAAAGCCCGCCCGCTCGGCGGCGGGCGAGATCCCCCGCCGAGGGCGGCGCGCGGAACGCGTCCAGCCCCGCCACGGCGGCGGCGGCGAGGGCGGTCATCTCGGGGCAGGGAGCCGAGAGTCGCAGGGAGGCGAAGCGCCGGCCGGCGACGAGGCGGAGCGGCGGCGCCTCGAACGACGCGACGCCCGCGGCGAGCGCCTCGGCCGCGGCGAGGAGGCCCGCGGGGTCGGTGCCGTCGGCGAGCGCGAAGGGCGGCTTCAGCGTGGCGTGGAAGCCGTAGCGCCGCGGCGTCGCGGCGATCTCGGACGGCGGCGCCGGAAGCGCCGCCGCCTGTTCGGGGGTCAGGTCGGGATGGGGGACGGGCGCGCCCGCCTCGGCGTCCCAGCCGAGCCAGGAGGAGCCGAAACGCCAGAGCGGCGAACCCGCCTGCGGCGCCCAGTAGACCGCGTAGCGCGTCCAGCCCTCGACGTCGGTCACGCGTCGTCCCCCTCGCCTCGCGTCAGCCGCCGTAGGCCACGCACTCCTGACGCTGCCGGCCGAGCCCCTCGACGCCGAGCTCCATAACGTCACCCGGCTTCAGGAACCGCTGCGGCTTCTGGCCGGCGCCCACGCCCTCCGGCGTGCCGGTGGCGATCACGTCGCCCGGCATCAGGCGCATCATGCCGCTCATGTAGCTGACGATGCGCGCGACCGGGAAGATCATGTCCTTCGTGCTGGAATCCTGCTGCGTCTCGCCGTTGAGCGTGAGCCAGAGCCGCAGCGCCTGCGGGTCGGGCACATCGTCCGGCGTGACCAGCCAGGGGCCGATCGGCCCGAAGCCCGGCGCGGACTTGCCCTTGGTCCAGCTGCCGCCGCGCTCCTGCTGCCATTCGCGCTCGGACACGTCGTTGATCACGCAGTAGCCGGCCACCTTGGAGAGGGCGTCGGCCTCGGAGACGTGCTCGCAGACCTCGCCGATCACGACGCCGAGCTCGACCTCCCAGTCGCACTTCACGCTGCCCTTGGGGATCGTGACGCCGTCGTCGGGCCCGGCGAGGGCGGACGCGGCCTTCATGAAGAGGATCGGCTCCGAGGGGATCGGCGAATTCGTCTCCTCGGCGTGCTTGAGGTAGTTCAGGCCGACGCAGTGGAAGGTCGGCACGGAGGCGAGGCAGGGGCCGATGCGCTCCGGGGTGATGGCTGGAAGCGTGGCGGGGTCGATTCCGCGCAGGCGCTCCAGCGCCTGCAGCGAGACCGTCTCGGCGGTGAAGTCCTCCACCATGCCGGAGAGGTCGCGGACCGTCCCGTCGTCGTCGATCATTCCGGGCTTTTCGGCCCCTTTCGGGCCCCAGCGAAGCAGCTTCATCGGTGTTCCTCCCCTTCTTCTTCGGTCAGAGTTCGAGCACGAGGCAGGTCGTGCTGCCGGCGGCGTAGGTCTTGCCGTCCTCCGCGCCGATCACGCGGCCCTCGGCGACGAAGGTCCGGCGGCCGACATGCACCGCCTCGCCGATCGCGAGCACGTCGCCCGACGCTTCAGTCAGGGGGCGGGTCACGTTCAGCTTGTATTCGAGCGTGGTGTAGGTGGTTCCGGCGGGCAGGCGCGTCTGGCCGGCGCAGGACATGCAGCTGTCGAGGATCGCGCCGAACCAACCGCCGTGGACGGCGCCCATCGGATTGTAGACGCGGAAATGCGGCCGGCCGCGGAACACGGCGCGGCCGTCCTCGACCGTCTCGAGCCAGAAGCCCAGCGTGCGGGCGATCGGCGCGGCGGGGAGGCGGCCGTCGCGCAGCGCCTCGACGTAGTCGCGCCCGGTCAGCCCGCGCAGGGCGTCCGGCCCGGGCAGCTCCTCGGCGCGTGCGGGATAGCGGCCGGTCGGTCCGGGCCGGTCGTCGAGGCTCATGCGCGGTCCTTCAGAAGGGCGTCGAAGCGGGCGGCGGCGAGGAAGTCGGCGCGTTTCGCCTCGGCCGCGGCGGCGGCCTCGGCGTCCTCGCCCCATTGCTCGACCTGGAAGGTCTCGTCGATCCGCGAACGCGCCCAGGCGTCCTCGGCCGGCAGCGCGTCCTCGACGACGGCGAGTCCGAGCAGTAGCGAGCCGGACAGCGCCGTCAGGTCGTGCAGGGCCGCGAGGGCGAAGGCGTCGCGACGGGCGACCTCCGCGCGAAGCGCGGCGAGGGTGGCGGCGGGTTGCGCGGCGTGCATCACGCCCTCGACCCGGACGAGGGCGACGGACCAGCGCGCCTCGGCCCAGTCGAGGACCGGATCCCAGGCCTCCGCCTGACGCGCGACGAGCGCGTCGGGATGCGGGGCCCGGTAGCAGAGCAGATCCGACCCGCCATAGGCGGCGATCGCTTCCGCCACGCCGGCATGCTGGGGCGCGATGCGGTCGATGGCGGTGTTGACCGCGCGGGTGAGGGGCATGCTGCGCGGGTCCGGGCGATCGCCCTGCGCGTCCCACTCCTCCGCCGCGGCCTCGGCCACGGCGCGGGTCGGCGCGAGGAAGGGCGCGCCGGCGGGGGTGCGGATCGGGCGTCCGTCCAGCTCCACCGCCCAGGCCCCGTCGCGCGACGCGACGGCGGCCTCGCGCCAGAAACGGCGAGGGGCGGCGGCGCTCATGCGGGGCGGGCCGGGATCGGGAGGACGGGGCCGGCGCAGCCGGGGGGCGTCGCCGCGTCGGCGGACGACGCCGGCCGCCGGCCCCGGACGACGCCGCGATCGTCCGCCGCCCGGCCGCCGCGGCGCATGCCGTGCGTCTCGCAGGCGATCGGCGGAAGCGGAGCGGACATGGGCGCGATCCTCGGCGGCGGCGGGCCGGGAGCAAGGGGTAGCCGGGGCGGCGGAGCGCGGCAAGGGTCGGGGAGCGCTTCGGACCGCCGGTTCGGCCGCGCGGCCCCCTCGAGGCTCGAGCGGTGCGACCGGCGGCCGCGCGCGTCACGCGGGGTCGTCGAACGGATCTTCGGGTGCATCCTCGGGCCGCCAGCCGAACATCTCCCAGGTGCGCGTCATGTGCTCCGGCAGCGGCGCGCGGAGGGTCAGCGGACGCCCCGTCGCAGGGTGCGCGAGGGTCAGGGACCGGGCATGCAGGTGCAGCTTGGCCGAGACGGCGCCGCCGAGCTTCGCCCCCCAGCCCTCGCCCTCGTTGGTCTGGCCCGATCCGCCGTATTTCCCGTCGCCGACGATCGGCGAGCCGAGCGCGGCCATGTGGGCGCGGAGCTGATGGGTGCGCCCCGTCACCGGCCGCAGCGCCACCCAGGCCGCCCGTTTCGCGGCGGCCTCGATCACGGCGTAATCGGTGGTGGCGCGCTTGGCGTCCGGCGTCGAGCCGATCTCGTCGGGATGCACGAGGCGCATCTTCTCGCCCTCGCCCCCCGGACCGTGGCCCGGCGCCTTGACGAGGCCCCAGCGGATGGTTCCGGCGCGGGGCGAGGGCACGCCGGCGACCGCGGCCCAATACAGCTTCAGCGTGTCGCGGGAACGGAACGCGGCCGCGAGCGTCCGCGCGGCGTTGGCGGACCGCGCGAGGACGAGCACCCCGGAGGTGTCCTTGTCGAGCCGGTGGACGAGGCGCGGGGCGTCCTCGCGCTCGAAGCGCAGTGCCTCGGCCAGCCCGGCGACGTGGCGGGCGCCCTGCCCCGAGCCGCCCTGCACCGGCATTCCGGGCGGCTTGTTCAACGCGATCAGATGCGCGTCCCGGAAGATCACGCAGTCGCGGATCGCCTCGGCGTCGCGGTCCGAGACGCGCGGCGCGGCGGGGGCGAGACCCTCCGGCGCGGCCTCCGGGATCGGAGGCAGGCGCACCGTCTCGCCGGTGGCGAGGCGGTGGGAGGCCTTGGCGCGGGCCCCGTCGACGCGCAGCTCGCCCTTGCGGAGCATCTTCTCGATGCGTCCCTGGGCGAGCTGGGGCCAGTTGCGGCGCAGCCAGCGGTCGATCCGCTGGCCGGCGTCGTCGGGGCCGATCTCGAGATGCCGGACGCCGGACATGGGCGCGATCCTCCGAAGGTTCCGGGCCCGGCCGCGGCGCGGGCGACATGCGGGTCGGCTTTTCGGGGCCGGCGCCGCGCGGCCGGGACTGGCGTGGCCATGACGCGCCTCGGGGCTCCGGTCAACCGGGATCTCGCCGTCGCCGCGGCTCCGAGCCGGCCGCCGTCACTGCAGGACGGCGCGCACCGCCGAGAGCCCCGCCCAGAGCGCGAGGATCGAGAGCAGCACGCTGCCGCCGGCATAGGCGAGGGCGGCGACGTGGCGCCCCCGCTCGACCAGCGTGATCACGTCGAGCGAAAACGCCGAGAAGGTGGTGAAGCCGCCGAGCACGCCCGTGATCAGGAACGGGGCGAGACGGCCCGCGGGGTCGCCGGCGCGTTCCAGCAGGAGCCCGGCCGCGACGCCCATGGCGAGGCCGCCGGCGACGTTCACGAAGAGCGTGCCGTAAGGCAGGACCGTCCCGAACAGGCGCGCGGCGCCGGCCGTCGATAGGAGGCGCAGCGCGGCGCCGAGGGCGCCGCCGAGCGCGGCCAGCAGGACGGAGACGGCGAAGGACGGCATGGCCGCAGCGTCATCGCGCCGCCGCCGTCGGTCAAGCGGGGCCTGCGGACGGCGCCGCGACGGACCGGCGGCCGCGCGCCCCGAACGACGCCGATCGAGACCGTTCCGAACCCCGACGGGCGTCACGCCTCGTCGTCGCCTCCGCGGCGGCGGGCGCGCAGCCGCTCGAACCATTGCAGGCGCTTGGCGAGTTCGCGCTCGAAACCGCGCTCGACGGGGTTGTAGAAGCGCGGGCGGTCCATGCCGTCCGGGAAATAGTCCTGACCCGAGAAGCCCTCCTCGGCGTCGTGATCGTAGGCGTAGCCGGCGGCGTAGCCCTGCTCGGCCATCAAGGCGGTCGGGGCGTTGAGGATGTGCTTCGGCGGCGGCGCCGAGCCGGTGGCGCGGGCGTGCCGGCGGGCCGCCCCCCAAGCCTTGTAGACCGCGTTCGACTTCGGCGCGAGCGCGAGATGCACCACCGCCTCGGCCAGCGCCAGCTCGCCTTCGGGCGAGCCGAGACGCTCGTAGGTCTCCCAGGCCGCCAGCACGAGGCGGAGGGCGTCGGGCTCGGCGAGGCCCACGTCCTCCGCGGCCATGCGGGTGATGCGCCGGGCGAGGTAGCGCGGATCCTCGCCCCCCTCGATCATCCGCGCCAGCCAGTAGAGCGACGCGTCGGGGTCCGAGCCCCGCACCGCCTTGTGCAGCGCCGAGATCAGGTTGTAGTGCGCGTCGCCGGTCTTGTCGTACTGCGCGGCGCGGCGGGTGAGGCGGCGGGCGAGGGTCTCGGCGTCCGCCGGCTCCGGCCCGAGGGTCAGCGCCTGCTCGGCGAGGTTCAGCAGCGCGCGGCCGTCGCCGTCGGCCATCGCGATCAGGGCGGCGCGCGCCTCCGGCGTCAGGGGCAGCGGCCCCTCGGCCGCCTCGGCGCGGGCCAGCAGGGTCTCGAGCGCGGCGGCGTCGAGCCGGTGCAGCACCAGCACCTGCGCGCGGGACAGCAGCGCGGCGTTGAGCTCGAAACTGGGATTCTCGGTGGTGGCGCCGACGAGGGTGATCGCCCCCGATTCCATGTGCGGCAGGAAGCCGTCCTGCTGGGCCTTGTTGAAGCGGTGGATCTCGTCGACGAACAGCAGCGTGCCGCGGCCGTTGGCATGGCGCAGCTTCGCCGCCTCGAACACCTTCTTCAGGTCCGCGACGCCGGTGAAGATGGCGGAGATCTGCACGAAGGCGAGGTCCGTCTCGCCGGCCAGAAGCCGCGCGAGCGTGGTCTTGCCGGTGCCGGGCGGCCCCCAGAGGATCAGCGAGGGCAGCGTCCGCGCGGCCGTCATCGCGGCGAGCGGCGCCCCTTCGCCCAGCAGGTGCGGCTGGCCGACGACCTCGCCCAGCGTGGTCGGGCGCAGGCGGTCCGCGAGGGGGCGGGGGCCGGTCGGCGCCGGCGCCTCCCCCGGCCGCGGCGATGGCGCGGGCGCCTCGCCGAAGAGATCGGCGGGCGGGCTCACCGGAACCGCAGCACGCCGCGGCGCCCGTCGCGCTCGACGACCACCTCGCTGACGCGACCGAGGCGTCCGGCGAGGCCGTCGAGTTCGGCCGAGCCGCGCACCGTCCGTCCGTCCACGGCGCGGATCAGATCGCCCGGACGGAAGCCGGCGCGCCCCCCCACCCGGCCGGGGTCGAGCACCACGGCGCCCGTCGCGGAGAACGGAGCGCCGAGTTCCTCGGCCAGCGCCGGGTTCAGCGTCGCGACCTCGAGCCCGGCGAAGGGCCCCGGCCCGTCGAGCCGGCGCGGATCGCGGGGCGGCTCCTCCGGCGCGGGGCCGAGGCGGATCACGGCGTCGCTCCGCCCGTCGTCCGGCCGGGCCCACTCGACGCGGACCTCGGCGTCGATGCCGAGCGCGGCGAGACGGAAGTCGAGCTCCGTCGGGCCGGAGACCGGCGCGCCGTCGATGGCGAGGAGGACGTCGCCGCGCCGAAGCCCGGCTTCGGCGAAGGGCGAGAGGGGGTGGATCTCCGACACGACAAGCCCCTCGGGCGTCGCGAGACCGAGCGCCTCGGCCATGGCGGAGTCGACCGGCTGGCCGCCGACGCCGGCCCAGGGACGCGCCAACGTGTCCCGCCCCTCCGCCGCCTGCATCGTCACCTGGCGCACCAGGGCGGCCGGGATCGCGAAGCCGACGCCGTTGGAGCCGCCGGAGCGCGACAGGATCGCGGTGTTCACGCCGACGAGGCGGCCGGCCATGTCCACCAGCGCGCCGCCGGAATTGCCGGGATTGATCGCCGCGTCGGTCTGGATGTAGTAGCCTGCCGCCCCGGCCGGAGAGGTCGCCTGACGGGCGAGCGCGGAGACGATCCCCGACGTGACCGTCTGCCCGACGCCGAAGGGATTGCCGATCGCGAGCACGAGATCCCCGACCTCGGGCGATGCGCCGGTGCGCAGCGGCAGGGCGGGCAGCCCCTCGGCGTCCTCCAGGCGAAGCACGGCGAGGTCCGAGTCGGGATCGGAGAGCAGCAGCTCGGCGTCGAATTCGCGCTTGTCCGCCAGCACCACGCGGATCTCCTCGGCCCCGCCGACGACGTGGTGATTGGAGACCACGAGCCCGTCGGAAGACACGATCACGCCGGAGCCGAGCGAGTTCTGCACGCGCCGCCCCTCGGGCATCAGACCGCGGAAGAAGCGCTCGAAGAAGGGATCGCCGGCGAAGGGCGAACGGCGGCGCGATTCGACGACGCGGCGGGCGTAGATGTTGACCACCGCGGGGGCCGCCGCCTTCACGACGGGCGCGAAGGAGAGGGCGATCTCCGCCTCCGACGACGGCACGCGCGGCTGCGCCGTCGCGACCGCCGGCAGCGCCAGGCAGAGCGCGGCGACCAGCGCGAGCCGGCCCGACCGGGCGGGGCGTGGCGGTCGGACGCGCGGCGCGCCGACGCGTGCGGCCTTCGGCGCACCCGACGCGGCGGCCCGCGGCACTACAACCCGGTCATGGGACGTCGCAGGGTCAGCCGACTGCCGCGCCGCTTCCGGCGCAAGGTCTGGGCCGCGGTGCTCGCGGCCTGGTTCCTGCCGGGCGCGCTGGCGGGCCTGCTCTCGGCGCTTCTCGGTTGAGCCGAAGAGCGGGAGACGGAGATGCAGATGGACGAGAAACGGCAGGCACTGCGGGCGCGGACCAAGATGCGGGCCTGGGGTCTGCTCGTCGTGGCCGCGATGTTCGGCGTGCCGGGCGCGGCGATCCTGTGGGCGCTGAGCTTTCTCGGCTGAACTGCGCGGACGCGGCATGGGCTCTCCTCGCGGCAGGCTGAACTCCGTCGACGCATGAGAGGTAGGCGTCGCGGGACGTCGCGGTAAGGGGGCGGCGGAGACGCGAAAGGCCGCTCCGTCGCCGGAGCGGCCTTCGGCGAGGCGCCGAGAGGACGGTCAGTCCTCCGCGGCGGCCTCCTCGGCGGCGACGCGCTCCCGATCGATGCGGCCCTTGGCCTCGGGATCGCGCTCGACCAGCTCGATGATCGCCATCGGGGCCATGTCGCCGTAGCGGAAGCCGGCCTTCAGGACGCGGGCGTAGCCGCCCTCGCGGTCCTTGTAGCGCGGGCCGATCACCTCGAAGAGCTTCTTCACCGCCTTCTCGTCGCGGATCTTGGAGATCGCGATGCGGCGCGCGTGCAGGTCGCCCCGCTTGCCGAGGGTCACCAGCTTGTCGATGATCCGCCGCATCTCCTTCGCCTTGGGCAGCGTCGTCTTGATCTGCTCGTGCTCGATCAGCGAGGCGGCCATGTTGGCGAACATCGCGGCGCGGTGCTCGTGGGTGCGGTTCAGCTTCCGGTAGCCGTGTCCGTGGCGCATGTTCCGGTTTCCTTCTCAGGTCTTATGCTTTGTCCGGGGCGGCCTGCGTCGGGCCGACCCTCCTTGGGGGCGTCGCGCCCCGGGGTCGTGCGGCGCGGGGGATGGCCGAGGCCGCCCCCCGCGTCAAGCTCAGAACTGGTCCTCGTACTTGCGGGCGAGATCCTCGATGTTCTCGGGCGGCCAGTCGGGCACGTCCATACCGAGATGCAGGCCCATCTGGGTGAGGACCTCCTTGATCTCGTTCAGCGACTTGCGCCCGAAGTTCGGGGTGCGGAGCATCTCCGCCTCCGTCTTCTGGATCAGGTCGCCGATATAGACGATGTTGTCGTTCTTCAGGCAGTTGGCCGAGCGGACCGAAAGCTCCAGCTCGTCGACCTTCTTCAGCAGGAGCGGGTTGAACCCGATCTCCTCGGCCTCCTCCGAGCGGCCGACGCCGTCGGGCTCCTCGAAGTTCACGAAGACGCCGAGCTGGTCCTGCAGGATCCGGGCCGCGTAGGCGACGGCGTCGTCGGGCGTGAGGGAGCCGTCGGTCTCGACGTTCAAGGTCAGCTTGTCGTAATCGAGCACCTGGCCCTCGCGGGTGGGCTCGACCTTGTAGGAGACCTTCTTGACCGGGCTGAACAGCGCGTCCACCGGGATCAGGCCGATCGGGCTGTCCTCGGACTTCTGCTTGTCGGCCGGGACGTAGCCCTTCCCGGTGTCCACCGTCAGCTCCATGTGAAGGCTCGCGCCTTCGTCCAGATGGCAGATCACGTGGTCGGGGTTGAGGATCTCGATCCCCGCGCTCTCGGCGATCCGGCCGGCGGTGACGACGCCCGGTCCTTCGCCGCGAAGCGCGAGGCGCTTCGGCCCCTCGGTCTCCATCTTGACGGCGACGCCCTTGACGTTGAGCACGATGTCGGTGACGTCCTCGCGCACGCCGGCGACCGACGAGAACTCGTGCAGCACGCCGTCGATCTGGATCGAGGTGATCGCGGCGCCCTGCAGCGAGGACAGCAGCACGCGCCGCAACGCGTTGCCGAGCGTGAGGCCGAAGCCGCGCTCCAGCGGCTCCGCCACGACGGAGGCCTGCCGGGCGGGGTCGGCGCCCGGCCGGACGTCGAGTCCGTTGGGGCGGATGAGCTCGCGCCAGTTCTTCTGGATCATGGGTGTCCTCCATGCCTGCCCGCGAGGCGATCCGGGCCGCGCAGGCTCCCGAGGAATTCCGTGTCGCCGGAACGGCGGACGGCCCGCCCGCCCCCAAGGGGGGACGCACGGGCCGCGGCGGCGCCGAGGGCCCGTCCCCGGGGAGGACGGACCGCCGGCGACCGGCCTCAGACGCGGCGGCGCTTCGGCGGGCGGCAGCCGTTGTGGGCGATGGGCGTGACGTCGCGAATCGCGGTGATGGTGAAGCCGACGGCCTGCAGCGCGCGCAGCGCGCTCTCACGGCCCGAGCCCGGGCCCTGCACCTCGACGTCGAGGGTGCGCATGCCGTGCTCCTGCGCCTTCTTGCCGGCGTCCTCGGCCGCCACCTGGGCGGCGTAGGGAGTCGACTTGCGCGAGCCCTTGAAGCCCATGGCGCCGGCGGAGGACCAGGAGATGGCGTTGCCCTGAGCGTCGGCGATCAGGATCTTGGTGTTGTTGAAGCTGGCGTTGACGTGGGCGACGCCGGCGGAGATGTTCTTCCGCTCCTTGCGCTTGACGCGCTGCTGCTTTTCGCGAGCCATGGACCGTCCCCCTTCTTACTTCTTCTTGCCGGCGATCGGCTTCGCCGGGCCCTTGCGGGTGCGGGCGTTGGTGTGGGTGCGCTGGCCGCGCACCGGCAGGCCGCGGCGGTGCCGCAGGCCGCGGTAGCAGCCGAGATCCATCAGGCGCTTGATGTTGACCGCCACTTCCCGGCGCAGGTCGCCTTCGACGCTCACGTTGCCGTCGATGTACTCGCGGATCGCGAGGACGTCGGCGTCCGAAAGCTCGTTGACGCGGCGCGACTCGTCGATGCCGACGGCGTCGCAGACCTCCTTGGCCTTGGAGGGCCCGATGCCGTGGATGTAGGTCAGGGCCACCTGCGCCCGCTTGTTCGTCGGAATGTTCACGCCGGCTATGCGCGCCAAGGTCGATCTCCAGTCTCTCGGTCGGCTCCCCCCGGAGGCCGCCGCGGACGCGGTCGGAGGGGCTCTGTCTGATCCACGATAAGGGCCGGTCCGCGGGGCCGGACCGGCCGAAGGTTCGCGGGCGGCGAGGCCGGCGTAAGCCGGCATCGAGCGCGCGCCCGCAGAGGCGACTCTCCTGTTACGGAAGCGCGGAGTATAGGAAGAGGCCGGGGGGCGTCAACCCTCCGTCGCTCGGGTTCGTCACGCGGCCGCCATCACCTCGGCGATCTCCATCTCCACCGTCTCCGGAGAGGCCATGCCGTCGATCGGAGCGAGCTTGCCGTGGGCGTAGTAGTAGCCGATCAGCGGGCTGGTGTCGCGGTAGTAGTTGAACAGGCGCGTGCGCATCGCCTCCTCGGTGTCGTCGGGACGACGCCTGAAGGCGCCGCGGGCCCCGCAGTTGTCGCAGACCTCGGGGTCCTTCGGCGGCTTGGTCTCCTCGTGGTAGACCTCGCCGCATTCGCCGCAGGTGAAGCGGCCCGTGACGCGCTCCACCAGGGCGTCGTCGTCGACCCGCATCTCGATCACGGCGTCGAGCTGCAGCCCCTTCGCCGCCAGCAGATCCTTCAGCGCGTCGGCCTGCGCCAGCGTCCGGGGAAAGCCGTCGAAGATGGCGCCCTTGTCCGCCGCGCCCGCCTCCAGCTTCTCCCGGATCAGGCCGATGACGATCTCGTCGGTGACGAGGTCGCCGCGGGCCATGACGGCCTTCACCTTCTCGCCCATCTCGGTCCCGGCCGACTGAGCTTCGCGCAGCATGTCGCCGGTGGAGAGCTGGACCATGCCGTGCTTCTCGACCAGACGGCGGGCCTGGGTCCCCTTGCCCGCGCCCGGCGGTCCGAGCAGGATGATGTTCATCGGCGTTTCTTCCCTCTCCGTCCGAGCCGGGACCTTTCGATGAGGCCCTCGTATTGGTGCGCGAGCAGATGGCTCTGCACCTGAGTCACCGTGTCCATCGTCACGGAGACGACGATCAGCAGCGATGTCCCGCCGAAGTAGAAGGGAACCGCCAGTTCCGAGATCAGGATCTCCGGCAACACGCAGATGATGGCGAGATATCCGGCGCCGACGACGGTCAGCCGCGTGAGCACGTAGTCCAGATACTCGCTGGTCTTCTTGCCCGGACGGATGCCCGGAACGTAGCCGCCGTTCTTCTTGAGGTTGTCAGCCACGTCGTCGGGATTGAAGACGACCGAGGTGTAGAAGAAGGCGAAGAACACGATCAACGCCACGAAGGTCAGCAGGTACAGCGGCTGACCGCGGCCGAGATAGGCCCCGATGTAGCTCATGATCCCGCTGGAGCCGGCGTCGGCGCTGAAGCCCGCCACGGTCGCCGGCAGCAGCAGCAGCGAGGACGCGAAGATGGGCGGGATGACGCCGGCGGTGTTGACCTTGAGCGGCAGGAACGAGTTCTCGCCCCCGTACATCTTCTGGCCGACCTGGCGCTTGGGATACTGCACGAGGATACGCCGCTGCGCGCGTTCGATGTAGACCACCGCCGCGATCACGGCGATCGCGCCGACGAGGATCGCGATGATCAGCCCCGCGGCGAGCTGCCCGGTGCGCCCGAGCTCGAAGAACTGCGCGAGCGCGGTCGGCAGTTCGGCGATGATGCCGACGTAGATGATCAGCGAGATGCCGTTGCCGATGCCGCGGGCGGTGATCTGCTCGCCCAGCCACATCAGCAGCATGGTGCCGCCGACCAGCGTGATCACCGCGGTGGCGCGGAAGAACCAGCCGGGATCGATGGCGAGGCCCTGCCCTTCCAGCCCCACGGCGATGCCGTAGGCCTGCACCGTCGCCAGCAGCACCGTGCCGTAGCGGGTGTACTGGTTGATCTTGCGCCGGCCCTGCTCGCCCTCCTTCTTGAGCTTCTCGAGCTCGGGGACCATCGAGGTCATGAGCTGCATGATGATCGAGGCGGAGATGTAGGGCATGATCCCGAGAGCGAAGATCGCCATCCGGCTCACCGCCCCGCCGGCGAACATGTTGAAGACGCCGAGGATTCCGCCCTGCGTCTGCTCGATGAACCGCGCGAGCTGCACCGGGTCGATGCCCGGCATCGGAATGTAGGTTCCGATGCGGTAGATCACGAGCAGAGCGAGGGCGAACAGGATTCGGTTCTGCAGGTCCTTGGCCTTGCCGAACGCGCTCCAGCTGAGATTCGAGGCCATCTGCTCGGCGGCGGACGCCATGGCGGGTCTCCTTGCGGGCCTTCACGCCGACGCCGCCGGGGCGGACCCTCGGCGGCGTCGCGGGCACTTCTCTAGAGGTTCGGGCGGGGCGCCCGCAACCTCATTCGGCCGGCGCCTCGTCGACGGCCGACCGGGCCGGGGTCGTGACCTCGACGGAGCCGCCCGCGGCCTCGACGGCGGCCACGGCGGCCCTGGAGGCGCCGGTGACCTTGAGGGTCAGTTTCGACTTCGCCTCGCCCCGGCCGAGCAGACGCACGCCGTCGCGCTTGCGCCGCACGAGGCCGGACGCGACGAGCGCGTCCTCGTCGACCGGCTGCGACGGGTCGATCTTGCCGGCCTCGACGAACTTCTCGATCCGGTCGAGGTTCACCACCGCGTATTCCTTGCGGTTGACGTTGTTGAAGCCCCGCTTCGGCAACCGCTGGTAGAGCGGCATCTGGCCGCCCTCGAAGGCGTTGATCGCGACGCCCGAGCGGGACTTCTGGCCCTTGATGCCGCGGCCGGCGGTCTTTCCGACGCCGGAGCCGGGGCCGCGGCCGACGCGCTTGGGCTTTCTCGTGGCGCCCGGATTGTCGCGGAGTTCGTGGAGTTTCATGACGCGTGATCCTTTCGGGTCGGACGCCCGCGCCGCGTCGGAGGTGCGGGGCCATCGACTGAGGCGGGCCGGGCGGAACCCGCCCGGCGGAGGGGCGTCAGGGACGCTCCTCGACGATCTTCACGAGATGCGGGATCGCGTTCACCATGCCGCGGACGGCGGGGGTGTCCTCGAGCTCGCGGGTCTTGTGCATCTTGTTGAGCCCGAGGCCCTTCAGCGTCTCGCGCTGGACCTTGGGACGGCGGATCGGCGAGCCGATCTGCTTCACGACGATGGTGGCCATCGCGGCGCTCCTCACGCTTCGGCCGGCGCGGGCTCGGCCGGAGCCTCGTCGCGCTTGGGCAGGATGTCGGCCACCTTCTTGCCGCGGCGAGCGGCGACCTGGCGCGGCGAGGACTCCTTGCGGAGCCCGTCGATGGTGGCGCGGATCATGTTGTAGGGGTTCTGGGTGCCGATGGACTTCGCCACGACGTCCTGGATCCCCAGCATCTCGAATACCGCGCGCATCGGGCCGCCGGCGATGATGCCGGTGCCCGCGGGCGCGGTGCGCATCACGATGCGCCCGGCGCCGTGACGGCCCTCCATGTCGTGATGCAGGGTCCGGCCCTCGCGCAGGGGCACGCGCACGAGCTGGCGCTTGGCCTGCTCGGTCGCCTTGCGGATCGCCTCCGGCACCTCGCGGGCCTTGCCCTTGCCGAAACCGACGCGGCCTTTCTGGTCCCCCACGACGACGAGCGCCGCGAAGCCGAACCGCTTGCCGCCCTTCACCGTCTTGGAGACGCGGTTGATCGCCACGAGGCGATCCTGAAACTCCGGGTCTTCGTCCCGGTCGCGGCGGCGTCCGCCGCGGTTGTCTTCGCGAGCCATGATCGCCTCCTCAGAACTTCAGGCCGCCTTCCCGGGCGGCGTCGGCGAGGGCCTTCACCTTCCCGTGGAAGAGGTAACCGCCACGGTCGAACACCACTTCCTCGACGCCGGCGGCCTTCGCGCGTTCGGCGATCGCCTTGCCGATGGCGCCGGCGGCCTCGAGGTTGTTCCGCCCGAAATGCCCCAGCGCCTTCTCGAGCGAGGAGGCGGCGGCCAAGGTCCGGCCGCCGGCGTCGTCCACCAGCTGAACGGAGATGTTCTTGTTCGAGCGGTGGACGCACAGACGCGGCTTGCCGTCCGAGAACTTCTTCAGCCGGTTGCGCACGCGCAGCTTCCGGCGGAGGAAGAGATCGCGCTTCGTCATCGCCATCAATCCATCCTCACTTCTTCTTGCCTTCCTTGCGGAAGATGTACTCGCCCTTGTAGCGGATGCCCTTGCCCTTGTAGGGCTCCGGCGCTCGCCACTCACGGATCTTGGCCGCCGTCTCGCCGACCAGCTGCTGGTCGATGCCGGTGATCTCGATCTCGGTGGGCTTGGCGCATTTGACGTCGATCCCATCGGGGATCGGGAACTCGACGTCGTGGCTGTAGCCGAGCGCGAGCTTCAGGGTCTTGCCCTGAACCTGGGCGCGGTAGCCGACGCCCTGGATCTCGAGCTCCTTGCGGAAGCCGTCGGTCACGCCGGTGACGCAGTTCTGCACCTGGGTGCGGGACATGCCCCACTGCTGCCGCGCGCGCTTGGATCCGCCGCGCGGCGTCACCCTGAGGACGTCGTCCTCGAGCTTGATGTCGACGTCGTCGGTCGCGGTGAAGCTTCGGACGCCCTTGGGGCCCTTCACCTCGACCGTCTGGCCGGAGACCGTGGCGCTGACGCCGGAAGGGAGCGCCACGGGCCGTTTGCC
Source organism: Paracoccaceae bacterium (assembly GCA_041685625.1). GTDB lineage: Bacteria > Pseudomonadota > Alphaproteobacteria > Rhodobacterales > Rhodobacteraceae > Albimonas. The sequence goes on along the minus strand of JAWLFJ010000021.1, from coordinate 7,473 downwards.
GATGCGGGACATTACGGCCTCCTCAGAACACGGTGCACAGGACCTCGCCGCCGACGTTGTCGGCGCGGGCCTGGGTGTCGGACATGACGCCCCTCGGGGTCGACACGATGGCGACGCCGAGGCCCTGACGGACCTGCGGCAGTTCCTTGACGCCGGAATAGACCCGGCGACCGGGCTTCGAGACGCGCTTGATCTCACGGATCACCGGGGCGCCGTCGTAATACTTCAGCGCGATCTCGAAGTTCTTGTGCCCGTCGGCGTCAGTCACGGCCTCGTAACCGCGGATGAAGCCTTCGGCCTCCAGCACCTTGAGGACGCGCTCGCGCATCTTCGAGGCGGGGGTGCGGACGGTCGACTTGTTGCGCATGCCGGCGTTGCGGATGCGGGTCAGCATGTCGCCGAGCGGATCGTTCACGAACATGGGCCGCTCCTCACCAGCTCGACTTCACCATGCCGGGGATCTGACCGACGGAGGCCAGGTCCCGCAGCGCGATGCGCGACATGCGGAGCTTGCGATAGTAGGCTCGCGGACGGCCCGACACCTCGCAGCGGTTGTGCAGGCGGGTCGGCGACGAATTCCGCGGCAGCTTCGCGAGCTTCATGGAGAGCTTCACGCGATCCGAAAGGCTGGCTTCCGGATTCCGCAGCTTCTCCTTCAGCTCCGCCCGCTTGGCGGCATACTTGTCGACGAGCTTCTGGCGCTTCTTCTCGCGCTCGATCATGCTGGCCTTGGCCATGTCTTTCTCCTCCCCCGGCTCAGTTGGCGAAGGGCATGTTGAAATGCTTCAACATGGCCTTGGCTTCGGCGTCGGTCGCCGCCGTGGTGGTGAAGATGATGTCCATCCCCCACATCTGATCGATCTTGTCGTACTCGATCTCGGGGAAGACGATGTGTTCGCGCAGGCCCATGGCGTAGTTGCCCCGGCCGTCGAGCTTGCCCTTGAGGCCGCGGAAGTCGCGGACCCGGGGCAGCGCGATCGTGATCAGACGATCCATGAACTCGTACATGCGGTCGCGGCGCAGCGTGACCTTCACCCCGAGCGGCATGCCCTCGCGCACCTTGAAGCCGGCGATCGACCGCTTGGCCTTGGTGATGATCGGCTTCTGGCCGGCGATCTTCATCAGATCGTCATGCGCGGCCTTGATCTTCTTCGAGTCGGCGACCGCCTCGCCCACGCCCATGTTGAGCGTGACCTTCTCGATCCGCGGGATCATCATGTCGTTCTTGTAGCCGAACTCTTCCTTGAGCTTCGGCTTCACGACCTCACGATAATGAGTCCGCAGACGCGGCGCGTAATCGGTGGCGTCAAGCATCGATGATCTCCCCCGACTTCTTGGCGAACCGCACCTTCTTCCCGTCGACTTCCTTGAAGCCGACACGGGTCGGGCCGCCTTCCTTAGGGTCGACGAGCGCGAGGTTCGAAAGGTCGATCGGGGCCTGCTTCGGGATCCGGCCGCCCTGGCTGGCCTGCGTCTGCCGGGTGTGCCGCACCACGGTGTTGACGCCGGAGACGACCGCGCGGCCCTCCTTCGGCATGACCTTCTCGATCTCGCCCTCGCGGCCCTTGTCGCGGCCGGCGAGGACGACCACCCGGTCGCCCTTCTTCAGCTTCGCGGCCATCACAGCACCTCCGGCGCCAGCGAAATGATCTTCATGAACTGCTTGGCGCGCAGCTCGCGCACGACCGGGCCGAAGATGCGGGTGCCGATCGGCTCGTTGCTGTTGTTCAGCAGCACGGCCGCGTTGCCGTCGAAGCGAATGGCGGTCCCGTCGTCGCGACGGACCTCCTTCGCCGTGCGGACGACGACGGCCTTGCGCACGTCGCCCTTCTTCACGCGACCGCGCGGAATGGCCTCCTTCACGGAGACCACGATGATGTCGCCGACCGAAGCGTATTTCCGCTTCGCGCCGCCGAGCACCTTGATGCACTGGACCCGGCGGGCGCCGGAATTGTCGGCGACCTCCAGGTTGGTCTGCATCTGGATCATGGCATTGTCTCCTCGACCTGTCGGGACGAGCCCGACGGTTTCGACAGGTCAGTTCGGCGGTGTCAGGCCTCGGCCTCGACGACCACCTCCCAAGACTTGTTCTTGGATTTGGGCGGGCACTCCTGAATGCGCACGACGTCGCCGGACTTGAACCGGTTGTCCTCGTCATGCGCACGGTACTTCTTGGAGAGCCGAACGGTCTTCTTCATCAGCGGGTGCGTGAAGCGGCGCTCGACGAGGACGGTGACCGTCTTGTCGTTCTTGTCGCCGACCACGCGGCCCTGCAGAATGCGCTTGGGCATGGTCTCAGGCCTCCGAGCCCTGCGCGGCGGCGCGGGCCTTCTCGTTCAGGACGGTCTTCACGCGGGCGACGTCCCTGCGGACGACGGACATCCGCGCGGTGTTCTCGAGCTGGCCGGTCGCCGCCTGGAAACGGAGGTTGAACGCCTCCTTCTTCAGGCTCGCGAGCTCGTCGCGCAGCTGATCGGGCGTCTTGTCGCGCAGATCGGCGGCTTTCATGAGCGCCTGTCCTTCTTCTCTCTCCTCGGCCGCGATCGACCGAAACGAATTGTCCGAGCGCCGGGCGTCCGCCCCGCGCTCACCAGTCCTCGCGCTGCACGAATCGGCACTTCACCGGCAGCTTCATCGCCGCCAAGCGGAGCGCCTCCCGTGCCACAGGCTCGGCCACGCCGTCAATCTCGAACATGACCCGGCCCGGCTTCACCTTGGCGGCCCAGTACTCAACCGAGCCCTTGCCCTTGCCCATGCGGACCTCGGTCGGCTTCTGCGTGACCGGGACGTCGGGGAAGATGCGGATCCATACCCGGCCCTGACGCTTCATGTGGCGGGTCATGGCGCGACGCGCCGCCTCGATCTGGCGGGCGGTGACGCGCTCCGGCTCCACGGCCTTCAGGCCGTAGGAGCCGAAGTTGAGATCGAATCCGCCCTTGGCCTGGCCGTGGATGCGGCCCTTGTGCTGTTTGCGGAACTTCGTGCGCTTCGGCGAAAGCATTTTCCGTTCTCCTCAGGCGGGCGCGCGGCTCAGTTGCGGGCGGGGCGCGCGGCGCCCTCCTGCAACTCCTGCTGACGGCGATCACGAGCCGACGGGTCGTGCTCCATGATCTCGCCCTTGAAGATCCACACCTTGATGCCGATGACCCCGTAAGCGGTCTTGGCCTCGACATGGGCGTGGTCGATGTCGGCACGCAGCGTGTGCAGCGGCACCCGGCCTTCGCGGTACCACTCGGTCCGCGCGATCTCGGCGCCGCCGAGCCGCCCGGCCGCGTTGATGCGGATGCCGAGGGCGCCCATGCGCATGGCGTTCTGCACGGCGCGCTTGATCGCGCGGCGGAACGCCACGCGGCGCTCGAGCTGCTGCGCGATGTTCTCGCCGACCAGCGTCGCGTCCACCTCGGGCTTGCGCACCTCGACGATGTTGAGATGCAGTTCCGAGGAGGTGAGCTTCGCCACCTCGCGGCGCAGCTTCTCGATGTCCGCGCCCTTCTTGCCGATGATCACGCCCGGCCGGGCGGTGTGGATCGTGACCCGACACTTGCGGTGCGGACGCTCGATCACGACGCGGGAGACGCCGGCGTTGCCGCACCGCTTCTTGATGAAGTCGCGGATCCGGAGGTCCTCGTGCAGCAGCGAGCCGTACTCCTTGCCGTCGGCGTACCAGCGGCTGTCCCAGGTACGGTTGACCTGCAGGCGCAGGCCGATCGGGTTAACCTTGTTGCCCATCAGGCGGACTCCTCGACCTGGCGGACCTTGATCGTCAGCTGGCTGAACGGCTTCTCGATCCGTCCGAACCGCCCGCGGGCCCGCGGACGGCCCCGCTTCAGGATCAGGGTCTTGCCCACGAAGGCTTCGGCGACGACCAGTTCGTCAACGTCGAGGCCGTGATTGTTCTCGGCGTTGGCGATCGCGGAGGCGAGACACTTCCGCACGTCCAGCGCGATCCGCTTCTTGGAGAACAGCAGCTCGTCCATCGCCTTGCCGACCGGCTTGCGCCGGATCAGCTGCGCGACGAGGTTCAGCTTGCGCGGGCTGGTCCGGAGCATCCGGCTCACGGCCATCGCCTCGTTCTCCGCGACGCGGCGGGGATTGGGAGACTTGCCCATGATTACCTCCGCTTCGCTTTCTTGTCGGCCATGTGGCCGTAATAGGTCCGGGTCGGCGCAAACTCGCCGAACTTGTGGCCGATCATGTCCTCGGTGACCGACACCGGGATGTGCTTGCGCCCGTTGTAGACCCCGAAGGTGAGGCCGACGAATTGGGGCAGGATGGTCGAACGACGCGACCAGATCTTGATGACGTCGTTTCTTCCGGACGCGTGCGCCTTCTCCGCCTTCTTCAGGACGTAGGAGTCGACGAACGGGCCCTTCCAGACGGAACGCGGCATGCCGGGTCCTCCTCAGCGTCCCTTGCGCGCGTGGCGCGAGCGGATGATGTACTTCTGCGTGGCCTTGTTCTTGCGGGTGCGGCGGCCCTTGGTGTCCTTGCCCCAAGGGGTGACCGGAGTCCGGCCGCCGGAGGTGCGGCCCTCGCCGCCGCCATGCGGGTGATCGATCGGGTTCATCGCGACGCCGCGCACCGACGGACGCTTGCCCTTCCAACGGGTGCGGCCGGCCTTGCCGAAGTCCTGGTTCTGATGGTCGGGGTTCGACACCGCGCCCACCGTGGCCATGCACTCCTGACGCACCATCCGAAGTTCGCCGGACGACAGGCGGATCTGCGCGTAACCGCCGTCGCGACCGACGAACTGGACGTAGGCCCCGGCGGAGCGCGCGATCTGCCCGCCCTTGCCCGGCTTCAGCTCAACGTTGTGGACGATCGAGCCGATCGGCAGGCCGGAGAACGGCATCGCGTTGCCCGGCTTCACGTCCACCTTGGCGCCCGCGATCACCTTGTCGCCGACCGCGAGGCGCTGCGGAGCCAGTATGTAGGCCTGCTCCCCGTCCTCGTAGCGGATCAGCGCGATGAACGCCGTCCGGTTCGGGTCGTACTCGATCCGCTCGACCGTCGCCGGCACGTCGAGCTTGCGCCGCTTGAAGTCGACCACGCGATAGAGCCGCTTGGTGCCTCCGCCGATGCGCCGCGCCGTGATCCGTCCGGTGTTGTTGCGCCCGCCCTTCCTCGTCAGACCCTCGGTGAGTCTCTTGACGGGGCGGCCCTTCCACAGCTCCGAACGGTCGATCAGAACCAGCCCGCGCTGGCCCGGCGTCGTGGGGTTGTAGGTCTTCAACGCCATCTTGCTGTCTTCCGCCGCTGTCCGGGCGCACGGCCCGGAATTCTCCTTGGACGTCCGGAGCTCAAAGCCCGGTCGTCACGTCGATCATGTTGCCCTCTTCGAGGGTCACGTAGGCCTTCTTGACGTCCTTCCGCCGGCCGGGACGGCCGCGGAACTTCTTCGTCTTGCCCTTCTGGTTCAGCGTGTTCACCGCCTTCACCTTGACGCCGAACAACGCCTCCACCGCCTCCTTGATCAGCGGCTTCGTCGCGTCCGACGACACTTCGAAGACGACGGCGTTGGCCTCGGAGGCCATCGTCGCCTTCTCCGTGATTATGGGCTTGCGCACCACATCGTAGAGTTCCGGCTTCACGCTCATTTCAGCCGCTCCTGCAGGGCCTCGACGCCCGCCTTGGTGAGCACCAGGGCGTCGCGGCGGAGAATGTCGTAGACGTTGGCGCCGGCGCTCGGCATCACGTCCAGATCCGGGATGTTGCGGGCGGCGCGGGCGAAGTTCACCTGCACCGCCGCTCCGTCGACGATCAGCGTCCGCTTGAGGCCCAGCTTGTCGAGCGCGCCCTTGACGCGCCGCGTCTTGGCCTCGTCGAGCTCGGCGCTCTCGATGACCACGATCCGCCCCTCGCGCGCCTTCGCAGACAGCGCGAGCTTCAGGCCCAGCTTGCGGACCTTCTTCGGAAGGTCGTGCGCATGGCTCCGCGGGACCGGACCCTTGGCGTTGCCGCCGTGACGGAACTGGGTCACGCCCTTGTCGCCGTGCCGCGCGCCGCCGGTGCCCTTCTGACGATAGATCTTCTTGGTCGAGTAGCTGACCTCGCCGCGCGACTTGGTCTTGTGGGTCCCGGCCTGCCGCTTGGCCAGCTGCCAGCGGACCACGCGATGCAGGATGTCCGCGCGCGGCTCCAGCCCGAAGATCGCGTCGTCGAGCTCGATCTCGCCCGCCGGGGCGGCGTCGAGGGTGAGGACTTCGGCCTTCATTCCTTCTTCTCCCCATCGCCGTCGGCGGACGGCGTCGCGCCGCCTTCGCTCTCGGCCTTGATGTCGGCCTCGGCCTCCTTCAACGCCGCCTCCTGCGCCGCGGCCTCTTCGGCCTGACGCTGCGCCTCGGCCTCGGCCTCAGCCCGCGCGGCCTCCTCGGCCGCCTCCGCGGCGAGGCGCGCGGCCTCGTCGGCGCGCGATCGGGTGGCGGCCGGCAGGATCGCGTTGTCCGGGAACGGCTTCTTGACCGCGTCGCGGATCGTCACCCAGCCGCCCCGGGCGCCGGGCACGGCGCCCCGGACCATGATCAGCCCGCGGTCGGAGTCGGTCCTGACCACCTGCAGGTTCTGCACGGTGACGCGCGCGGCGCCCATGTGCCCGGCCATCTTCTTGCCCTTGAACACCCGTCCGGGGTCCTGGCACTGGCCGGTCGAGCCATGCGAGCGGTGGCTGATCGACACGCCGTGCGAGGCGCGCAGACCGCCGAAGTTGTGCCGCTTCATGGCGCCGGCGAAGCCCTTGCCGATCGAGGTGCCGGCGACGTCGACGAACTGGCCTTCGAAATAGTGGTCGGCGGTGATCTCCTCGCCGACGTCGATCAGATTCTCGGCCGCGACGCGGAACTCGGCGAGCTTACGCTTGGGCTCGACGCTCGCCTTGGCGAAATGGCCCCGCATCGGCTGCGAGGTGTTCTTCGACTTGGCGACGCCGGCGCCGAGCTGCACGGCCGAATAGCCGTCCTGGTCGGCCGTACGCTGCGCGACGACCTGCACCTTCTCCATCTGGAGCACGGTCACCGGCACCTGCCGTCCGTCCTCCATGAACAGCCGGGTCATGCCCAGCTTCTTGGCGATCACTCCGGAGCGCATCATCGTCTCCTCAGAGCTTGATTTCGACGTCGACGCCGGCGGCCAGGTCGAGCTTCATGAGCGCGTCCACCGTCTGCGGAGTCGGGTCCACGATGTCGAGCAGCCGCTTGTGCGTGCGGATCTCGAACTGCTCGCGCGATTTCTTGTCGATATGCGGCCCCCGCAGCACGGTGAACCGCTCGATGCGGTTCGGAAGCGGGATCGGCCCACGCACCCGTGCGCCGGTCCGCTTGGCCGTGTCGACGATCTCCTGAGTGCTGGCGTCGAGCACCCGGTAGTCGAAGGCCTTGAGGCGGATTCTGATGTTCTGGCCCTGCATGGCGAGACCCTCGTCGAGCGCCGCACGGGGCGGCGGGAAGGAAAGGCGGGGCCCGGGGGCCGGGGCCCCCC
>JAWLFJ010000238.1:0-2875 GCA_041685625.1 Paracoccaceae bacterium | reverse complement strand
CGGCCCCGCCTCGGGCGCCCTCCGGCCTCAGGCCCGGCGCGCGCGCCGCAGAGCCGCCAGCGCGCCGACGCCGGCCAGCAGCGCGAAGCCCGCCGCCGGCAGCGGCACCGCCTCGATCTGGCCGCGGATCTCGCCGGCGTTGAATTCGAGGGTGTGCACGTTGAGGTACAGTCCCTCGCTCCTGAGCGCGCCGAGGTTGTCGGCGAGCGAGGCGAAGGAGTCGTCGCCCGGCCCCCACTCGCTCACCAGCGAGAAGCCGCCCGCCGCCGGGGTGACGACGGTGTCGGGATCCGTCGTGCCGATCCCGGCGCCGTAGACGCTGAACGCGATCGAGCCGTTGGCGCCCGCCGGCGCCGCATGGATGTGAATGCCGAGGACGTCGTCGATCACGATCCCCTCGACCGTCATCTCGAGCGAGAGCCGGTCCTGCGTGTCGACGAGACCGAGCAGCGCGAAGCCCGTGGCCGACGTCGTGACCGGCGGGACCTCCTGCGCCCCGTCGAGGAACGCCTTGTAGAGCGTCAGGGCCTGGGCCCCGCCGGTGGCGGCGAAGGCGATCGCGCCGGCGAGCGCGAGGCGAAGGGCGGCGGTGCGGATCATGGCGAGGTCTCCCCTCCGAGGACGAGCGCGGCTCCGTCCCTCTGACGCAACGTTACCCAGCCCGTGTCCGGCCGTCCAGCAGCCTCCGCGCGCCAAGGGTCGTGGGGCGCTCTCGGCGGCCTGCACCCCGGGCCGGCCGGCGGTCTCCCTCGCCCCCCCGCCGGCCGGCCCGGGAGCGGCGGACGCGCGAACGATCCGCGGGAACGCGGGGAACGTTACCCGAACTCCGCCGCTTCCGCACGGCCGCAGAAACGCGAAAGGGCGGCCCGCCGGGCCGCCCCCTCCGATCAGACCGTCAGGCCTAGGCGCCGCCGGTCACTCGCCCGCGGTCGGCGGGGTCGGCAGCGCACGGCCGCCGGAGACGCCCGCCTTCGGCCGGAAGTTCGTCTTCTCGGCGATGCGGGCCGACTTGCCGCGGCGCTCGCGCAGATAATACAGCTTCGCGCGGCGCACCCGGCCGCGGCGCACCACCTCGATCGAGGCGATGTTGGGCGAATGGATCGGGAACACGCGCTCCACCCCCTCGCCGAAGCTGATCTTGCGGACCGTGAAGCTCCCGCCGATGCCGTTTCCGCCCTTGCGGGCGATCACGACGCCTTCGAAGGCCTGCACGCGGGTCCGGGTGCCCTCGGTCACCTTGTAGCCGACGCGCACCGTGTCGCCGGCCGCGAAATCGGGAATCGTCTGGCCGAGCTCGGCGGCGTGCTCGCGCTCGATCGTCTCGAGAAGGTTCATCACCTCTCTCCTTCGTCACGGCGGGTCGATCCCGCCTGTTTCTCGCCGCCCGAGCGCTCCGGCGCCCCCTTGGGCTCCGACCTCTCCGAAGAGAGCGCCCGCCAGAGATCGGGTCGTCTTTCCTGCGTCAGCCTTTCGGCCGCTTCGCGCCGCCAGCGGGCGATCTCGGCATGATGACCGGAGAGGAGCGTCTCCGGAATCTCACGCCCCTCCCAGATGGCGGGCTTGGTGTAGTGCGGCGCTTCGAGCAGCCCGTGAGCGAAGGATTCCTCCTCCACGGACGCCGCGTTGCCGAGAACGCGGGGGATAAGCCGAACCGTCGCGTCGATCAAGGCCATCGCCGCGATTTCGCCGCCGGTCATCACGAAATCGCCGATCGAGACCTCGATCATGCCGCGCGCCTCGATCACGCGCTGATCGACGCCCTCGAAGCGGCCGCAGAGCAGGGTGGGGCCCGGGCCTTCCGCCAGGGAGCGGGCGAAGGCCTGATCGAACGGGCGGCCGCGGGGCGAGAGCAGGAGCACCGGCCCTCGCCCCGGATCGGCGTCGAGCGCGGCCGCCACGACGTCGGGGCGCAGCACCATGCCGGGGCCGCCGCCGGCCGGCGGGCCGTCCACCGTACGATGTCGGCCGAGGCCGAAGCGGCGCAGATCCACCGTCTCCAGCCGCCAAAGTCCCTCGGACAGCGCCCGTCCGAGCAGCGAGGCGCCGAGCGGGCCGGGAAACAGCTCCGGGAACAGGGTCAGCACGGTGGCGCGCCAGGCGCCGGGCGCCGCCGGCCGCTCCATCAGATCGCGCGGCGCCGAGGAGGCGGCGATCGAAAGCCGTCCGTGCGAGCGGGACGGGCCGGCGCGACGGGCGCGCTCGGGCGCGTCGGGCGGCTCGCCGGCGGTCACGGACGCTCCTGCCCTTCGGCGTCTTCCGGCGCCTCGCCGTCCGGGAGCAGGCCCGCCGGCGGATCAACCACGATGCGCCCCGCGGCGAGGTCGACGGTCGGCGCGGCCTCCCGCGTGAAGGGCAGCATCACCGGCTGACCGAGGCCGGGACCCACGATCTCCAGCATGTCGCCGGCCCCGAAATCATGCACCGCGCGAACCCGGCCGACCGGCGCGCCGCCCGCGTCCACGACCTCGAGGCCGACGAGATCGGCGTGGTAGAATTCGTCGTCGGGCAGGGCCGGCAGTCGCGAGCGGGGGGCGTAGAGACGCAGGCCCCGCAGCGCCTCCGCGTCCTCGCGCGTCTCGACGCCCGAGAGGCGCGCGGCGAAGCCGTTCTTCACCGGGCGGGTGAGCCGCACCTCGTAGCTTCGCCCCGCCTCGTCCGCGAGCGGGGCGTAGTCGGCGATCGCCGCGGGGTCGGCGCAGAACGACTTCAGGCGCACCTCGCCCCTGACGCCGAAGGCCCCGGCGACGGCGCCGACGCAGATGCTGTCGCTGTCCGGCATGGATCCGTCCCTCGGCGCGCGAGGCCCGCGGCGGGCCGCCCGGCGCCCGTCCCGCGCCGGGCCGGGCGCACCCGGTGGAGCGGAGGCAGGCGGCGG
>JAWLFJ010000020.1:0-43185 GCA_041685625.1 Paracoccaceae bacterium | reverse complement strand
CGACCCGCGCGGCGAGCGGGAGGGGCCCTCGCCCCTCCCCGAGCCGCGCGCGCCCCCGGAGGAGGCCGGGCGCGTCATTCGGCGGCGGCGCTGAGGCCGTGCGAGACGATCAGCCCGTCGGCGACCTGCACCGTGCGGTCGCAGCGGGCGGCGAGTTCCGGCGCGTGGGTCACCAGCACCAGCGTCGCGCCGTGCCGGTCGCGCAGGCCGAACAGCATGTCGACGATGGCCTCCCCCGTCGGCCCGTCGAGGTTGCCCGTCGGCTCGTCGGCGAGCAGGATCTCCGGGCGCGGGGCGGCGGCGCGGGCGAGCGCGACGCGCTGCTGCTCGCCGCCGGAGAGCTGGGCGGGGTAGTGGTCGACGCGCTTGCCGAGCCCGACGGAGGCCAGTTCCGCCTCTGCGCGCTCGAAGGCGTCGGCGTGGCCGGCGAGTTCGAGCGGTACCGCGACGTTCTCGAGCGCGGTCATGGTCGGGATCAGGTGGAATGACTGGAACACGACGCCCATATGATCCCGGCGGAACCGGGCGAGCGCGTCCTCGTCCATCGCGGTCAGATCGTGGCCGAGCGCCGAGACCCTGCCGCCGGTGGCGCGCTCCAGCCCGGCCATGAGCATGAGGAGAGAGGATTTGCCCGAGCCCGACGGCCCCACCACGCCGACCGTCTCGCCGCGCCCGACCGTGAGGTCGACGCCCTTGAGGATCTCCACCCGCCCCGCCTTGGAGGCGAGGACGAGCTCGGCCCTGTCGAGGGCGAGCACCGTGTCGGGGGCGTCGGGCATCGGGCGTCTCCTGCTGCGGCGCGGCATGTCTCGGGTCCGTCCGGCATATGGGGCGGGGCTCGCCGCGCTCAAGGCGGCGGCCGCGGGGGCGGCGCTGCTGGCGGCCGCGGTCGCGGGATCGGGCGCCGCGGCGGAGGAGACGGTGACGATCGCCGCGCTGGGCGATTCGCTGACGCACGGCTACGGTCTGGTGCCGGAGGACGCGTTTCCGGTGCAGCTCGAGGCCTGGCTGCGCGCGCGCGGCCACGACGTCGAGGTGATGAACGCCGGCGTCTCCGGCGACACCACGCGGGGCGGGCTGAGCCGGCTCGACTGGACGCTGACGCCCGAGGTCGACGCGGTGATCGTGGAGCTCGGCGGCAACGATCTGCTGCGCGGCATCGACCCGGCGTCGAGCCGCGAGAACCTCGACGCGATCCTGGCCGAGCTCGACCGGCGCGGGCTGCCGGCGCTGATCGCCGGGCTGCCGGCGCCGGGCAATTACGGGCCGGAGTTCAAGCGCGACTTCGACGCGATGTTCCCCGAACTCGCGGAGGACTGGGGCGCGATCCATGTCGAGAACTTCATGGCCGGCCTCGGCGCGGCGGAAGACCGGGACGCCGCGATGGCGCTGATGCAGGACGACGGCATCCACCCGAATCCGAAGGGCGTCGCGGCCATCGTGGAGGCGATCGGCCCGGCGGTCGAGCGGCTGATCGCGCGGGCGCGCGGCGAGGGCTGAGCCGATGATCCGCAGCTTCGTCGGCCTCGCCCCGCCCGACGCCGTGCGCGACCGTCTCGAGGATCTCGCCCTCCGGCTGGAGGAGGGGCGGCCGGTCCCGTGGGAGAACCTGCACCTGACGCTCGCCTTCCTCGGCGACCTGACCGGGCCGGCGCTGGAGGACGTGGCGCTCGAGATCGACGCGCTGGGCGGCCCGGCGCCGGAGGTGGCGATCGAGGGCGTGGGCGTGTTCGGCCCGGCCGGCCGGCCGCGCGGCGCGCATGCCCGGGTGCGCCCGACGGCGGAGCTCTCGGCGCTGCGCGAAGCGGTGCGGCGCGCGGCCCGGCGCGGCGGGCGCGAGCTGCCGCGCGAGCGCTTCGTGCCGCACGTCACCGTGGCGCGCTTTTCGGGCAAGGCGCCGGCGGGCGAAGGGCTGGCGCGCTGGCTGGCGCGCGAGGCGGCCTTCGCCTGCGCGCCGTTCCGGGCCGAGAGCCTGCGGCTCTGGCGTTCGGACCTCACCGAGGCGGGCGCGGTCTACACGGAGTTGATGGAGACGCCGCTCGCCTGACGCGCGGGCGCGACCAGGCGGGACACGCATCGCGCCTCGGCCGCACGACCGGCGCGCCGAGGCTGCGGGGCGCGACGCGCGCGGGGTCATGAGCCGTCGCCGCGGCCGCCGCGCCGACCGGTCCCCTCCGTCGCCCGCACGCCTTGGCGTCGGCGCGGGGCGGCGGCGGCCGTTCCCGCGCGGGGCGCCACCGCCCGGCCGTGGGGCGGGACGGCCGCGGCCAGGGCCCGGCGCCGCGCCCCCCGCGCCCGCCCCGCGCGGGGGGGGCGACCCCCCCGCCGCCGCGAGCCCCGCGCGCAGGCGCGTCGATCAGGCGTAGACGCGGGCGAGGTCCTCGCGCAGGCGCGCCTCCGCAAGCGCGAGCCGGACGCTCCAGCGTCCGACCCTTCGGGCGCGCTTGGCGCGCCTCCAGAGCGTCGTCGATCCGTTCATGGCTCTCCCCCTCATGCCTTGGCGGCCCGGCCGCGACGCGCCGGGCCGTTGCAGGTTTGACGGAGGATCGTGACCTGATCGTTACCGCGGCGGCCGCCGCGACGTCGCCGTCGGTCGGGCCGCCGCGGAGGCGAGGTCAGAGGCGCCAGTTGCGAGGCGCGTCCCAGAAGGCGCGCTGCGCCTCGAGCGCGGCGGCGTCCTCGTCGAGGCCGATGTCGCGAAGCTGCGCCGGCGAGAGCCGGGCGAGGGCGCGCCGCTCCCGCGCGACGCGATGCCAGAGGCGGAGGCGGGCGGCGAGGGCGGAGAGGCTCCAGCCCCGGAGGACGGGCGCGTCGAGGGCGCGGTCGTGGGTGTGGACGGTCATGGCGTGTTCCGATGCGGTGCTTTAGGTTTCGTGATGAGGAACGGATCCATCATCGCTTCTGTTGATGCAGATGGGGGAACGCGTTACATTCCGCAAACGAATGATCGTGAGTTTACGCATCACGGAGCATGATATGCCTCGCACCCTCGACCTGACCGCCCTGAGAAGCTTCGTGACCGTCGCCGAGACCGGCGGCGTCACCAAGGCGGCGGCGCGGCTGCACCTGACCCAGTCCGCGGTCTCGATGCAGCTGAAGCGGCTCGAGGAGGCGGTCGGCCAGCCGCTGATCGACCGTTCCGGCCGCACCGCCGGGCTGACCGGCCAGGGGGAGCTGCTGCTGAGCTACGCGCGGCGCATGGTGGCGCTGAACGACGAGGCCTGGGGGCGGCTCACGGGCGGCGCCTTCGAGGGGGAGCTGACGCTCGGCGTGCCGTCCGACATCGTCTATCCGCACATTCCCGCCGTGCTGCAGCGCTTCGCGCGCGAGTATCCGCGGGTGAAGGTCACGCTGGTCTCGAGCTACACGCGCAAGCTGCACAGCCTGCGCACGCGGGGCGAGGCGGACCTGATCCTGACGACGGAGGGTGCCGAGGAGCGGGGCGGCGAGACGTTGGAGGTGACGCGCCTGGTCTGGGTCGGCGCGCCCGGAGGGCAGGCCTGGCGCGCGCGGCCGCTGCGCCTCGCCTTCGAGAACCAGTGCATCTTCCGCGGGCCGACGACGGCGGCGCTCGACGCCGCGGGGATCGAGTGGGAGATGGCGGTCACGGCGGAGACGACGCGGACCATCGAGGCCAGCGTCTCCGCCGACCTCGCGGTGCACGCGGCGGTGGAGACGGCGGCCTCGGACCGCTTCGAGATCGTGCGCCACGCCGGCGCCCTGCCCGAGCTTCCGGAGGTGCGCATCAACATGTATCTGGCCGAGGGCGCGCGGAACCCGCTGACCGAGCGGCTCGCCGAATTCGTGCGCGAGGCCTACGCCGGCGCGGCCGGGCGCGAGGCGCGGGTCGCGGCCGCCTGAGCCCGCTCAGCCCTCCGCCACGCGGAGCACGACCTTGCCGGCGGCGGCGCGGCGGCGGAGGAGATCGAGCGCGGCCTCGGCCTCGGCCAGCGGCAGCACGTGGGAGACGTGGGGGACCAGCCGGCCCTCGGCCCGCCAGGCGAGGAGGGCGGCGACGCTCCCGGCCATCGCCTCCGGCGCGTGGCGGAGATAGGCGGGCCAGTTGAGGCCGATCACGTCGACGTTCTTAACGAGGACGACGTTGGCCGGGATCTGCGGGATCTCGCCCGAGGCGAAGCCGATGGGCAGGATCCGGCCCTCGAACTTCAGGGCGGAGAGGCCGGCGCGGAACTGCTCGCCCCCGACCGGATCGTAGACGACGTCGGCGCCGCCGAGGGCCTTGGCGGCGGTCTTGAGATCCTCCGTCTCGGAATCGATCAGGTGGCGGGCGCCCTTCTCCTTCGCGAGGGCGAGACGCTCGGCCCCGCGGGCGGAGGCGATGACGGTCGCGCCGAGCAGGGCGCCGATCTCGACCGCGGTGAGGCCGACGCCGCCGGCGGCGCCGAGGACGAGCAGCGTCTCGCCGGCGCGGAGGCGGGCGCGGCGGGCGAGGGCGAGGTGGGAGGTGCCGTAGGCGACGAGGAAGCCGGCGGCCTCCTGCGACGGCATGTCGTCGGGCACGGGCGCGCAGGCCGCGGCGGGGGCGAGGGCCTGTTCGGCGAAGCCGCCGTGGCCGACGAGGGCGGCGACGCGGGTTCCGGGGGCGAGCGAGACGCCCTCGCCGGCCGCCTCGACGACGCCGCAGACCTCGCCGCCCGGGGCGAAGGGGGGCTCGGGCTGCACCTGGTAGCGGCCCTTCACCAGGAGCGTGTCGGCGAAGTTGACGCCGCAGGCGAGGACGCGGAGGCGGACCTCGCCGGGGCCGGGCCGGGGCGTCGGCAGCTCCGCGGGCTCGAGCCGGGCGTCGAGGGCGGGGACGATCATGGCGCGCATGGGGGCTCCTCGGGGGGCCGGACGGGGTCGCCGAGGGCGATGGGGCCGGGGGTCAGGACCTCCGCCGTGACGCCGCCGTGGCCGCGCATGGCGGCGTAGCCGCCGGGGCCGAGAGCCTCCTCCATGCGCGAGCAGGGCGCGCAGACGCCGGTGACGCGGATGCGCGCCTCCGGGCCGAGGGCGAGGGTCCGGCCGCGGAGGGCGGCGAGGTTGAGGCCGGAGACGACGAGATTGCGGCGAAGATCCGGGAAGTCCGCCGAAGGCGCCCGCGCGAGGGCGCGGATCGCGGGGAGGTGTTCGGCCTGGATCAGGGTGAGGGCGCGCTTGCCGGGGCGGGCGCGGTCGCCGTCGAGGCCGGAGACGGTCAGGCCCGCGGCCGCACGCGGTTCGGGTCGCGCGCGGCGGGCCGGGCGGACGAGGATGGCTTCGATCTTGCCCGGGCCGGCGTGGCGGGCGATGAGGCCGGCGAGCGGTTCGGTCATGGCCCGGGGTTTGCCCGTCGGCGGGCGGGACGGCAAGCGCGGCGCGGACACGAGGGCGGCGATGGAGGCGGCGGACGGGGCGAGGGAGGCGGCGGTCCGGGCGCATTTCCGGCGCCAGGCCGAAAGCTGCGCCCGGCTCGGCTCGCCCTTCATGGCGACGCTTCTGGCCGGGCTGGCCGAGGGGCTGGACCGGGCGACGGCGACGGGGCGGCGGGCGCTCGGCTGGCCGGGCGATCCGGGCGAGGACGCGCTCGCGCTGCGCCTCGCCGGGGGGCTGAACGCGCTGGCGCGCTCCGGCCGGGCGCCCGGGCTGGCGGCGGCCTGGCCGGGGCTCGGCGGCGAGCCGGACGGGGCCGGCGCGGCGGCGGCGGCGCTCGCCGCCCTCCCGGCGCATGACGCATGGCTCGCGCCGTGGCTCGACGCGGCGCCGCAGACCAACGAGGCGCGGCGGGCCGCGGCGCTGCTCGGGGCGCTGAGGATCCTCGGCGCGCGGGGCTGGCGGCGGGCGGACCTGCTGGAGATCGGCGCCTCGGCCGGGCTGGGACTGCTGGTCGACCGCTGCGCCTGGGATCTCGGACGGGGCCGGCGGGCGGGGCCGGCCGACGGCCCGCCGCTGGCCTCGGACTGGCGCGGCGCGTCGCCCGAGGGACCGGCGCCGGAGATCGCGGCCCGGGCGGGGTGCGATCTCGCGCCGGTCGACCCCGGCGATCCCGCGCAGCGCGAACGCATGCTCGCCTTCGTCTGGGCCGACCAGATCGAGCGCCGGGCGATGCTCGAGGTCGCGCTCGACGCCGCGGCGCGGGCGCCGTGGCGGGTGGAGCGGGGCGAGGCGGGGGCTTGGCTGGCGCAGCGTCTGGCGGCGCCGCAGACGGCGGGGCGCGTGGTCTGGCACTCGATCATGCTGCAGTATCTTCCCGCGGAGCGTCGCGCCGCGGTCGAGCGCGCGCTGGCCGAGGCCGGGGCGCGCGCGACGCCGGAGCGCCCGCTGGCGCGGGTGGCGATGGAGGCGGACGCGCGGCCGGGCTCGGCCGCTCTGACGCTGACCGTCTGGCCGGGCGGCAGGCCGGAGGCGCTGGGCAGGGCCGATTTTCACGGCCGGCGGATCGACTGGGGCGCGGCCTGAGCCGGCCGGCGCCGCGCACGCGCCTTGATCCGCCTCGACGGCCCGTGCGAGGTGCGCGCTGGCCGGCGGCGAGGGAGTGCGGCGTATGCGTTTCGTGGCGAGACTGTTCGGACGGCTGGTCCGCTGGGGGCTGATCCTGGCGCTGATCGGTGTGGTCGCGCTGCCGCTGGCGATCCTCGGCGCCTCGGTGCAGCGCAACCCCCTGGTCGGGCCGCAGGCGGCGTTGAGCCCCGCGCAGGCCGCGGAATCGCGCGCCTTCGCCAAACGTCTGCGCGAAGCGTCGCGCGGCAGCGAAGGCGTGCAGACGGTGCGCGCCACCGCCAAGGAGCTGGACGGCCTGATGGCGACGGGCGCACGCCTCTGGCCCGGCCTGCGGGGCGAGACGCGGATCGACGCGGAGCGGCTGGCGATGACGCTGAGCGCCCCGATTCCGGTCGGCGGGCTCTGGGCGAACTTCGCGCTGGCGGTGGGCCCTTCGGAGGGTCCGCTGGCGGTGCAGGTGGTGCGCGTCGGGCGCGTGACGCTGCCGCCGGCGCAGGCGGTGGCCGCGACGCGCTGGACGCTGGACGCGCTGACGACGGACGATCTCGGCACGCTGCTGATCGACGCGGTGCAGGCGGTCCGCCTCGCCCCCGGCGAGGTGACCGCGCGGATCGACGGCGGCGGCCTCGGGGATGCGTCGCTGTTCTCGCGGCTCGTCGACGAGGCGCGGGGGGCCTTGGGTCTGGAGGCGGGCGAGCGCGCGGCCGAGCACTACCGGGCGATGGCTGAGGCCGCGGAGCGGGGCGAGCTGCCCTCGCGCGGCTCCGTCGCGCCCTGGCTGCGCTTCGCGGTGCAGCGGGTGGCCGAGGCGGGGCACGGGAACGGGCGCGCGCTGCGCCGGGACCTGCGGGCGGCGGTGCTGGCGGTCGCGGCCCATTGCGGCGACGCGAGCGTGGTCGGGACCGTCGCCGGCGACGTCGGCGCGAGCGGGCGGTCCGCCTGCGGTGGAACGACGCTTCGCGGACGGGCCGACCTTCGCAAGCACTTCATGCTGTCGGCGGCCTTCGCGGCGACGGGCGGCAGTTCGGTCAGCTGGGGGCTGGGCGAGGTGAAGGAGCTGGTCGACGCCGGACGCGAGCGCGGCTCCGGCTTCAGCTTCGACGACGTCGCGCTGGACCGGGCCGGCATCGCCTTCGCCGAGCGGCTGCGCACGGCCTCCCTCGGCGAGGCGCGGAGCCTCGCGGCGCGGGTCGACGAGGAAGCCGCGATCGCGCCCGCCATCGACGGGCTTCCCAGCTTCATGCCGGCGACCGAGTTCGCCGCGCGCTTCGGCGACGTCGAGGACCCCCGCTACCACGCCATGCTGGCCGAGATCGACGCGCGGATCGCCGCCCTGCCCTTCCTCGCGCCCTGAGGGGCGCTCAGGCGAGGCGCTTCTCCATGCGGACCCGCTCGTGCTGGTCCTCGCCGTGCCCGGGCGGGCCGCGGCGGACGATCTCGAAGCCGCGCCGGGCGTAGAAGCCCACGAGGTCGTCGCGGAAGGCGGCGGTGACGAGCTGCAGGCGCTCGGCCCCTTCGGCCGCGAGCTCGGCCTCGGCGGCGTCGAGCAGGCGATCGCCGAGGGCCTCGCCCTGCCGCTCCGGATCGACGCCGAGATGCGAGAGCAGCCAGACGCCCGGCGCCGCCTCCGGATGCAGCGTGGCGACGGCGAGCAGGCGGCCGTACTCCTCGAGCCCCATCGCGAGGCCGCCCTTCGCGCGCGCCTCCGCGGCCCGGTCGAGGTCGCCCTGCGGCGCGCGGCCGAGGCGTCGGACGTAGTCGGCGAAGGCGCGGCGCAGCAGCGCCTCGGCGGCGGCGTCGTCCTCGGGGGTCAGGCGGCGGATGTCGGGCATCGGAGGCTCCCTTCGCTTGCCGCAGGAACGCCGGAGGCGACGCCGGGTTCGGCACGCGCCTTCGCGCTGGACCGCGGGCCCGGCCTCGGCTAACCCGGCGGGCATGGCCGACGCGACCGACGACGACGACATCGAGGGCCCCGGCGGGGCGATCACCGCCGAGACGCTCACCCGTGCGCTGGGCGAGCGCTACCTGCAATACGCCCTCTCGACGATCATGCACCGCGCCCTGCCCGACGCGCGCGACGGGCTGAAGCCGGTGCACCGTCGCCTCCTCTGGGCGATGCGCCAGCTCAGGCTGAACCCGGACCAGGGCCCGAAGAAATCGGCCCGCGTCGTGGGCGACGTGATCGGCAAGTATCACCCGCACGGCGACCAGGCGGTCTACGACGCGCTGGTGCGCCTCGCGCAGGACTTCGCGGTGCGCTTCCCGCTGGTCGACGGTCAGGGCAATTTCGGCAACGTCGACGGCGACGGCGCCGCGGCCATGCGCTACACCGAGGCGCGGCTGACCGACGTCTCGATGGCGATGCTCGACGGTCTGGACGAGGACGCCGTCGACTTCCGCGAGACCTACGACGGGGAGGAGCGCGAGCCGACGGTGCTGCCCGGCGCCTTCCCCAACCTGCTCGCCAACGGCTCGAGCGGCATCGCGGTGGGCATGGCGACCTCGATCCCTCCGCACAACGCGGGCGAGGTGGCCACTGCGGCCCTGCACCTGATCCGCCATCCCGAGGCGCGCCTCGAGACGCTGCTGGAGCGGATGCCGGGGCCGGACTTTCCGACGGGCGGGGTTCTGGTGGAGCCCGCGGACGCGATCCGCGAAGCCTACGCGACGGGGCGCGGCGGCTTCCGCCTCAGGGCGCGCTGGGCGGTGGAGGAGCTCGGCCGCGGCCAATGGCAGGTGGTCGTCGACGAGATCCCCTACCAGGTGCAGAAGTCCAAGCTGATCGAGCGCATGGCGGAGCTGATCAACGCCCGGAGGATTCCGGCGCTCGCCGACGTGCGCGACGAGAGCGCCGAGGACGTGCGGATCGTGCTCGAGCCGCGCTCCCGCAACGTCGAGGCGGCGGTGCTGATGGAGGCGCTGTTCAAGGCGACGGATCTCGAGACGCGCTTTCCCCTGAACATGAACGTGCTGATCGACGGCAAGGTGCCGAAGGTCTGCGGGCTGATCGAGGTGCTGCGCGCCTTCCTCGACCACCGGCGGGAGGTGCTGCAGCGGCGCTCGCGCCATCGGCTCGAGAAGATCGCGCGGCGCCTCGAGGTGCTGGGCGGCTACGTCGTCGCCTATCTGAACCTCGACCGGGTTATCGCGATCATCCGCGAGGAGGACGACGCCAAGGCCGCGCTGATGGCCGAGGACTGGAGCCGCGGCGCCGCCCCGCGCGAGGAGCTCGCCGCCTTCGAGTTCCGCGAGCCCGAAGGCGTCTATCTGACCGAGGCGCAGGCGGAGGCGATCCTCAACATGCGCCTGCGCGCGCTCCGCCGGCTCGAGGAGCTGGAGATCCGGGCCGAACGCGACCGGCTGGCCGAGGAGCGCGGCGGGCTCGAGGCGCTGCTCGCCGACGAGGGCGCCCAGTGGGACCGGATCGCCGCGGAGATGCGGGAGATCCGCGACCGGTTCGGCCCGCCGAAGGGCCTGCGCGGGCTGGTCTCGCTCGAGGATCTGAACGCGCTGAAGCTGGATCACGTTCCCTGGCCGCGGGGCGCCCGGCGCACCGCCTTCGCCGAGGCGCCGGCGCTCGACGTCGATCCCCTCGACGCGATGGTGGAACGCGAGCCCTGCACCATCGCCTGCTCGCGCATGGGCTGGATCCGGGTGCTGAAGGGGCGCCAGCCGCTCGACGCCGAGCTGAAGTGGAAGGACGGCGACGGGCCGGGCTTCGTGTTCCATGCCGAGACGACGTCGAAGCTGCTGCTGCTGAGTTCCTCGGGCCGGGTGTTCACGTTGCCGGCGGACCGTCTGCCGGGCGGGCGCGGCATGGGCGAGCCGGTGCGCCTGATGGTGGACCTCGCCAACGAGGACGAGATCGTGGCGCTGTTCGCGCACGAGCCGGGCGCGAAGCGGCTCGTGGCCTCGGACGCCGGCGACGGGTTCGTCGCGCCGGAGGACGAGATGCTCGCGCAGACGCGGTCCGGCAAGCAGGTGCTGAACGTCAAGGCGCCGGTGAAGGCCGCCGTCTGCCGGAAGGTGGAGGGCGACCACGTCGCGGTGGTCGGGGCCAACCGCAAGCTGCTGGTGTTCCCGCTGGCGGAGCTGCCGGAGATGACCCGCGGCAAGGGCGTCAGGCTCCAGAAGTACAAGGACCCCTTCGCCAAGGGCGGGCGGCTCGCCGACGCGACGACGATCGCGCTGGAGGAGGGCATCCGCTGGAACGAGGGCGGCGGCCGGCGGCGCACCGTCTCGGGCGAGGCGCTGGCCCCCTATCTCGGCAGACGGGCGGGCGCCGGGGCGATGGCGCCGCGCGGCTTCCCGAAACCGCCCCGCTTCGAGTGAGGCGCCTGCCCGGCTGACGGGGGGCGGCGGGGGCTTGTCTCCCGGCCGCGCGCGGCGGACGCTTCCCCCGGCACGGACGAGGGAGGACGCCATGACGAGACACATCCTGATCACCGGCGGCTCGCGCGGCATCGGCGCCGCGACGGCGCGGCTCTGCGGCGCGCGCGGCTGGTCGGTGACGATCAACTACCGCTCCGACGCCGCCGCCGCGGCGGCGACCGTCGCGGCGGTGGAGGCCGCGGGCGGTCGCGCGACGGCGGTGCGGGGGGACATGGCGCAGCCCGGCGCGATCGGGACGCTGTGGGACGCGGCCGAAGCGGCGTTCGGGCCCGTCGACGGCTTCGTCAACAACGCCGGGGTGATCGGGGAGGCCGCCAAGCTGGCCGACCGGCCGGCGGAGGACGTGAAGCGGCTGGTCGACCTCAACGTCACCGGCGCGCTGCTGGCGGCGCGGGAGGCGGCGCGGCGGATGCCGACCGACCGCGGCGGCAAGGGCGGCGCGATCGTCAACCTCTCCTCGGCGGCGGCCCGGCTCGGCGGCGCGGGCGGACTGACGGACTACGCGGCGACGAAGGGGGCGATCGACACGCTGACCTGGGGGCTGGGGCAGGAACTGGCGCCCGGCGGCGTCAGGGTGAACGGCGTCCGGCCTGGGATCATCGTGACGGACATCCACGCCGACACCGGACAGCCGGAGCGGGTGGAGACTCTGGGAAGCGCGACGCCGATCGGCCGGCCGGGCTCGGCGGAGGAGACGGCCGAGGTGATCGTGTTCCTGCTCTCGGACGCCGCGAGCTACGTCGTCGGGGCGACCGTCGACATCTCGGGCGGGCGCTGAGCGGGCGGGCGCTGAGCGGGCGGGCTTCCGGCCGCCCCGAGCGCCGCCTGCGGCGGCGCCGGCCCGCCCTCCAGCCTCGCCCGATTCCGGTCCTTGCGAGCGGCTCGGGACGCATGGGACCGCCTGCGCAGGGTCGGCGGAAAAACGCCTGAGGGCTTCGGTGCGACCCTTCGCGTCCGACACGGCGTGCCTGCGGGCGGAAGCGCCCCCTGCGGGCTCAATCGGAGAGGTCGGCCGGGTCCATGTTCGCGCCGCAGAGGACCACGCCGAGCCGGGCGCCGACCGGCGGCGTCCACGCGCCCGCGAGGAGGGCGGCGAAGGCGGCGGCGCCGCCGGGCTCGGCCGCCACGCGCAGGGTCCGCCACAGCCAGCGCTGCGCCTCGCGCACCTGCTCGTCGGTGACGAGGACGCTTTCGACCCGGCCGGCCACCATCGCGAAGGGGAGCGTGCCGAGACGGCGGGCGCCGAGGCTGTCGGCGGCGAGGCCGGAGACCTCCACGTCGCTCGGCCCGCCCGCGGCGAGGGCCGCGTGGAGCGCGGCGCAGCCCTCGGTCTCCACCCCGACGACCTCCGCGGCGCCGGAGAGCCAGCCCTCGGTCCCGGCGATCAGACCGCCGCCGCCGACCGCGACCAGCACCGCGTCGAGGCCGCCGAAGGGCGCCGCCTGCGCCTCGAACTCCATCGCCAGCGTGCCCTGCCCGGCGATGGTGAGCGCGCCGTCGAAGGCCGGGACGTCGAGCGCGCCGGTCGCCTCGCGGTGGCGGGCCGCGGCCTCGGCGGCGTCGGCGTAACGGGCGCCCCCGATCACGATCTCGGCCCCCGCGGCGCGGATGCCGGCGATCTTGGACGGCGAGGCGATCTCCGGCACGAACACGGTCGCGCGGAGACCGAGCGCGCGCGCCGCGAACGCGACCGCCGCGCCGTGATTGCCGCCGGAGGCGGCGACGACGCCGGCGGGCGGCACCTCCGCCCCCGTCAGCGCGGCCATGGCGCCGCGCGCCTTGAAGGCGCCCGTGTGCTGCAGCGTCTCCAGCTTGAACAGCACCGGGCCGACGGGCGTTTCGGCCTCGATCACCGGCGTGCGGCGCAGGCGCCCGGCGATGCGGCGGGCGGCGGCGGCGATCTCGGCGCGGCCTGGGGCGGAGACGCTCATCCGTAGCGCGGGGCGCGCTTCTCGAGCGCGGCCATGACCGTCTCGATCTGGTCGGGCGCGCCGATCAGCTCGGACTGGCGGCGGCTCTCGGCGAGGAGGACGTCGAGCACGCTCTCCGTCTCGGCCTCGTTCAGCAGCGCCTTGGCATGGCGCACGGCGGAGGGGGATTTCGAGGCGATCTCAGCGGCCAGCGCGCGGGCGCGGGCGACGGGGTCCCCGGCGACCTCCGTCACCAGCCCCGCCGCCTGCGCGGCGGCCCCGTCCAGCGTCTCGGCGGTGTAGACGAGGCGGCGCAGCACGTCGCCGCGCACCAGATGCGGCAGCGTGACCATGCCGGACATGTCGGGCACCAGCCCCCACTTCATCTCCATGATCGAGAGCGACGCGCCCGGCGCGGCGATGCGGATGTCGGCCCCGAGCGCGATCTGCAGCCCGCCGCCGAGGCAGTGGCCCTGGATCGCGCAGATCACCGGCACCGGCGCCTCGCGCCACATCAGGCCGCCCCACTGCATCAGGTTCGCCGGGCCGTGGGTGCGTTCCATGATCGAGGCGCCGAGCGAGCCCGCGCCGGTCTCGGCCATCTTGCCGAAATTGTCCTTGTCGAGCCCGGCGCAGAAGCTGCGCCCCTCGCCGCGGAGCACGATGCAGCGCAGGTCCGGATCCTCACGCAGCCCGTCGAGGGCGGCCGCGAGGGCGCGGATCAGGTCTGCGGTGATCGCGTTCATCCGCTCCGGGCGGTTCAGCGCGATCTCGGCGACGCCGGCGGCGTCGGGACCGGAGACGAGGACGATCTCGGGCTCTGCGGTGTCGGGCATCGGGGCGCGCCTCCCTTCGGCATGGCTCGGCGGACCATGACCGCGCGCGCCCGGGCGCGCAAGCGGCGCCCCGCGGCCGCGGGGCGCCGCGCCTCGGGCGCCGTCCCGCGATAGGGTGCGACGATGGCATACGCGAATCGCATCCTCGTCCCGGCGCTGGCGCTGCTCGTCGCCGCCTGCGCCGCGGGACCGGAGGCCGCCCGGCCCGACGCCTGCGCCGCGGCGGATCGGCGCGCCGCCGGCCTCGCCGACGCGCTGGCCGGCCGCGGTCCCTCCGAGGGGCTGGCGGAGATCGCCGCCTGCCCCGCCCTCGCCGGGTCCGCCGCGCGCGAAGCGGCCGAGGACGCCTATCTCTCCGGTCATGACGAGGGTCGGGCCCGCTACTGCACGCCCGAGAACGCCGAGGCGCTGGCGCGGGCCGGGGAGCGGCCCACCCTCGCCTGTCCGCCGGCGCTGGAGCGGGACTTCGCGGCCGCCTACGCCGCCGCCCGCGCCGGGCGCGGAACCGGCGAGGCGGCAGGGCCGGTGGTGCGCCCCAACGTCGGGATCGGCGTCGGCGTCGGCGACCGCGGCGTGAGTTCGGGCGTCTCGCTCGGCGTCGGGGTGCTGTTTCCGTGAGGGGCGCCGGCGTGCTCGCGGCGGCGCTGGCGCTCGGCGCCTGCACGACGACGGCGGTGCCGCCCCGCGAATGCGCCCATGTGGATTGGCGCGCGGTCGGCCTCGCGGACGGGGCCGAAGGCCATGGCCGCGACCGGCTGGCCGAACATCGGGCGAGCTGCGCCGAGGCCGGCGTCGTCCCGGACGCCGAAGCCTGGGAGGCCGGCCGGCAGGAGGGCCTCGAGGCCTACTGCACGCCGACCGTGGCCTTCCGCCTCGGCGTCGAGGGGCGTCGGATGAACCCGGTCTGTCCCGCGGCGCTGCGTCCGGAACTCGAGGCCGCCAACGATCTCGGCTTCCGCGAAGGGCTGCGTCTGCGGCGGGCCGAGGCGTGGCTGCACGGGCCGTTCGGGCCCTACGGCCCCGGCGGCTGGCCCTATGGCTGGCCGCGGTCCGGCTGGCCCGGCGCGCCCTGGCCGCATCGGCTCTGATCGCGGAACCGGCCCCCGAGGGCGCGTCCCGGCGTCGGGCGCGGCTTCGGCCGGCCGGTCAGCCCCTCGAGCACCTCGATCGGCGAGAGGGCGCGCTCCTTCGCGCCGGGCCGCGGCATGGCGTAGACCCGGCGCGTCGCCTCGACCAGCACGGCCCCGGCGAGGCGCTGGGCGTCGAGCCGGCGACCGAGTCGCTCCCACCCTCCCGCGGTCTTCAGCCAGAAGCGCCGGTGGCTCGGCGGCCCCCAGAGGGCGCCGGCCGTGCGCTCCGGCTGGAAGTCGTGCGCCTGCAGCACGGTCTCGAGTTGTCGGCTCGAATACGGCCGGCCGTGGCCGAAGGGCGTGGCGTCGGACCGCGCCCAGAGGCCGGAGCGGTTCGGCGCCACGGTGATCGAGCGGCCCTCGGGCGCCAGGACGCGGTGCATCTCCTCGAGGAGCGCCGGGGGCCGCTCGGAGTTCTCGAGCCCGTGCGCCACGATCAGCCGGTCGGCGAAGCCCACCGGCAGCGGCCAGTGCGTCTCCTCCACCAGGGCGGCGACGTTCGGCCCCTCGGCCGGCCAGCGGCAGACGCCCTGCTGCGCCGGCATCAGGCAGATCACCCGCCGCGCCTCGCCCAGAAAGGGGCGCAGCAGCGGCGCGGCGAAGCCGAAGCCGACCACGGTCATGCCGGAGACGTCGGGCCACATCCCCCGGATCGCGCCCTGCAGCGCGCGCTGCGCCGCGCGGCCGAGGGCGGTGCGGTAGTAGAACCGGCGCAGATCCACGACGTCGAGATGCATCGGTCCCCCCGCGGCCGTCTCGCCGCGTCGTGTGGACGCCCGGGCCGCCACGATGCGGACCGTCGGACGGGCGTCGGCGCCTTTCGCCCGCCGTCGGACGAGGCTACGCTCCGGCGCCGAAGCGTCGGGTCCGTCGCCCGGCACACTCTAGCGCAATGCCGGAGGCCATTCCAATGACCCTCGAGGTGACCGTCGTCCCCTGCCGTGACGACAACTACGGATACCTGCTGCACGAGCCCGAGGCCAACGTCTGGGCGGTCGTCGACGCGCCCGAGACCCGCCCGCTGAAGGCTGCGATCGAGGCGGCCGGCGGACGGCTCGACCTGATCCTGCTGACCCATCACCACGGCGACCACGTCGAGGGGGTGGAGGATCTGCGCGAGGCCTACGGCGCCAAGGTCGTCGGCCATGCCGAGGACGCCGGGCGCCTGCCGAAGCTCGACCTCGCGGTCAAGGAAGGCGACGAGGTCGCCGTCGGCGAGGAGCGCGCGAGGGTGATCGACGTCTCCGGCCACACCGTCGGGCACATCGCCTTCCACTTCCCCGGCGCGCGCAAGGCGTTCACCGGCGACAGCCTGATGGCGCTCGGCTGCGGGCGCGTGTTCGAGGGCACCCATCACCAGATGTGGGAGAGCCTCTCGAAGCTCATGGAGCTGCCGAAGGGCACCGAGATCCATTCGGGCCACAACTACGGCGCCGCCAACGGCCGCTTCGCCCTCTCGATCGAACCGGACAACGCCGCGCTCGAGGAGCGGGTCGCGCGGATCGCCGATCTCGACGCCAGGGGCGAACCGATCGTGCCGGTCACGCTCGCCGAGGAGCTGGAGACCAACCCGTTCCTGCGCGCGGGCGAGCCTTCGGTGAAGGAGGCGGTCGGCCTTGCCGGGGCCGACGACGCCTCGGTCTTCGCCGAGGTGCGGCGGCGAAAGGATTCGTTCTGAGCGGAACGCGGCGGGGCTTCGGCGCGCTCCTGCACGCGCTGCGTCCGCGCCGGATCACGCGCACCGGGGACGACAGCCCGGCCTCCGGCATCTGGGGCTACGTGCGGCGCATGAGCGGCTGGCGCCAGGCGGGGCTCTGCGTCTTCTCGGTGCTGGCCGCGGTGATCGATCTCGTGCCGGTGGAGCTGCAGAGACGCATCATCGACGACGCGGTGACGCCCGGAAACGTCGATCTTCTGATGCAGCTCGGCCTGCTCTACGCCGGCGTGGTGGCGGTGCATCAGGCGACGAAATGGCTGCTGCGCATGGCCCAGGCCCGCGTCGCCGAAAGCGCGGCGATGTACACCCGCGCCCACGCCCTCGGCGTGCGGGTGAAGGGCGCGGGCGCCCGCGACGGGGTCGGCCATTCCAGTCCAACCAAGGGCCGCGGCGAGGGGGCGGTCGTGCTCGGGAACGACATCGACAAGCTCGCCGGATTCGTGGGCGAGGGTCCGTCCAACGCCGCCGCGGCGGCGGCGACGCTGATCGGCGTGTTCGCCTACATGCTCTGGGTCGAGCCGCTCATCGCGCTGGTGGCGCTGGCGCTGCTGGCGCCGCAGGCGCTGGCGGCGCCGTTCTTCCAGCGCCGCATCAACGCGCTGACCGAGACGCGGGTGCGCCTGCTGCGCGACATGGGCGAGCGGACCGGCGACGACCCGGCGGCGCTGCGCCGGGTGCGCCGGCTGCTGCCGCGGGTCTACGTCAACCGCATGGCGCTGACCGCCGTGAAGAGTTCGATGAAGGCGGTGCTGAACGTGCTGAACCAGGCAGGGCCGCTGGCCACGCTCGTCGTCGGCGGCTGGATGGTCGCGCGGGGGGAGACCACGGTCGGGGTGATCCTCGCCTTCGTCTCGGCCTTCCAGCGCGCCTCGGATCCGCTGCGCGAACTGATCGGCTTCTACCGCAAGGCCGAGGCGGCGGCGGTCCATCACGCTCTCATCGCGGAATGGATGACCCGGACCGGGGGCGAGGACGACGACGCGGGCGGAGGGGATCGCCGCTGAGGCGGCGGGGCGCCGCTTTTCGGGGGGTCGCATGCGGGTTGGCGCGCGCCCCTCGCGGGTTACCTGATCCGGCCGAAGCCCGGACCACGAAAGGGAGACCCCCGATGACCCATCGACTCCTCGCGATCTCCGGCGCCCTGCGCCGCGAAAGCACCAACACCAGGCTCGCGGCCGAGGCGCTGCGCCTCTACGGCCCGAAGGAGGCGGTCTGGGCCGATCTGCGCCTGCCGCTCTACGACGGCGACCTCGAGGCGGCGGAAGGCCTGCCGGAGGGTGCGCGGACGCTGATCGAGCGGATCCGGCGCGCGGACGCGATCGTGATCTCCACCCCCGAATACAACAAGAACCTGCCGGGCGTGCTGAAGAACGCCCTCGACTGGGTCAGCCGCGACAAGCCCATGGCCTTCGACGGCAAGCCCGTGGCCATCATGTCGGCGGCCGCCGGGCGCGCCGGCGGGGAGCGCTCGCAGTTCTCGCTGCGCCACTGCCTCACCGCCTTCAACCCCCGCATCCTGCAGGGACCGGAGGTGACGATCGCCCGTTCGAGCGAGGCCTTCGACGCCGACGGCCGGCTGACCGACCCGCGGTCGGTCGAGATGCTGCAGGCGCTGATGACGGCGCTGCGCGAAGAGGTCGACCTGGTCCGCGCGCGGCAGGCCGCCAAGGCGGCCTGACCGGGCGTGGCCGCCCCCCCCGCGGGGGGGGGGGCCCCCCCACGCCCGGTCAGCGCGGCCGCTCGGGAATCAGACCGCGCGGCGCGAAGCGCATCACCGCGAGCAGGATCAGGCCCATGAACACCATCCGCATGTGCGGCGCGCCTTCGCGCAGATGACCGGCGAGCGCCGAGCCCTCGGGCAGCGGAGCGGAGATGACGCTCATCAGCCAGAGGCCCGCCGGCTCCGCCTGGATCCAGACGAACCAGATCAGGAAGCCCCCCAGCACCGAACCCCAGTTGTTGCCGGAGCCGCCGACGATGACCATCACCCAGATCAGGAAGGTGAAGCGCAGCGGGTTGTACGAGGTCGGCGTGAGCTGGCCGTCATAGGTCACCAGCATGGCGCCCGCGATGCCGACCACCGCGCAGCCGAGCACGAAGGTCTGGCGGTGGCGCCGGGTCACGTCCTTGCCCATCGCCTCGGCCGCCGTCTCGTTGTCGCGGATCGCCCGCATCATGCGCCCCCAGGGCGAGGCGAGCGCGCGTTCCGCCAGCCACATCAGCACCCCGAGGACGACGGCGAAGAGGAGCGCGTAGAGCAGCTTGACCGCGATGCCGCTGGCCTCGGCCGGGTCGAGGCCGAGGCGCTGCGCACGGGCGAGGAAGTCCGCGCTCTCCTGCAGCTGCACCTCGTAAGGGACGATCACGGGGCGCGGCAGGCCGGTGACGTTCTTCACCCCGCGCGCCAGCCAGTCCTCGTTCTTCACGATGGCGAGCACGATCTCGGAGATGCCGAGCGTGGCGATGGCGAAGTAGTCCGAGCGCAGGCCGAGCGCGACGCGCCCGATCAGCCAGGCCGCGCCCGCCGCCATGACGCCGCCGAGCAGCCAGCCGAACGTGATCGGCAGTCCGAGGCCGCCGAGATATCCGGTGGTGGCGCTGTCCACCGACTCGATCGCGTCGACCGCCGGGTCGAAGAACCAGCGCACCGCGGCGTAGCCGGCGACCGCCACGACGACCGTCAGCACGCCCCGCGCCGGCCCGCGGTTCAGGCGGCGGCGCATCAGCGTGACCGCCGCCACCGTCGCCGCCAGCGCCAGCGCCGCGCCGAGAAGGCCGGGTCCGCCCGCCGCCCAGGCCTCCGGCACCGGCGGCTGGGCGGCGAGCACCGCCGCGACGCCGCCGACCGCGGCGAAGCCCATGGTCCCGATGTTGAGAAGCCCGGCATAGCCCCAGGCCATGTTGACGCCGAGCGCCATGACCGCCGAGATCAGGGAGAGGCAGAGGATCGAGAGCGCGACGTTCCAGCTCTGGAACACGCCGACCGCGATCAGCAAGGCCGCCATCGCGCCGAAGAGCAGCGGCCCGCGCCAGCCGGGCGCTCCGGCGCCAGGCCCGGCGACCGGCGGAGCGGCGGGATTCGCGGCCTGCGGCGCGACGACGTCGGCGCTCATATCAGCTTCCCCCGGAACAGGCCCGTCGGGCGCACCAGCAGCACCACGACGAGGATCACGAAGCTCACGGCGAACTTGTAGTCGGTGGAGAGGAGCTGCACGAGCCCGCTCGGCGCCCAGCCCTCCGGCCCGAGATACATCAGCACCTTCCGATAGGCGTAGGTCACGCTCATCTCCGAGAAGGCGACGACGTAGCCGCCCGCGACGGCGCCGAGCGGCTGGCCGATGCCGCCGAGGATCGCCGCCGCGAAGATCGGCAGCAGGAGCTGGAAGTAGGTGAAGGGCTTGAACGACTTGTCGAGCCCGTAGAGCACCCCCGCCAGCGTCGCGAGGCAGGCGCCCACGATCCAGGTCACCCGCACCACCTGCGCCGGATCGACGCCGGAGAGGAGCGCGAGATCCTCGTTGTCCGAATAGGCCCGCATCGCCTTGCCGGTGCGCGTGCGCTGCAGGAAGCGGAACAGCAGGACCATCGCGATCAGCGCGACGACGACGGTGATGACCTGGGTGGTGCGCAGCCCCAGCCCCTCCTCGAGGCCCGCCCAGGCCTCGAAGTCGCGGGCGCGCACGATGAAGCGCTCGCCGTCCGCGAAGCGCTGGTCGTCCGGCCCGATCACGATGCGCACGATCCCGTTCAGGAGGAACATCACGCCGACCGAGGCCATCACCATCACCACCGGCTTCACGCGCTGGCGGCGGTAGAAGGCGAAGACCGAACGGTCGATGGCGAGGCTGATCAGCGCCGCGGCGAGGAACGCCGGCGGCAGCGCCAGCAGCGCCGTCGGCAGCGGGCCGAGCCCCACGCCCATCGCCTGCAGCCCCCAGGTGCAGAGGATCGCGACCATCGCCCCGAAGGCCATCAGGTCGCCGAAGGCGAAATAGGCGAAGCGCAGCACCCCGAAGATCAGCGTGACGCCGAGCGCGCCGAGCGCGAGCTGCGAGCCGTAGCTGAGGCCGGGCACCAGCACGAAGTTGGCGAAGAGGACGAGGGCGTTCAGCACGTCGGTCATCTCACCCTCCCAGGAACGACCGGCGGACCTCCGGGTCCGCCATCAGCGCCTCGCCGGTGTCGGTGTAGGCGTTGCGGCCCTGCACCAGCACGTAGCCGCGATCCGCGATCGAGAGGGCCTGACGGGCGTTCTGCTCGACCATCAGGATGGCGAGGCCGGTGCGCGCGACCTCGATGATCCGGTCGAACAGTTCGTCCATGACGATGGGCGAGACGCCGGCGGTGGGCTCGTCCAGCATCAGCACGTCCGGCTTCGTCATCAGCGCCCGGCCCACGGCGACCTGCTGGCGCTGACCGCCCGAAAGCTCGCCCGCCGCCTGCCGGCGCTTGTCGCGCAGGATCGGGAACAGCGCGAAGACCTGCTCCATCGTCTCGCGGATGCCGGCCGCGTCGTCGCGCAGGAAGGCGCCCATCTCGAGGTTTTCCTCGACCGTCATCGTCGTGAAGACGTTGCCGTTCTGCGGCACGAAGGCCATGCCGGCCTTGACCCGGTCCTGCGGCGAGAGGGCGGTGATGTCCTCCCCCCGCAGCGTCACCCGGCCCTCGCGCAGCGGCAGCATGCCGAAGACGGCCTTCATCGCGGTGGACTTGCCCGCGCCGTTCGGACCGACGACCACCGCGATCT
The DNA here is from genome assembly GCA_041685625.1 of Paracoccaceae bacterium. Lineage (GTDB taxonomy): Bacteria > Pseudomonadota > Alphaproteobacteria > Rhodobacterales > Rhodobacteraceae > Albimonas. The sequence goes on along the minus strand of JAWLFJ010000020.1, from coordinate 21,973 downwards.
CGCCCTGCCCCACCGCCACGGTGCAGTCGTGCAGGATGTCGGCGCCGCCGTAGCCGCCGGTCATGCCCTCGCCGATCAGGACGGTCATGCGTCCGCGCTCCCCCCCCGGGACGCTCATGCGTCCGCGCTCCTGACGCCCGGGCGCGTCTTGAGGCCCGAGCCGAGATAGGCCTCGATCACCCGCTCGTCGGCCTTGACCTCCTCGGCCGAGCCCTGCGCCAGCAGCCTGCCCTCGGCCATCACGATCACCGGGTCGCAGAGCCGGCCGATGAAGTCCATGTCGTGCTCGATCATCACGAAGGTGTAGCCGCGCTCGCGGTTCAGGCGCAGGATCGCGTCGCCGAGCGTGTTGAGCAGCGTGCGGTTCACGCCGGCGCCGACCTCGTCGAGGAACACGATCCGGGCCTCGGTCATCATGCAGCGGCCGAGCTCCAGCAGCTTCTTCTGCCCGCCGGAGAGCGACCCCGCCGGCAGGTCGGCGACGGCGCGGAGCTGCAGGAACTCGATCACCTCCTCGGCGCGCTCGCGGTTGCGCGCCTCCTCCTCGCGGACCTTGGAGGGGCGGAACCAGGCGTCCCAGAGCGTCTCGCCCGACTGGCCGGGCGGCACCGTCATCAGGTTCTCCCGCACGGTGAGGGTGGAGAACTCGTGCGCGATCTGGAAGGTTCTGAGCAGCCCCCGCTCGAACAGCGCGTGCGGCTTCAGCCCCGAGACGTCCTCGCCGTCGAGCAGCACGCGCCCGGAGGTCGGCGGGAAGGCGCCGGCGATGACGTTGAACAGCGTGGTCTTGCCGGCGCCGTTCGGTCCGATCAGGCCGGTGATGCGGCCCTCCTCGAACTCGAGCGTGACGCCGTCCACGGCGGCGACGCCGCCGAAGCGCTTGACGAGGTTCTCGACGCGGATCACGCGATGCCGGGCCTCATGCGGGGGTTGCCGAATGCGGGACGGCCCGGCGCGCCGGGCGCCGGGCCGTCGACCTGGGGTCGCTCGCCCCGGTCAGCGGAAGCGGACGGTCACGAACTCGCCGTCCTGCACCTCGTACTCGCGATAGGTGCCGGCCGCCTCGCCGGGGCCCACCAGCTCGACGTTGGTGGCGCCGACGAAGTCGATCTCGCCGCCCTCCGCGAGGATCTCGATCGCCTTGCCGAGTTCGCCCGGCAGGATCTTCTCGCCGGGGGCGTTGGCGACGTTCATCACCTCGGCCGCCATCGCCGCGGGCTCGGCCGAGCCGGCGGCCTGGATCGAGAGCGCGATCAGCGCCGCGGCGTCGTAGGACTCGCTGCGGAACGAGCCGTCGGGATCGACGTCCTTGGATTCCGCCAGCTCGTAGAACGCCTCGACCCCGTCGCCCTCGGCGCCGGGGATCGAGCCGATGGTGCCGTTCAGATCCGGGCCGATCGCCTCGATCAGGCTCTCGGCGAACATCCCGTCGCCCAGCACGAAGCCGTCGAAGGCGCCCGCGTCGACGGCGGAGCGGATGATCCCCACGCCGCCCTGGTCGGCGTAGCCGAACACCGCCAGCCAGTCCGTGCCGGCGGCCGAGAGCGCGCCGACCTCGGCCGAGTAGTCGCCCTTGCCGTCCTCGTGCGCGGCGGAGATCGGCACCATGCCGCCCATCGACTCGTAGGCCGCCTGGAAGCTGTCCGCGAGGCCCTTGCCGTAGTCGTTGTTGGTGTAGGTGACCGCGATCTCCTCGATGCCGCGATCCATCAGGATGTTCGCGATCACCTCGCCCTGGCGGGCGTCGGAGGGCGCGGTGCGGAAGAACAGCCCCTCGTCCTCGATCGTGGTCAGCGCCGGCGAGGTGGCCGAGGGCGAGATCATCATCACGCCGTTCGGCACCGCGACGTTGTTGAGCGTGGCGATGGTGACGCCCGAGCAGTCGGCCCCCATGATCGCGACGACGTCGTCGGAGGCGACCAGCCGTTCGGCCGCCGAAGTGGCGGCGGCGGCGTCGATGCAGGTGCTGTCGGCGCGCACCGGCTCCAGCATCCGGCCGTCGAGCACGCCGCCGGCCTCGTTGACCTCGGTCAACGCCAGTTCGGCGCCGGCGGCCATGCCCGGCGTCAGGGACTCGATCGGGCCGGTGAAGCCGAGGAGCACGCCGATCTTGATCTCCTGCGCCGAGGCGGCGCCGGCGGCGGCGGCGAGGGCTATGGCGGACGCGGCCGTGGCGAGAAGCTGCAATCTCATGGGTCGTCTCCCTGTTGACGATCGCGTCGCGGCTTCGCCTCGATCTCCGTCACCGCCGGCTTCTGCGGCCCGGCTCGTGGCGGCGGACGGGCCGCGACCTTCCCCGGATGACTGCGACAGCCCCGCGCGCATGTCAATCTCGGCGGGCCTCCGGGCGCACCGCCTCCGAGCGCTCCGCGCGCCCTCCCGGCCTTGCCGAGACGGGGCGCCCGCCCCCATCTGCGCACCAGCCCCGGCCGGCGGGCGAGGAGGACGACCCCATGGACGCGCGCTTTTCCGACGTCGACGACAAGCCCCTTCGCCTCGGTGCGCTCGACGCCGAGGACCTCGAGGTGGCGTCGGCCCTGCTGCAGGACGCGGCGGGGCGCGCCGGCGATCTGGTCTGGATGAAGGCGCGGCGGCGTTTCGCGTTGTTCCTCAACCGTTTCCGTTGGGAGGACGCGGCCGGCGCGGAGCGCGCCGGCCGACCGTTCGAGCGGGTGCGCACCCTCGTCCTGATCGAGCACGTCGAGGACGTGAAGGCGAGCGGCGTCGACCCCCGCGCGCCGGATCGGGCGGTCAGCGTGCTGCGGCTGGAGTTCCGGCCCTCGGGCGAGCCCGAGGATCCATCGGGCGTGCTCCGCGTGGTACTCGCCGGGGACGCGGAACTCGCGATTTCGGTCGAATGCCTCGAGGTGAGGCTCGAGGACGTGACCCGGCCCTACGCGGCGCCGGCCGGCCGTGCGCCCTCGCATCCGCTGGACGACTGAGGGCGCCGGCCGCTAAGGGGGAGGCCGTCCGCCCTCCCGACAGCCCGAGGCCGCCCATGCCCGTCCATCTCAGCACCGCCGCGCCGGACTTCGAGGACCGCTTCGCCGCGCTCCTCTCGGCCAAGCGCGAGTCCTCGCCCGAGGTCGACGACGCCGTGGCCGCGATCCTGTCCGACGTGCGCCGGCGCGGCGACGCCGCGCTGATCGAGTTCACGGCGCGCTTCGACGGCCTCGACCTGACGCCCGAGACGCTGCGCGTGAGCGAGGCCGAGATCGAGGCCGGCGCCGCGGCGGTCCCGGCCGACCGGCGCGCGGCGCTCGAGACCGCCGCCGGGCGCATCGCGGCCTACCACGCCCGCCAGCGCCCCGAGGACGCGGACTGGGAGGACGCGGCCGGCGCCCGGCTCGGCTGGCGCTGGACGGCGGTGGAGGCGGCGGGGCTTTACGTGCCCGGCGGGCTCGCCTCCTACCCCTCCTCGCTCCTGATGAACGCGATCCCCGCGCGCGAGGCCGGGGTGGAGCGGCTGGTGGTGACGATGCCGGCCCCGGGCGGCGCGATCGACCCGCTGATCCTCGCCGCCGCGCGCATCGCCGGCGTCGACGAGATCTGGCGCGTCGGCGGGGCGCAGGCGATCGGCGCGCTCGCCTACGGCACCGAATCGATTCGGCCCGTCGACAAGATCGTCGGCCCCGGCAACGCCTACGTCGCCGCCGCCAAGCGGCGCGTGTTCGGCACGGTGGGGATCGACATGATCGCCGGCCCGTCCGAGATCCTGATCGTCGCCGACGGGGAACAGAACCCGAACTGGCTCGCCATGGACCTCATGAGCCAGGCCGAACACGACGAGAGCGCGCAGGCGATCCTGGTGACGCCGGACCCCGCGCTGGCCGAGGCGGTCTCGGCCGCCGTCGAGCGTCTGCTCGGGACGCTGGAGCGGCGCGCTATCGCGGGCGCGAGCTGGCGCGACAACGGCGCGACGATCCTGGTGCGCGACCTCGCCGAGGCCGCGGCGGTCTCGAACCGGATCGCGCCGGAGCACCTCGAGATCGCCACCGACGATCCCGAGGCGATGCTCCCCGCGATCCGGCACGCCGGGGCGATCTTCCTCGGCGCCTGGACGCCGGAGGCGATCGGCGACTATGTCGGCGGGCCGAACCACGTGCTGCCGACGGCGCGCTCGGCGCGCTTCTCCTCCGGGCTTTCGGTGCTCGACTTCATGAAGCGGACCACGCTGGCGTGGATGAGCCCAGGGGCCCTCGGCGCCGTCGGGCCGGCGGCGGAGACGCTGGCGCGGGCCGAGGGGCTCGAGGCGCACGCCCTCTCGGTGCGCCTGCGCCTCGACGCGCTGAACCGGAAGGCGGCGGAATGAGCTGTCTGATCTCCGTCGAGCTCGACGAGGCGGGCCTCGCGCCGCCGACGCCCGAGATCGAGCAGGAGCGGCGGGTCGCGATCTACGACCTGCTGGAGGAGAACGCGTTCGCGCTCGCGCGGGAGGGCGCGCCGCCCGGCCCCTACCGCCTGAGCCTCGCCGTGCGCGAGCGGCGCCTGGTCTTCGACCTCGCGACCGAAGAGGGCGAACCGGCGGGGGAGATCCATCTCTCGCTCGGCCCGCTCCGACAGATCATCAAGGACTATTTCGCGATCTGCGAGAGCTACTTCGACGCCGTCAAGCGCCTGCCGCCGGCCAAGATCGAGGCGATCGACATGGGCCGCCGCGGCATCCACGACCACGGCGCCCAGCTTCTCAAGGAGCGGCTCGAGGGCAAGGTCGCGCTCGACGACGCCACCGCCCGGCGCCTCTTCACGCTGGTCTGCGTGCTGCACTTCAAGGGCTGATGGCCTGGCTGCCGCAATCGGTGCTGTTCTGCTGCGACCACAACGCGGTGCGCTCGCCGATGGCGGAGGGGCTGATGAAGTCGCTGCACGGCGATCGGGTCTTCGTGCAGTCGGCCGGCGTCAAGCACGACATGGTCGTCGACGGCTTCGCCGTCGCCGTCTGCGCCGAGATCGGGGTCGAGCTCGCGCGCCACAAGGTGCGCAGCCTCGAGGAGATGGAGGCCTGGGGCGACCAGATCGAGAGCTACGAGCGGATCGTCGCGCTCTCCCCCGCCGCCCAGCGCGCCGCGCTGGAATACACGCGCTGGTTCGCCATCGAGGTGAGCTACTGGCCGACGCTGGACCCGACTGGCATCGGCGAGACGCGCGAGGAGAGGCTGGCCGCCTATCGTCAGACGCGCGACCAGCTCCTCGCGCGGATGAGGACGGAGTTCCCGCCCCTGCCGCGTTGAGGCGCCGCCCGCCGTTCCGAGGGTCGCGGGCGCTCCCCTCCCGCCCGGCGCGCGCGTGTTGCCTTCCGCCGCGGACGGGGGAAGGGTCGGCGGGCCGCAGCCGCATCACGGGAGCCCCGCCATGACCGACGCCGCCAGTCCCGTCTCCGTCGCCCGCGAGGGTCGCGTCGCCGTCGTCACGTTCGACCGGGGCGACGGGATCAACGCGCTCTCCTCCGAACTGATGCTGGCCCTGACCGACGCCGCGCTGACGCTGTCGCGGGACGACGACCTCTCTGCGGTGGTGCTGCACGGGGCCGGGGGCGCCTTCTCGCTCGGCTTCGACCTCGAGGAGGGAAAGCGGCGCTGGGAGACCAGGCCCGGCATCGACGAGCGGCGGCGGGCGGCGAAGATCGGGCGGGACCTGTGCCGCGCCTGGGCGGGGCTGGAGCCGATGACCTTCTGCGCGGTGGAGGGCTGGTGCGTCGGCGGCGGTGCGGCGCTGGCGGCGCATTGCGATCTGCGCGTCGCGGGGCGCTCGGCGCGGTTCTACCTGCCGGAGGTGGAGCGGGGGCTCAACCTGAGCTGGGGCGCCGTCCCGCGCCTCGCGGCGCTGGTCGGGCCGGCGCGGGCGAAGCGGCTGGCGGCGCTGGCCGAGAAGGTCGACGCCCCGACCGCCGAGGCCTGGGGCCTGGTGGACCGGATCGCGGAGGACGGCGGGGCGCTCGCGGCCGCGCGGGACTGGGCGGAGACGGCGGCGGGGCTGCCGCCCCTCGCGCTGAGGATGTGCAAGGCGCAGGCGGAGGCGGCGGGTCACGCCTTCGACCGTGCGGTGAGCTCCCTCGACGCCGATCAGTTCGTGCTGTCCTCGCTGACCGAGGATCATGCCGAAAGCCTCGCGGCCTTCTTCGAGAAACGCCCGCCGCGTTACGAGGGGCGCTGACGCCGTCGCGGCGGCGCGGGCGGGTTCGGGCCTCCGACGGGACGGAGGAGACCGCGCCATGACCGGAATCGCCGGCCCTTGCCCGCCCCGCGCCGGCGCCTCCGACCGGGCCGTCGGCGACGCCCCGTGGACGCCCGCCCTTTCCGCGGAGGGCGCGCCGCCTTACCATCATCGCCTAACCGTCGCGAACGGGAGGCGAGGATGGCGCTGCAGGAGCTGGACGGCGATCCGGGGCGACCGGACCGCATCAGGGTCGCCCAAGCCTGGGCGGTCCACGCCCTCACCGCCTCGGGCGCGGTTCTGGGCTTCCTCGCGCTGGCGGCGACGCTGGAGGGGGATCTCGTCGCGGCATTCCTCTGGCTGTTCGCCGCTCTGGCGGTGGACGGCGTCGACGGCACGCTGGCGCGCCGGGTCGGCGTGCGCGAGGCGACGCCGCAGGTCGACGGCGCCGCGCTCGACAACGTGATCGACTATTTCAACTACGTCGCGGTGCCGACGCTGATGCTGCACCAGCACGGATTCCTGCCGGCGGGCTGGGAGACTCCGGCCTCGGCGCTGGTGATGGGCGCGAGCTGCTGGACCTTCGCCAACGCGCAGGCGAAATCCTCGGACGCGTGGTTCGTCGGCTTTCCGGCGACCTGGAACCTCGTGGTTCTGGCCTTCCTCGTGCTCGGCACCGGGCCGTGGCTCAATCTCGGGGTCGTCGCGCTCTGCGCCGCGCTGACCTTCGTGCCGTGGAAGTACTGCCACCCGTTCCGGGTGCGCGCGTTCCGGGCGGTGACGCTGCCGGTGACGGCGGCCTGGGGGGCGGCGACGCTGTGGCTGCTGCTGGGCGGGCCGGCGCGCGAGGCGGCGCAGGCGGTGTGGCTCGCCACGGCCGGCTGGTTCGCGGTGCTGACCGCCTGGCGCTCGCTCCGCGAGGATCCGCCCTCGCGCCCTTGATTCTCCCGCGGCGAGGGCTCATACCCCGCACCGAGACCGCGCCGGGTGCGTCCCGGCGCGCAACGCATATGTGGAGACCGCATGGCCAAGGAAGAGACACTCGAATTCCCCGGGGTCGTGGTCGAGCTGCTGCCCAACGCGACGTTTCGGGTGAAGCTCGAGAACGGCCATGAGATCATCGCCCATACCGCCGGCAAGATGCGCAAGAACCGCATCCGGGTGCTGGCCGGCGACAAGGTGCAGGTCGAGATGACTCCCTACGACCTGACCAAGGGGCGCATCACCTATCGCTTCAAGTAAGTGGCGCCGCCGCGCCTCGTGCTCGCCTCCGCCTCGCCGCGGCGCCGCGAGCTGCTGGCGATGATCGGCATCGCCCCCGACGACGTCCGCCCCGCCGACATCGACGAGACGCCGCGCAAGGGCGAGCCGCCGCGCGCCTACGCCGTGCGCATGGCCGAGGAGAAGAACGCCGCCGTGGTGGCGCATCCCGGCGAGGCGGTGCTGACCGCGGACACGGTGGTCGCGGCTGGACGGCGCATCCTCGGCAAGCCGGGTGACGAAGGCGAGGCGGCGGGCTTCCTGCGCCTGCTCTCGGGCCGGCGGCACATGGTTATCACCGCCGCGGCGCTGCGCCTCGGCGGGCGCGTCTGGCGCCGGCGGAGCGAGACGCGGGTGACCTTCAAGCGGCTCTCGGAGGCCGAGATCGCCGCCTACGTCGCCTCCGGCGAGTGGTCGGGCAAGGCGGGGGGCTACGGCATCCAGGGCATGGCGGCGGCCTTCGCGCCGGCGATCAACGGCAGTTGGACCGGCGTCGTCGGCCTGCCGCTGGCCGAGACGGCGGGCATGCTCCAGGCGGCGGGCTTTCCGGTCTGGGAGGTGGCGTCGTGAGGGGGCGCGTCGCGGTGCTGCTGGAGGAGGCCGGGCGGCCGCCGGCGGCGGCGCTGATGGACCGCGGGCGGCTGCTCGACCTGCTGGTCGACCCGCCCGAAGGAGACGCGACGCCGCGGATCGAGGAGATCCGGATGGCGCGCGTGACGCGCAAGGCCCCGGCGATGGGCGCCGCGTTCCTCGACCTCGGCGCCGGAGCGGAAGGGTTCCTGAAGGGCGCCAAGGGGCTCTCGCCCGGCGACCGGCTGCTGGTCCAGGTGACGCGTCATGCCGAGGGCGGCAAGGCCGTGCCGGTGTCGGCGGAGCCGCTCTTCAAGGGCCGCTACGCGATCCTGACGCCGCATGCGCCGGGGGTGAACGTCTCTCGCCGGATCCGGGACGAGGACGAGGCGGCCCGCCTGAAGGCCGTGGCCGAGGCGGCGCTGACGGAAGCCGGCGGACCGGAGACCGGGGTCATCCTGCGCTCGGCCGCCGACGGGGCGCCGGCGGAGGCGGTGGCCGAGGACGTGGCGGCGCTTGCCGGGCTGTTGGCGGAGGCGGCGGACGCCGACGCGTCGCCCGGCCTCGTGGTCGCCGCGCCGGACTCGGAGACGCGGGCCTGGCGCGACTGGGTGGACCCCGAGCCCGAGGAGGTGATCCGCGGGGACTGGCGGCTCTGGGACGATCTCGGTCTGGTGGACGCGATCGCCGCGCTGTTCCGGCCGCAAGTGACGCTGCCGGGCGGCGCCTCGATGACGGTGGAGCCGACGGCGGCCCTCGTGGCGGTGGACGTGAACACGGCCGGGGACATGAGCCCGGCCTCCGGGCTGAAGGCGAATCTGGCCGCCGTCGAGGCGCTGCCGCGTGAGTTGCTGCTGCGCGGCCTCGGCGGACAGGTGGTGCTGGACCTCGCGCCGATGGGCAAGCGCGAGCGCGAGCGCCTGGAGACGGCGCTGAAGCGCGCGCTTCGCGACGATCCTGTGGAGACGCAGGTGATCGGGTGGACGCCGCTCGGTCACCTCGAGCTGACGCGGCGGCGCGAGCGGCGGCCTCTGGCGGAGCTGATGGCCGTCCCCTGACCGCCGGCGCTGCTGTGCGTGATGCGCCGCGCGAGCCTCGGCGATGCGGTCTCGACGAGGAGTCGCCGGCGAAGCCTTGGCGGGAAGCGCCGCGGCGCGCGGGTCGTGGTCGCGAACCTCCCGCCGCTGGACCTTGCCGCCAAAGAGAGTTTCGAGCGGAAGCCGTGGAGCCGACCGTTGACGCCGGACGACGGGAGGGCTTGCGCGCCGGGTGGGCTTCGGGCCAGTTTCCGGTGCATGGCCTGCCCGATCTGCCGCGCTCCGACGCGTCCCGCCTACCGCCCGTTCTGTTCGAAGCGCTGCGCGGACGTCGATCTCGCGCGTTGGCTGAACGGCGCTTACGCGATTCCCGCCGAGGGCGAAGATCGCCCCGACGCCGAGGACCTCGCCGCAGGGCCGGACGACCGCGACGGCAGCGACGCCCGGCGACGTTGATCCCCCCTCTGGACAGCGCCGCCAGCGCCCGCTAATCAGCCGTCGTCGCGCCAAGGCGCGATCACGCCCGGGTAGCTCAGTTGGTAGAGCAGCGGATTGAAAATCCGCGTGTCGGTGGTTCGAATCCGCCCCCGGGCACCATTTTTCCATAGAAAATGGTTTTTTATCAGCGGCTTGCCAGTGGATCTGCCAGTGCAGTCCCCACGTTGGTCTCTCACGTGCGGCACCGCTCCCGGGGCGCGGCGATGAGGTCTCGACTTGGTGGCGGAACACTGCTCGTTCGGCCAAGCGAAGCAAATTCTGCAAGCGAAGACCACACTCTGGCGGATGGCGACGCCGACCGGGCGAGGCAGGCGGCGAGACATTCGCGGGTCTCCTCGGTGAGACGCCCTGCACCCATGAGACGGGCGAACTCCCGAGCGGATCTTCGCTGGTGCGAAAGGCCGCCGAGGTCGCGATGACCGTCGCCGAGTTGCCCCCGGCGCGGACCTCGCCGCGTGGTCGCCGAATTACCGCGACGGGGAGATGCCGGAGTTCAACGCGTACATGCTGCGCGGCGCGGCGGCCGGCTTCGGCGTGCTCCGCTTCGACTTCGCCGGCCTCGGCGGTTCGGACGGGGACTTCGGGGGTCGACGTTCTCCGGCAATCTCGCCGATCTGCGCTGCGCGGCGGTGCAGATGCGTCGGATCGGCCGGCCCGTGTCGCTGCTGGTCGGGCACTCGCGCCCGGCGGCGCGGCGGTCCTCGCCGTGGCACGCGACATCGCCGAAGTCCGCGCGGTAGCGACCATCGGGGCGCCGGCCGACGTGGCGCATGGCCTCGACGACTTCGACTGCGATCTCGAGACGTTGGAGCGCGACGGAGAGGGCGAGGTCATGCTGGGCGGACACCGCTTCCGCATGCCGCGCGACTTCGTGGAGGACGCGCGGCGGCATCGGCTGGCGGCGAGCGTCGCAGCGCTGGGTCGACCGCTCATGATCCTGCATGCCCCCGACGGACGCGACCTTCGGGAGCGACGCGGCGTGCCGGCTTTTCGAAGCGGCCAGGCGCCCGAAAAGCTTCGTATCGCTGGGCGGTGCGTCGCATCTTCTGGACGATCCGCGGGACGCGGCCTTCGCAGGAGCCGTGATCGCCGAATGGGCGGCGCGACCGGTCGAGCCGACAGGCGCCGAGCCGTCGGACAGCGCAGCGGGGCCCGTATCCGCGGCGTCGATGTGACGAAGCCGCCGGATCGAACGAAGAGAGGGGTGTGCCGGCCCCCCGCCAGGAGGAGAAAGAGCGATGCAGACCGTCCAGACCGCCGTCCGCGACACGGCTCCGGCCGCCCGGGCGTCTTCCGGCGCGCGCCGACTGACCTTCGCCGATCTCCGCGAGTCCCTTGCGGAAGGCTGGAGCGACTTTCTCGCGAAGCCAAGCCACAATTTCCTTCTCGGCCTGATCTACCCCCTGGTCGGTTTCCTGCTGATCCGCGCGACCTCGGGCGGCCCGACGCTGCCGCTGATCTGGCCGCTGATCTCGGGCTTCGCGCTGGTCGGACCGGTGGCGACGATCGGACTGATGGAGCTCAGCCGCCGTCGCGAACTGGGCGAGACGCCGGGATGGCGCGACGCGCTGGCGCCCTTCGGACGCCCCGGCGGCGGCGCCGCGCTGCGGATCTCCCTCGCGCTGTTCGCGCTTCTGGCGGCATGGCTCGCGACCGCACAGGCGCTGTCCGCGCTGATCCTGGGCGACGCCGAGGCGGCGACGCCCGCGGCTTTCGCGGGCCTCGTGTTCGGCAGCGCGGAGGGCTGGCTGCTGATCCTGCTCGGCAACGCCGTCGGGGCGCTCTTCGCCGCCGCGGTGCTTCTGATCGGGGCCTTCTCGCTGCCTCTGGCGCTCGACGGCGAGCGGAGCGCGCGCCGAGCCATGGCGGGGTCGGTCCGGGCGGGCGTCGGGAATCTCCGCGTCATGGCGGTGTGGGGCGCCCTCGTCGGATCGGTCCTCGTCGCCTCGATCGCGCTCGGCCTCGTCGGGCTGGCGGTCACGCTGCCGGTGCTGGCGCACGCCAACTGGCGGCTGCACCGGCGCGCCTTCGGACCGCGGAGATCGGCATGAACGCGAACGGAAACGGTCGGGAGATGGACACCGACGCGCTGGTCCGGACGCTCGCCGCGGAGAACCGACCGGCCGCGGACCGGCATAAGGTCGAGCGCAGCCTCGCCCTCGGCGCGGCGGCGGGCCTCGCCGGGGTGGTGGCGGCCGTGCTCGCGCTGGGCGACGTGCGGCCGGACCTCCTGGAGACCCTCGGCGGCGCCGGCCTCTCCAAGTTCGGCGGGGGCGTCGCGCTGGCGGCCGGGGCGTTCCACATGCTGCGCCGGCTCGGTCGCCCCGGCACGGGCGCGATCGACGGCCTCTGCCTCGGTCTCTTCGCGTTAGCGGCGGCGATCGTCGCGGGCGTCGTCGCGACGGCGCAGGTGACGGCTCCGCTCGACGCGGTGCTGCGGCAGACGCCGCGCTACGCCGCGCTGATGATCCTCCTGTCGGCGATACCGCTGGCGACCGTGCTTCCGGCGCTTCGCGTCGCGGCGCCGACGCGCCCGGCCGGCGCCGGCGCGGCCGCGGGTCTGCTCGCCGGGTCGCTGACGGCGCTCGGCTACGCGCTCTGGTGCCCGGCGGACGACGCGCTGTTCGTCGCCGTCTCCTACGGCGCGGCGATCGCGACGACGGCCTTGGCGGGATGCCTGCTCGGAGCGCGGGTCCTGCGCTGGTGAGCGATCACGTCTGCGTCGGTGCGCGTAACGAAGCCGACGCTCGGGCCGAACTCGGGAGATGAGGCGCGCGCACAAGGGCCCGAGGCGGTCCTCGGCGGCGCGGGACGCCGGAGCCCGCGGCGAGAGGCCGGATCGCGCGCCGGTGGAGAACGACGCATGTGGATCGAAGACCAATTCGGCCTCCCGCTTCCCTCGGGGGCCGCGCCGGCCGTCGCGGACTGGAACCGCTGCGTCGAGGGCTTCCTCGCGCATTCGGCCGAGACCCCGGCCCGGCTCGACGCGGCGCTCTCCGCGGCGCCGGACTTCGCTCTGGCGCAGGCGACGCGGGGCCTGTTCTTCGTGCTGCTGGCACGGCCGGAATGCCTCGACGTCGCGCGCGGCGCGCTCGACGCCGCCCGCACCGGCGCTCCGGACCCGCGTTCGCCCGCCTATGTCGAGGCGCTGGAGCTCGGTCTCCTCGGAAGGCTCGGCGCGGCGGCGGACCGGCTCGACGCGCTGCTCCTCGCGCATCCCGAAGACGCGCTCGCCGCGAAGCTGGTCCACGCGCTGCGCTTCATGGTGGGCGACGCCGTCGGCATGCGGGCCTCGATCGAACGCGTGCTCGGCGCCGTCGATCGCGATCATGCGCATCGCCCGTTCCTCCTCGGCTGCCACGCCTTCGCGCTGGAGGAGACCGGCGAGTACGACGCGGCCGAGCGCATCGGACGCACGGCGGTCGAGGCCCGGCCGGACGACGCCTGGGGCCTGCACGCGGTGCTGCACGTGCACGAGATGACGGCCCGCGCCGCCGAGGGGCTGCGCTGGATGGAGGGACGCGAGGCCGGCTGGCGCGGCTGCAACAACTTCGCCTTCCACATCCATTGGCACGTCGCGCTGTTCCGGCTCGACCTCGGCGATCGCGAAGGGGCGCTGAGGCTCTACGACGAGCGGGTCAGGACGGAGCCGACGGAGGACTTCCGGGACATCGCCAACGCGGCCTCGCTGCTGGCGCGGCTGGAGATCGAGGGGGTCGAGGTCGGGCGGCGCTGGGAGGAGCTGGCGGACATCGCCCAGCGGCGCGCGGCGGACGCCTGTTCGGCGTTCGCCGACCTGCACTACCTCCTGGCGCTCGTCGGGGCCGGGCGACGCGCGGAGGCCGAAGTCCTCGCCGCGCGCATCGCGGCCGAGGCGCGTCGGTGCGACGCCGGCGACATGCCGGAGGCCGCGCGGGCCGGTGGCGGGCTCGCCGCCTCGGGGCTCGCCGCGCTGGCCGGCCGGGACGACGAGACCGCCGCGCGACGGCTGGTGAAGGCCGCCCCGCGCCTGCAGCGGATCGGCGGCAGTCATGCGCAGCGGGACGTCTTTCACTGGATCGCGGTCTCGGCCTGCCTTCGCGCGGGGCGACGCGACCTCGCGGCCGAAGCGCTCGCCGAGCGCGGCCGGCGACGCATCGGGTGCGACGGCTTCACGCGGCGGCGGCTGGAGGACTGCGAGGACGGGCCGACGGTCGCCCGGCCTTGACGCCGCGCTTCGGGCCCGGATCGGAGGGGAGGGGGTTTCGACGCGGCCCGTGGACGTTCCCGGAGGTCAGGTGCAGCGTCACGGTCCTTTCAAGCGACGTCAGAGCGCCGCATCCTCGGCGGCGCGGCGAAGGCGGGCGAGCGCCCGATGGAAGGCGACGCGCACGGCCGAGGGTCCGACCCCGAGGCGCCGAGCCACCGCGGAGACCGACGCGCCTTCGAAGACCAGCGCGGTGACGACGCCGCGTTCGCGCGGGGGAAGCGCCTCGACATGGGCGCGGATGTCGGCGGCGCCGATGGAATGCTCCGGCATGGGGGCCGGCAGGATCTCGGCGTAGTCCTCCACCGGCCTGGCGGCGGTGGCGCGGCGGGTCCGGCCGAGGCGGCGCGCGGCGTCGAGCAGCTTGTAGGTTGCGATGGCGCGGATCCAGGGCAGGATCGGACGATCCGCGTCCCAGGTGTGGCGCTTGCGATGCAGGCCGATCAGGGCTTCCTGAACCACGTCCTCGGCCTCGTCCGGGCTGAGGCCGTAGCCCTGAAGCCGGCTGCGTGCCATCCCGCGGATCATCGGCGCGATCTCCGCGAGGAGCCGGGCGTAGGCGGACGAGTCGCCTCGGCTCGCCGCACGCATCGCCTCCGCCCAGCGCCGTTCGCGATCGTCCGAGGCGGCCTTGCGGTTTCGGGGCGACTCCGCGGGCTCGGTCGTCCCCGCGCCCGGATCCTCGTCTCGGAAGATCGCTTTCGACGTCATCTCGCTTTCCCCGGCTCACCTGATATCGGACCAAACAGTCCATAACTTGCATGTCGACGCCGGACAAACTATTTCTGGACCCATGAGCACAAAAGTCGGTGAGCCGCGCCGTGCGCGCGGCCGGCCCAGAAAGTTCGACGAGGCCGAGGCCCTGGAGGCCGCCATGCGCGTCTTCTGGGCGCGCGGCTACGACGGCACGTCGATCGACGATCTGACGGCGGCGATGGGCCTGACGCGCTCAAGCCTCTATCAGGCGTTCGGCGGGAAGGAGGCGCTGTTCCGCGCCGCGCTCGATCGTTACGGCGCGACTCGGATCGCCCCGGTCCTGGCCGCGCTGGACGGGGGCGGCACGGTCGCCGAGGACGTGGCCGCCTTCCTCGACGGCGTCGTCGCCCTCGGCACGGCGGATCCGGCCCATCGCGGCTGTCTCGTGTCCTGCGCGCTCTCGGACGCGGCGGGCGCGCATCCGGGCTTCGCCGCGCTGTTCGCCGAGCGCTTCGGCGTCGTCGAGGCGACGATCGCCGAGCGCCTGCGCCGCGCCGCGGACGCGTCGCAGCTGCCGCCGGGCGCGGATCCGGACGCCTTGGGCGCCGCGATCGGCGCCTTGGCGCATGGCTTGATGCTGCGCGCGCGAGCCGGGGCGGCGCGGGAGAACCTCTCGAAGGTCGCGGCGGCGGCGCGGCCGCTCCTCGCCGCCGCCTGACGGCGCGCCCGACGTAACGCGCCGGACTTCCGGTCGAACCTTGCCGGGAAGGCCGCGCGCCGTGCGGCGCCCCGACGCGAACCGGAAGGCCCGACCCATGACCGATCCGAAACCGATCAACCTCGCGCTTCAGGGCGGCGGGGCGCACGGCGCCTTCACCTGGGGCGTGCTCGACCGGCTGCTCGAGGACGGGCGCGTCGACATCGCCGCGATCTCCGGCACCTCGGCCGGGGCCATGAACGCCGTCGCCGTGGCCGACGGCATCACCCGAGCCGGCCCGGAGGGCGCGCGCGAAGCGCTGCACGGCTTCTGGAGCGCGATGAGCCGTGCGGCGCGGTTCAGCCCGGTGCGCCGCACGCCGCTCGACGTGTTCCTCGGGCGTTGGAGCCTCGAGCATTCGCCGGCCTATCACGCCCTCGACGCGCTCACGCGGCTGGCCTCGCCCTATCAGCTCAACCCGCTCGGCCTCGACCCGCTGCGCGACGTCATCGAGGCCAGCATCGACTTCGAGGCGGTGCGCGCCTGCGACGCCTTCGAGCTGTTCGTCTCCGCCACCAACGTCGAGACGGGGCGGGTGAAGGTGTTTCCGCGCCGGGAACTCACGGCCGACATGGTCATGGCCTCCGCCTGCCTGCCGCACATGCATCAGGCGGTCGAGATCGACGGCGTCCCCTACTGGGACGGCGGCTACATGGGCAATCCGGCGCTGTTCCCGTTCCACGGGCGCACGCGCTCCGACGACGCGGTCGTCGTCCAGATCAACCCGATCGAGCGCAAGGGCGCACCGAAGACGCCGCAGGAGATCCAGAACCGGCTGAACGAGATCAGCTTCAACGGCAGCCTGCTGAAGGAACTGCGGTCCATCGACTTCGTCGACCGGCTGATCGCCGAGGGGAAGCTCTCCACCGATCACTACCGGCAGGTGCGGGTGCATGTCATCGAGAACCAGGAGGCGCTGAAGCCCCTCGGCGCCTCCTCGAAGATGAACGCGGAATGGAGCTTTCTGGTGCATCTGCGCGACGTCGGGCGCGACACCGCTTCGCGGTGGCTGGAGACCGCACTGCCCGAGGTCGGCCGACGCTCGACCGTCGATCTGAGCGCGATGTTCGAAGGCATCGGCCCCGAGCACCAGGGCTGAGGACCGCCGGCGGCGTAACGTTCCCGGGTCGCGCGGCGAAAGGGGGACGAGGTCCGCCTGTTTCCGGGCGGGGTTGGCAGCGGAGACGGCCGATGACCCGACACGCGCTCTTCCGGACGATGACCGCCGCGGCGGTCCTGCTCCCGACGCTCGCCGTGGCGGCGGGGCCGCCCCCCGGGGGCTGGCTTCGGGAATGGCCGGACACCGACTTCTCGCAAAGCCTCGTCCCGTTCGAGGAGATCCTTTCCGGCGGCCCGCCGAAGGACGGCATCCCCTCCATCGATTCGCCGCGATTCGAGCCGGTCTCCGAAGCGCGCGCGCGCCACGCCGACCGCGAGGCGGTGATGAGCCTCGAGATCGACGGCGACGCGCGCGCCTATCCGCTCTCCATCCTGATCTGGCACGAGATCGTGAACGACGTGGTCGGCGGCGAGCCGGTCGCCGTGACCTACTGCCCGCTCTGCAATTCGGGCGTCGTGTTCTCGCGCGAGGTGGCGGGGGAGGCGACGAGCTTCGGGACGACCGGCAAGCTGCGCCATTCCGACCTCGTCATGTACGACCGCGCGACGGAGAGCTGGTGGCAGCAGTTCGAAGGGCGCGCGATCGTCGGCGAGCGGGCCGGAACCGTGCTGCAGCGGCTGCCGCACCGGCTGGAGAGCGTCGCGGACTTCGCCGAGCGCCGGCCCGAGGGGCGCATCCTGGCGCCGCCGCAACCGGCGACGCGGCCCTACGGTCGCAACCCCTATGCCGGCTACGACGGCGCGGACCGGCCGTTCCTGTTTCGCGGCGACTACGACGGCCCCGGCCGGTCGCTGATGCGCGTGATCGCGGTGGAGGGGCGGGACGAGGCCTGGAGCCTGCCGCTGGTGCGCGAACGGGGCGCGATCCGCGACGGCGATCTGGAGATCGTCTGGCGGCCCGGCCAGGCCTCGGCCCTCGACGCGGCGGAGGTCGCGGCGGGGCGCGAGGTCGGCTCCGTCGTCGTGCGTCGGCGGGGCGAGGACGGCGTCTGGCGCGACGCGGTGCATGACGTGCCGTTCGCCTTCGCCTTCCGCGCCTTCCGGCCGGAGGCGCCGATCCACCATCTCGAGTGATTTCCGTGAGCGTATGCGGGAGGCGCCGGAGGCGCGAGAGGCGGCGACGGGCCGCTCCTGCATGACGCCGAGCAGCGGGTTCCCGTTCTGTGCCGCGGAAGGCCGGCGAGGCGCCGGCCGCGGACTTCCGGACGCACGGAACGAAAGCCGGCCGGCTCCCGGCCCCGGCGCGGCGAACGAAGCCGGTCAGTCTCCGGTCTCGCCGATGCCGTAGGTCTCGATCAGCTTCGTGTAGCTCCGCGGCGCGCTGTGCGGGTCGTCGCCGGCGTCGCCCATGCGCCGGCGGCGCGCCGCGCGCTCCTCGGCCGGCGCGGCGAGCGGGTCGCGGCGGATGCCGGAGCCCTCGACGATGCGGTTCATGAAGTTGAAAAGCGCGCAGACGCTCACCGCGTCGAAGAGGGCCTGCTCCTGCCAGCCGGCGGCGTAGACCGCCTCGGCATCGGCCTCGACGATCCGCGAGGGGGTCAGCGTCAGCTTGCGGACGTAGGCGAGGATCGGCTTCAGGCGGTCCTCGACCGGGCTGGTCTCCGGGTCCGTCATCAGGGCGTCGAACACGGCCACGTCGACGCCGAACACCTCCGCCGCGACGCGGTGGGCGCCGTGGCAGTAGGTGCAGGCGTTGAGGCCGGAGACGTAGGCGGCGATCAGCTCGCGCTCCGCCACCGTGAGGGGCGAGGGATCGCGCAGGATGCGGTCGTGCACCTCCAGGAGCGGGGGCACCATGTGCGGAAAGCGGCGGAACACGGCGGCGAGGTCGGGGTCTTCGGGGATCGAGGGGAAGATCGGCACGGGGTGGCTCCTCCGGTGGGACAGGCGGCGAGGCTGGCGCGGCGGATCCCTCGTCACAAGCCCCGACGCGCGACGGATCCGCCCACGCGGCGCGTCGGCGCGGCGTCGCGGCAGGGCGGACGGCGACCCGGAAGCCGCCATCCGCCGGCGCATGGGCCGAGATCAGCCCGGGACGGGGGCGGCGCCGGGCTCCAGTTCGGGAACCTCGCGGTCGGTCGCCGGCTCGTCCTCCAGACCGGGCCAGTTCGACTCGGACGCCTCGAGATGGCCGGGGATGTCCCCCAGCCACATCTCCTGCACGCTCCGCTGCAGGTTCAGGTAGAGCTTGCCGTCCACGATGCGCCAGCGCTCCGGATCGCCCGGGACCTTGCCGCCCTTGGCGACGCCGAAGGCGCAGTGCCCGTCGTATTGCGGCGCGTAGGCCTCGGGATCGGCGAGGAAGCGCTCCCGGTTCTCCTCCGAGGCGAAGGCCCAGACGGCGCCGTTCCACTCCGCCGTGATCGACGCCTTGCCGGGCGTCGGCGCGGGCTGCGCCTCGCCGATCGGGCTCTGGTCCTTGTCGAAATAGGCGACGACGTCGTAGCCGCTCAGGGCGTGGCCGCTCTCGTCCACGTATTGCTCGCCCGCCGCGGCGGCGCCGGCCCAGAGCGCGGCGGCGGCCAGGGCCGCCGTCAGTATCCGTCTCATCATCGGTCTCCTCGCTGGGATGACGGGCCGCTCGCGCGACCCTTCACCCCGTTCGTCCAACGCCCTCGAGCCGTTACGGCCCGGAAAGGCGCATCGCGTTGATGTGACGATGGCCCGCTTCGGAGCGAAGGGAGGGAAGCCGCGGGGCGTCCCGCGCGGCGACCGGATGGGAGAACGCCTATGGACGAATTCGAGCTATGGGTCCGCGCCGCCGTCGAGGTCCTGCCGTCGATGGAGCGGCTGCTCGCCGCCACCGGCTTCGCGCTTCAGGCGCTCGCCGTGCTTTTCGTGTGGGTGGTCGGCATCGTCGCGCTCGCGGCGGTGGCGATGGCGGCTGCGGATCGCTGGCAGACCGCGGACGCGGTACGCCGCAACTATCCGCTGATCGGACGTTTCCGGGGCCTGTTCACGCAACTCGGCGAGTTCTTTCGGCAGTACTTCTTCGCCATGGACCGGGAGGAGCAGCCCTTCAACCGGGCGCAACGCAGCTGGGTCGGCCGCGCCTCGCTCGGCAAGCCGAACACCAGCGCCTTCGGCTCGACCACCCCGTTGACCGTTGCGGGTCAGCCGATCTTCGTGAGCGCCCCTTATGCGATGTCCGAAGAGGCCGCCTGCGCCACCGAACCCATGCGGATCGGCCCGCATTGCGAGACCCCCTACGACGCGCCGTCGTTCTTCAACGTATCCGGCATGAGCTTCGGCTCCATCTCGCGCCCGGCCGTGAAGGCGCTGAGCCGGGGGGCCGCGAAGGCGGGGATCTGGCTCAACACGGGCGAAGGCGGGCTCAGCGACTGGCACCTCGAGGGCGGCTGCGACCTGGTCTTCCAGATCGGCACGGCGAAGTACGGCGTGCGCGACGATGACGGCCGGCTCTCCGCGGCGAGGCTGCGCGGGATCGCGGCGCATCCGCAGATCCGCATGTTCGAGGTCAAGCTCAGTCAAGGCGCGAAACCGGGAAAAGGCGGCATCCTGCCGGGCCGAAAAGTCGATGCCACCATCGCGGGGATCCGCGGCATCCCGGCGAGGATCGACAGCGTCTCTCCCAACCGGCACGCCGAGATCGACGGCGACGACGCCCTGCTGGATTTCGTCTCCCGCGTGCGGGCGATCACCGGCAAGCCCGTCGGCTTCAAGACCGTGATCGGCGACCCGGCCTGTATGGACGTCCTCTGCGCCCGCATCGTCGAACGCGGCGAGGCCGAGGCGCCGGACTTCGTCACGATCGACGGCGGCGACGGCGGCACCGGTGCGGCGCCCATGGCGCTGATGGATCATGTCGGCCTCTCGATCCGGGAAGCGCTGCCGGCGGTCTCCGACGCGCTGCACCGGCATGGCCTGCGGGAGCGCGTGCGCGTGATCGCCTCGGGCAAGCTGGTGAACCCTGCGGACGTCGCCTGGGCGCTCGCCGCCGGAGCGGACTTCGTGACCAGCGCGCGGGGCTTCATGTTCTCGCTGGGCTGCATCCAGGCGCTGAAGTGCAACCGCAACACCTGCCCGACCGGCATCACCACGCATGATCCGGCGCTGCAGCGGGGGTTGGTGCCGAAGGTGAAGGCCGAGCGCGTGGCGCACTACGCCCGCAGCTTGATCCGCGAGGTGGAGACGATCGCCCAGTCCTGCGGGGTCGAGGAACCGCGCCGGCTCGGCCGCAGGCACGTCCGCATCATCGGCGAGGGGGGCCGCTCCCGTCCGATGGACGCGATCTGGCCGCGGCCCGAGCCCGCGCCCCGGTCGGAGGGGCCACGTCTCGCCGTCGCCTCGGAACCGGAGGGGTGAGCCTCGCCGGTCGCCGCCGGGACGCTCGGGCGGGCGTCGCGGCCGAGGCAGGCGTGGCGCGCGCCGATCGCGAGGATCGGCGCGTCGCGGGGATGCCGGCGGCCCGAGGCGAGGACCTCTCGCGCCTCCAGGTCGACGCCCTCGACGTCGCCCATCATCACCCGCACCTTTCGTTGCCGGCGCAGGACCTCGCGGATCGGGCAGGCGATCTCCGCAGGAGAGAGCGCGGCGGTCGCGACCTGGCAGACCAGCGGCTGGAACAGGTGGTGGTTGCGCCTGTCGATCACCGTGACGTCGACCGGCGCGCGCGCCGCGGCCCGCCCAGCGAAGCCGCGGCCGAGGATCACCACGCGGCGACGATGCGCGCCGGTCTCCTCGGTCCGCATGGAACCCTTCGATCACTGGTCTGCGGGAGGACGTCGGCGCCGACGATCGAACCGCCGGCGCCCCGCGCTCACCGGGCGGTCCACCCACCGTCGACGGGCAGTGCCGCGCCCATGATCCGCGCGCCGGCGTTCCCGCAGAGGACGGCGGCGAGCGCCCCGATCCGCTCGACCCGCACGAACTCCAGGGTCGGCTGCGCCGCCGGCAGGACGTCGCGCTTGACCGCCTCCTCGCTCAGCCCGCGCGCGGCGGCCGTGTCGGGGATCTGACCCTCGACCAGGGGCGTGAGAACGCAGCCGGGACAGATCGCGTCGGCGGTCACGCCGTGCTCGGCCCCTTCGAGGGCGAGGGTCGTGGCGAAGCCGACCAATCCGTGGTTCGCCGTGACATAGGCGGACCTAGGGCGAGGCCACGAGACCATGCGCCGAGGCGATGCAGGTCAATCGGTCCCAGCCCGCCGCTTCATGTCCGCGAAGGTGAGGCGAGCGAGATGGAAGGCCGAGAGGCGGTTGATGCGGATCAGCGCGTCCAGCTTCTCGGGCGGGAGCTCCTCGAACGGCGCGACGACCTGGATTCGCGCGTTCGGCGCCACCACGCCGAGGGCGCCGAAAGCCTCCCGCGTGCAGGCGACCAGATCGTCGATCGCCTCCGGTTCGGCCATGTCGGCGTCGTGATGGCCGACATGACCGGGCCCGGCCGCATCGACCTTCGTCCGTGCCGCCTCGATGTGTCCGGATTGCCGAAGCCGGCCGGCTTGACGTTGCAGCCGGCCGCGGCGAGAGCTTCGGCGACGCCCAGGCCGATTCCGCTGGTCGACCCGGTCACGATGGTCGTTCTGCGATCCGTCAGTTTGGCGCTCCGCAAAGGATGAAACGGGAAACCAAGGATGCGTGGCGGCTCGCCTCGGTGGAAAATGGGCCGGCGCGG
>JAWLFJ010000118.1:0-12085 GCA_041685625.1 Paracoccaceae bacterium | reverse complement strand
GAGAAGATGCCGAGCGCCTCGGCGAAGGCGATGCCGATGAACAGCGTCGCCTGCTGCTCGGCCGCCGCGGCGGGGTTGCGCAGGGCGCCGGCCAGGTAGTTGCCGGCCACGTGGCCCACGCCGATGCCGGCGCCGCCGAGACCGATCGTGGCGAGGCCCGCGCCGATGTACTGGCCCATGTTCCCGATGTCGCCTTCCATGGTTCCGCTCCTTTGGATGGGAAGATCGTCGACCGACGCCCGGACGGGCCTCAGTGCATGTGGAGTGCGTCGTTGAGATAGACGCAGGTGAGGATGGTGAAGATGTAGGCCTGCACGACCGCCACCAGCAGCTCCAGCGCGAAGATGCCGGTCATCGCGGCGATCGGGATCAGGCCGGCCACGCCCATCGCCGGGACGAAGGCCGCGAACACCTTCAGCACCGCGTGCCCCGCCATCATGTTGCCCGCAAGACGGACGGAATGGCTGAGCGGGCGCACGAAGTAGGAGATCAGCTCGATCACGAACAGGACCGGGCGCAGCGCCGCGGGCGCGCTGTCCACCCAGAACAGGCTTATGAAATGCGCGCCATGCCGCATGAAGCCGATCAGCGTGACCGTGAAGAACACCAGCAGCGCCATGACGCCGGTGACGGCGATGTGGCTGGTGACGGTGAAGCTCGCCGGGATCAGGCCCGCGATGTTGGAGATCAGGATGAACACGAACAGCGTGAAGATGTAGGGGAAGTAGCGCAGCCCCTCCTCGCCCAGCACGTCCGTCGTCATCTTGCGGATGAAGCCGTAGAGCAGCTCCGCCACCGACTGCATCCGCGTCGGCACCAGCTGCGCGCCGCGCATCGGCAGCACGAACAGCCCCACCGCGATGGCGACGCCGATCGCCATCCACAGCGTCGAATTGGTGACGGTCAGCGGCCCGAGCGCATCCTCGAACAGCGGCTTCACGACGAACTGATCCATCGGGTGGGCGTTGATGCCGCCGCCTTCCGCTTCGCCCGCCATTCAGCGTCCCTCGTCTCTCGGCGCCGCGGCGCCCGTTTCATTCCTGCCGCCGGCGGCGGCGGCCTCGGCCTCGGCGCGCCTCAGCGCCTTGCGCCGCTGGTCCTCCGCGGACCGCAGCATGATCCTCACTCCGGCCGCGAAGCCGAGCAGGACGAACAAGATCATGAACAGCGGCATCGTTCCGAAGAGCGAATCGAGCCCCCATCCCATCGTCAGTCCCACCGCGATCCCCGCGGTCAGATCGATCACCATCCGCCAGGCGAGCTCCGCGCCCTGCCACTTGGCCGCGCCTCGACCGGCGGGCTTCACCTTGCGGCGCTTGCGGATCGCTGCGAGCCGGGAGTCGATCTCCTCGAGGCTCGGCGGTCGCTCGGCGTCGGTCGGCATGCCTGGCGGCTCCGGATCGCGGACGCCGGAGGACCCGGCGGCTTGATCGGCGCGGACCCTAGGAACGCCCCCTTGGGGTGTCAAGCGCGCTCGGGCTGCGCCGCGGCGCCCGCATGACGCGCCGCACAACGTTTCCGCCGCCCGCCTCTCCGCCGCCTGCGACCGGAAGGCGCAGGGCGTCCCGCGCCGCGCGCCCGCCGCGGCTTGCTCCTGCCCCGCTTCGCGGTCAGCCTCCGGCCCATGCGCCCGCTCCGCCGTCTCACCGCCGACGACCGGCTCGCCGCGACGGCGGGCCTCGCGGCCGTCGGCGCGGCGCTGCTGCTCTCGGGCCTCAAGCTCTGGGCGCTGACCGCCACCGGCTCGCTCGCCGTCGCGGCCTCCCTCGCCGACAGCGCGCTCGACTTCGTGGCCTCGCTCGGCGGGCTCGCCGCGATCCTCTACGCCGCCAAGCCCGCCGACGAGGAGCACGCCTTCGGCCACGGCTCGGCCGAGGATCTCGCCGCGCTCGGCCAGTCGGTGCTGGTCTTCGCCTCCGCCGGCGCCATCGGCTGGCGCTCGATCGAGCGGCTGACGGCCGAGGCCCCGCCGCCCCTGAGCTCCGAGGCCGCGGGCCTCGCCGTGATGGCCGCCTCGCTGCTCGTCACCGGCGCGCTCGTCCTCTTCCAGCGCCGCGTCGCGAAGCGCACCGGCAGCCGCGTCGTCGCGGCCGACGCGCTGCATTACGTCTCGGACCTTCTCCCGACCCTCGGCGCGATCCTCGCCCTCGCCGCCTCGCGCTGGCTCGGCCTGCCGCAGGTCGATTCCGTGGTCGGCCTCGCCGCCGCGGCGATCCTCGCCACCGGCGCCGGGCGCATCGCCTCGGGCGCCTGGAACGCCCTGATGGACCGCGGCGCCGAGCCCGAGACCCTCGCCACCCTCCAGCGCATCGCCGAGACGCATCCCGGCCTCGCCGGCTTCCACGACCTCAAGACCCGCCGCGCCGGGCGCCGCCTCTTCGTGCAGATCCACGTCGAGATCGACGGCGAGATGCCGCTGAAGAAGGCCCACGACATCGGCGCCGCCCTCCGCCACCGCATGCTGGAGGCGTTCCCCGACGCCGAGGTCATCGTCCACAAGGATCCCGCCTGAGCGACCCCGCGAAGGTCACGTTCGCTTCACGCTCTTTCGCGGACAACCGCCGAAGGGCCTCCGGGAAGGCCCGCGGAAAGGATCGGGACCATGCCGCTGGATCTTCTCAAGCTGATGCAGGCCGGAATCACCAAGAGCAAGAATCCCTTTCTCCAGAAGCTCCGCGACGAGGTGCGGGCCTACAACGAGATCCCGGACACGCCCTCCGGCCGACTGCGCAAGATCGAGAAGCTGGACGACGTCGCGCGCATCGCGGGCGTCTACGTCACCAGCAAGCCGCCCCAGCCGAAGACCAAGAACGCGATGCGCTGGGACGCCGTCGACGATCTACTCGGGCAGGTCTCGGCCGAAGCCTCCCAACTCGGCGTCAAGCAGCTCACCGGACCGACGGACTACCGCACGATCGACTCCCGCAACCGCAGCTACTGGCTCGAGAAGATCGATCCCGAGCATCGGCCGGGCTACGAGCTGGTGGTGAAGTTCAAGGACTGGCTCAAGGACGTGAACGCGATCGCCACGAAGAAGTCGTTCTGGGCCTTCAGCAACGCCAACCTCGCGGCGACGCCGGCGGACTCCGTCGTGAAGTACTTCTCCGAGGACCCCACCTACAACGCGCTCAGCGACATCATCACCGTCGACGGCGGACGGCTGGTAGATCACGCCGACCAGCCGTTCCATACCCGCGGCAACGAGACGGCCTTCTCCGGCTTCGGCTGGGCGATCTTCGTCTTCAGCCCGCACGGCAGGCTCTACGCCGGCAGCCACATCGTCGGCCAGCACCACCATTCCAGCTTCCTGAGCGGCGGCGCGGTGAAGGCGGCCGGCGAGATCGTCGCCGACAACGGCCGGATCCAGGTCATCACCGCCAAGAGCGGGCATTACAAGCCTGACGCCGCCGCGATCCTCCGCTTCGTCCGGGAATTCCCGATGATCGGGCCGAAGGCCATCGTGCGCCCCGACCTCTCGGACGAGAGCGTCGCGAAGTATCACCATGTGGGCGAATTCCGGAAGTACGGGACCAAGGCGCCCGTGCTCGACCGGGCCGAGATCCTCAACAGGACGCCGCCCTGGGCCCGACGGCCCGGCTTCATGGCCGCCCTTCCGGCCTGACCGCCGCCGGTCCGCGTCGCAAACCTCTCACGCTCCGTCGTCCCCACGCCGCGCCGCGCCGCCCGAGCGCGTAATTCTCGCTCGTGACGCGACGCGCGGGACAGGAGTCGGGGCGATGGCGGACGGCGGCATCCTCAGCAACGGAACCACCCACGTCGCCCGCGCGGCGGTGGTCGGCGGCGGCGCGGTCGGCGTCTCCATCGCCTACCATCTCGCCAAGGCCGGCTGGGACGTGGCGCTCCTGGAGCGGGACGAGCTCACCGCGGGCTCCACCTGGCACGCCGCCGGGCTGCTGCCGCTCTTCAACATGAGCTACGCGGTCGGCCACATCCACGACTACAGCGTGAAGTTCTACAAGACGCTGGAGGCGGAGACCGGCCTCAACCCCGGCTTCTCCGTGGTCGGCAACCTGCGCATGGCCCAGACGCGCGAGCGCATGGACGAATACATGCTCTACGCCTCCACCGCCGAGACGGTGGGCGTCCCGTTCGAGTTCCTCACCCCGAAGCAGATCGCGGAGCGCTGGCCCCTCGTCCGCACCGACGACCTCGAGGGCGCGCTGTTCCACCCGACCGACGGCTACATCAACCCCGCCGACGTCACCCAGGCGATGGCCAAGGGCGCCCGGATGAGGGGCTGCGTCATCCACCGCCGCGTCCAGGTCGAGTCCTTCGAGCGGGCGAACGGCGAGTGGATCGTCCGCGGCTCGAAGATGCTCGAGAAGGGCGGCAACCTGATCGCCGGCAACGAGCCCTTCGAGCTGCGCTGCGAGCACGTCGTGACCGCGACCGGCAACCACGCGATGCGGACCGCGGCGATGATCGGCTGCCACCTCCCCGCGATGCCGGTCGAGCACCAGTACATCGTCACGGAACCCGACCCCGCGCTCGTCGAATGGCGCAGAACAATGCCCGAACACCCGGTCCTCCGCGACGCCGACGCCAAGTGGTACGTCCGCGAGGAGCGCGGCGGCTGGATCCTCGGCCCCTACGAAAAGGGCGCCCCCGCCTGGGCCAAGTTCGGCGTGCCGGAGAGCTTCCGGGCCGACCTCCTCCCCCTCGATCTGGATCGAATCGAGGCGGAATACATGGCCATGCTCCACCGCATCCCCAGCAGCGAGACCGTCGGTCTGAAAGACGATTTCAACGGCCCCATCTGCTACACGCCGGACGGCAACCCCCTCGTCGGCCCCGCCCCGGGCGTCGAGAACTTCTGGTTCGCCGAGGGCTTCAGCTTCGGCATCACCGCCGCCGGCGGCGCCGGGCATCACCTCGCCCAGCTGATCGTCGAGGGCGAGGCCGAGATCGACATGTGGAGCCTCGACCCCCGCCGCTTCGGCCGCTGGATCAACCGCGAATACACGGCGAAGAAGAACGAGGAGTGCTACGAGAACGTCTACGTCCTCCACCACCCGGACGAGGAACGCGAGGCGTGCCGCCCCCTCCGCACCACCCCGATACACGACCGCCTCGCCGATCTCGGCGCCCGCTTCGGCGCGGTGAACGGCTGGGAGCGCCCCAACTACTACGCCGACGACCCCGAATTCTCCGACCACGCCGCCCGCAGCTTCCGCCGCGGCGGCTGGTGGCGCTTCGCCGAGGCCGAGGCCCGCGCGGTGCGCGAGGGCGTCGGCCTCTTCGACGCCACCGCCTTCGCCAAGACCCGCATCAAGGGCCCCGGCGCCGCCGCCTTCCTCGACCGTCTCACCTGCAACCGCCTGCCCAAGACCGGCCGCATCAACCTCACCTACGCCCTCACCGACCACGGCACCGTCCGCACCGAGGCGACCATCGTCCGCCTCGCCGAGGACGATTTCCACGTCGTCACCGCCGGCGCCGCGCAGGCCTACGATCAGGACTTCTTCGAGAAGGAAGCCGTCAAGGCCCGCGACGATCTCGGCTGGATCGAGGTGCAGGACGTCACCACCCAATGGGGCGTCCTCGCCATCGCCGGCCCGAAGTCCCGCGACGTGCTGCGCGAGCTGATCGTGGACGCCGACCCGGCCTCCGCCCTCTCCAACAGGCGCTTCCCCTGGCTCTCCATGCGCCGGATCGACCTCGGCATGGTCCCGGTCATGGCGATCCGCGTCGCCTACACGGGCGAACTCGGCTGGGAACTGCACCACCCGATCGAAATGCAGCGCCACCTCTTCGACCGGCTGATCGAGGCCGGAAGGCCCCACGGCCTCCGCATGTTCGGCGCCCGCGCCCAGAACTGGCTCCGCCAGGAGAAGAGCTACCGCGCCTTCGGCGCCGACATCGGCCGCGACGCCACCCCCCTCGAATCGGGCCTCGAGCGCTTCGTCGATCCGACCAAGGACTTCCGCGGCAAGGCCGCGATGGAGCGCACCGGCATCCGCTGCAGATGCGCCACGCTCCTGATCGACGGCCCCGACGACGCCGACCCCTGGGGCCGCGAGGCGCTCTACCACGGGTCCGAGCGCGTCGGCCGCCTCACCTCCGGCGGCTGGTCCGTGGCGTTCGGCCGGCAGATCGGCCTCGGCTACCTGCCGCCCGATCTCGCCGTCCCGGGCACGAAGCTGAAGCTGCGGATGTTCCGCGAACTTCACGACGCGGAGGTGGTCGAGGATTCGCCCCACGATCCCGGAAACGCGCGGCCGCGAGTCGACGGCTGATCGGCCTTGGGCGCGCAGGACCGTTCGTCGCCGCAGAAGTTCTTTTCGCCTCTTGGACGACACATATCGCACGTAGCTTGCGGCGAGTCATAGACCCGGAGGATCGTCCGTTCCGTGCTCGCGCGCATCGCCTATTTCAGCCGGTCCCTGATCGGCGGCTGGTCGCCGGACCTGCTGGACATCGCGCGTGTCGCCCTCGCGCGCAACGCGTCTCTCGACGTCACCGGTGCGCTCTATTTCGACCGTCTGCGCTTCTTCCAGATGCTGGAGGGCGAGCGGGCGACGCTCGACGCGCTGATGCTCGGGATCGCCGCCGACCCCCGCCATCTGGATCTTCAGGTGCTGATCGAGGGTCCGATCCGCGTGCGCCGCTTCGGGCGATGGCACATGCGTTTCATCGACGGCGACGCCCACGACCGGCTCGCCTCGGCCGTGCCGGAGCCCGCATCTCCAGGCGATGCAAGCCGTCTCGCGGACCGTGCCGAGCGCTTCGTCGAGGCGCTCGCCGCCCATTGAGCGCCGCGCGGCCCGCGCCGGCGCATCCCCCGGACATGGCGTTCCCCTGAGCCAGCCGAGGGCCGCGCCACACGCGCGGGCCGAGGGCGGGGCCGCGCCCCCCACGAACGCGGCCCCGGCGACGCAGGCGGGTCCGACTGACCCGCGCCGGCCACCACGACCGGACCCCTCACAGCGCCCGGCCGCTCCGTCGCCCGTTCGCCTTCGGCCGCGTCGCACGCCCCCCTGCGGCGCCGGCGGCCTTCAGCCTCGGGCGAACTCCCGGAGCACCGCTCCGGTGCACCCCCTGTCGCCGATTCGGCGTGACACGAACGTGACGCGTTAATTCTTCGTTCACTCCAAGGCGCGCCGGAACATCGCCGGATCGACGTTGCCGCCGGTCACCACCGCCACCACGGCGTCGCCCTCCAGCATCTCCGACCGGTGCAGCGCGGCGGCGAGGGCCACCGCCCCGCCGGGCTCGGCCACGATCTTCAGCCGCCCGAAGGCGGCGGCCATCGCGTCGAGCGCCATGTCGTCCGAGACCGCGATCCCCGGTCCTCCCAGGCGCGACAGGATCGGGAAGGTCAGCTCGCCCGGCGCAGGGGTCACGATGGCGTCGCAGATCGACGACCCGCCCGGCGCATCGAGCCTCTCCCCCGCGTCGAGCGAGAGCCGCCAGTCGTCCCAGCCCTCCGGCTCCACCGGCCGCACGCGCAGGCCCGGCGCCTCGCCCTCCAACGCCAGCGCGACGCCCGCGGCGAGGCCGCCGCCACCGGTGCAGACCAGCACGTCCGCGGCCTCCACCCCCGCCGCGCGGACCTGCCGCGCCAGCTCCAGTCCGCAGGTCCCCTGCCCGGCGATCACCTCGGGGTGGTCGTAGGGCTTGATCAGCGTCAGACCCCGCTCATCCGCCAGCCCCGCGCCGATCGCCTCGCGGCTCTCCTCGCCACGGCGATAGGTGACGACCTCCGCGCCGTAGGCGCGGGTGTTGGCCAGCTTCAGCGCCGGCGCGTCGTGCGGCATCAGGATCGTCGCCCGGATGCCCAGAAGCTCCGCCGCATGCGCCACCCCCTGCGCATGGTTGCCCGAGGAATACGCGATCACGCCCCGCGCACGTTCGTCCTCGTCCAGCGCCGTCAGGGCCGCCCAGGCGCCGCGGAACTTGAAGCTGCCGGTGCGCTGCAGGCACTCCGCCTTCACCAGCAGCCGGCGGCCGGCGATCTCGTTGAGGAAGGGCGATTCCAGCAAGGGCGTCTCTCGTGCGACCCCCTCCAGCCGCGCCGCCGCCGCCCGCACCCGCGCCATGTCCGTCATGCCTGCCGCTCCAGAAAGGCCTCGATCGCCCCCGCCGCCTCCGGCTCGTCGAGGAACGGCGCATGCCCCCGGTCGGGGACCTCCACCGCCTCGAGGTCCGGCCGCGCCGCCCGCATCGCCGCCAGCGTCTCCGCCGTGAGGATGTCCGAATTCGCGCCGCGCACGACCAGCATCGGAACCCCGGCCGCAGCCTCGAACAGCGGTCGGAGGTCGATCGTCTCGTCCGCCTCGACGAGGCCGGCGGCCGTCACATCCGCCAGCCGCGGATCGTAGGAGAGGACCGGCCGCCCCGTCCCGTCGTCGTCGAAGATCGCCCGCGCGTGCTGCGCCCAGCGCGCCCGCGGCACGCCGGGAAAGGCCGCCGCGTTCGCTTCGGCGATCATGTCCGTCGCCGCCTCGAAGTCCGAAACCTCCGGCGGGCGGCCCAGATACCCCAGGATCCGGCGCAGCCCCGCCGTCGCGACCTCCGCGCCCACGTCGTTCAGCACCAGCGCCTTGACCGATCCGGGCCGAGCCGCCGCCATCACCAGCCCCAGGATCCCGCCGCGCGAGGTTCCGACCACCGCCGCGGACGCCAGCACCAGGCGGTCCAGCAGCGCCAGCGCATCCCCCGCCTCGACCGCGATCTGGTATTCGGCGAACGGGTCCTCCGCCCGCTCCGACCCACCGCGCCCGCGCGAATCGAGCCGAAGCACCCGGAACCGGCCCCTCAGCCGCGCCGCGAGGGCCTCGAAGTCCCGATGATTGCGCGACAGTCCGGCGAGGCACAGCACCGCCGGCCCCTCCCCTTCGTCGACGTAATGCAGCCGCCGCCCGTCCGCGGCCTCGAAGACCGGCATCAGAGCTCCGCCGCCAGCGCCGGCACGCCGGAAAGGTCCGAGGCCTCCCGCTCGGGCGTCCAGGGCAGCATGTCGGCCGGATCGCCCGATCGGTTCACCCAGAGCGTGCGGAACCCGAAGCCGGTCGCCGCCGCCGCGTCCCAGGGGTTCGAGGAGACGAACAGCACCTCCCCCGTCGGCACGCCGAAACGGCGGCCGACGAGGTCGTAGACGGACGGGTCCGGCTTGAACGCGCCCACCGATTCGACCGAGAGCAGCGCGTCGAGCCGATCCGAGATCCCCGCGCTCGCCGAGGCCGCGCGCAGCATCCGCGGCGTGCCGTTGGAGAGGATCGCGGTCGCCCGCCCGTCCGCCTTCAGCCCGGCGAGCATGTCGGGGACCTCCGGATAGGCGTCGATCTCGAAATAGACGTCCATCAGCGCGTCTCGGTCGGCGGCCGCCAGCGGCATGCCCTCCTGGGCCAGCTTGGCGGCGGCCCAGTCGAGCCCGTCGCGCGTGATGCGCTCGAAATCGGCATGGACGCCGGCGGCGGCCCGCAGCCAGGTGTACTGCAGCTGCTTCAGCCGCCAGAGCTCGGCCAGCTGCGGCCAGACCTCGGCCAACGCCTCGCGCCCCGGCTCCGAGGCGAAGCGGCGGGCGGGCGCCGCGACGTCGAACAACGTGCCGTAGGCGTCGAATACGCAGACGGAGATTGGCATGGCGGGCCTCCGGCGGTCCAAGGATCCGCGGACCTTCGCGGCGCCCGCCGGCCTTGGCAAGCGCGCCGCCCCTGAAGGGCCGCCGAAGCCGCGGCTCTCATCCAAGCCGCCGGGGCCGCGCCGCCATCCCGCGCCGGCTCAGCCCGCCCCGTGCGACGCCCCCGCGAAGAGCGCCGTCTCCCCGGTCCGCAGCAGCCGCTGGCCGACCGCGGCCGACGCCGTCCGGTCAAGGCGCGCGCAGCACTCCGCCAACGCCCGCGCCTGTGCGGCCAGCGGCGAAAGCCCGATACGCGCGGCGCCTTCGGCCAGTTCCCGCGCCGCGCGTCCGGTCCGGGTGAAGTCCTTGTCCCCGAGCGCGCGCTCGATCGCGCCGAGGCGGTCGATCGCCTCCAGAACCGTGTCCTCGACCAGTTCCGCACAGGCCTGCGGACCCAAAGCCGCCTCCAGCGCGTCGATCGCGTCGCGGTCCACCCGCACCGGACGCGACGGCTGCGACAGCCGCAACACCTCGCCCATGATCCTTCTCCCCGCCTCCGGGGCCCGGCGGAGATCCCCGCCGGCGCCCGCCGCACCCGTCTCCGGCCTAGCCGGCGGACGTGAAGCGCAGGTTGAGCGAAACGGTGAACGCGTGCGGAGGAGTCCCACGGCCCGCGCAAGGAAGGCATGGTCGCCAACTTCGGCGCCGCCTGCCCCCGCGTCCGCCACCATCCGCCGACCCGCGCGGTCGGGAGACGCGACATCCCTCCATCCGCGCCGCCTCGGCCTTCCGCCGCAGGGCGCTCCGGCGGCGCCGCGTCGGCCGCGGCCCCGTGCCTGCGCTCGACGACGGCGCGGCCGCCCCGGGCGCCTCACTCGTCGCGAAGTTCCTCGGCGAAGGCGTCGCCCAACGCCGTCCTGAGCCGCCCGAAGGCCAGCCGCAGCCGCGATTTCACCGTGCCGAGCGGCGCGCCCGTCTCCTCGGAGATCTCGGTCTGCGTCATGCCCGCGAAGAAGGCGAGGCGAACCACCTCGTACTGGTCCGGCGTCAGCGCCTCCAGGGCCGCGCGCACCCGCGCGTCGCGCGAGGCGGCGGAGGCCGAGTCGGACGGGTCCGGCTCCGGATCCGGCTGGAACAAGGGGTCCTCCGGGTCCGGCGCCGGCCGCGCCTGCCGCCGGATCAGGTCGATCCGCCGGTTGCGCGCGATGGCGTAGATCCAGGTCGCGACGCTCGCCTTTTCCGGGTCGTACTGCGCCGCACGCCGCCAGAGCGAGACCATCACGTCCTGCGCCGCCTCGTCCGCCACGTCGTGCGGCGCGCCGCCCTTGATGAGGAAGGCCTTCACCCGCACCGCATAGCGACGGAACAGGACGACGAACGCCTCCCGGTCCCGCGCCTCGGCCACGCGGCGCATGAGCTCGGCGTCTTCCTGTCCGGAAAGGGCGCCCGGGTCGGTCTCGGCCATCCGTGCTTCGGCTTCCGTGGCTCGATCTTCGCGGCTCGCCGCGGCGCGTCCCGCGGTCTCTGGCGGGCGGCGCCGTCCCGTTCCCGGGGTGGCGCCGTCGCCGGCTTTGCGTCTAGATTAGGCGCGATCGCGCGGACATGAAAGACGCGGCGCGTCCGCGGCGTCCGGGGCCCGTCCGCCCCGCGCCGCAGGCGACGTCGCCGGTCCGCGACAAGGCCGGACGAGGCGGGCAGCAGGACGGGAGAGACGACGAGGATGACGGCGATGGCGACAGGCGTGCGCTCCGGCGGCGCGCGACGGCTCCTCATGGCGGCGGCAGCCGCCGTGACGGCGCTGACGGCGGGGGCGATGCAGGCCCCGGAGGCCGCGGCGCAGACCGCGAACCGCGTCGAGGCGTTCCGGGACTGGTCCGTGTTCACCGCGGACGACAACGGCCCGGTCTGCTGGGTGGCGACCGAGCCCAAGAGCTCCGAGGCCCGCCGCGGCGGCCAGGCGGTGCGCGTGCGCCGCGGCGACATCTACATGATGGTCGCCGTGCGCCCGGAGCAGGGCGTCGCCAACGAGGTCTCGGTGGTCGCGGGCTACCCCTATCGCGGCGGCTCCGACGTCGAGGCGCGGATCGGCGACGACCGGTTCGAACTCTTCACCGAGGGCGAGCACGCCTGGCCGCGCCCCGAGGACGACGGTCGGCTGATCGAATCGATGAAGGCGGGCGTCACCGCCGTCGTCACCGGCGTCTCCGCGCGCGGGACGACGACCACCGACCGTTTCTCTCTGCTCGGCTTCACCGACGCGCTGACGGCGGCGCAGGCCCGCTGCGGCTGAGCGATCATCCGCCCGACACCCGTCGAACCGCCTCGGTCGTGCGCGCCGCGTCGAAAGCCGAGGCGGTCCCGTCCCCGGAGCTTCGGCGCGCCGATCCTCGACGGGCGGCTCTCCGGAGACGCTCGACGAAGGCGAGGCGTCGACCGAAGACGGGATCGAGACGCCGTCATCCTCGACGATGAAACGGAACGGGCGAGCCCGCCGGTTTCCCC
>JAWLFJ010000237.1:0-2938 GCA_041685625.1 Paracoccaceae bacterium | reverse complement strand
CGCGCCCCGCCCGCGCCCGGCCGCCGGCGTCGCGCCTCGGCGACCCTCGGCCCGCGCCCCCGCGCCGGCGCGATGAGCGCCGATCGTCCGGAAGACGAGGCCGCCGCGGCCCGCGGCGCCGCCCCCGCCTACGCCCCCGGCGCCCGCGTTCCCGTGGCCGCCCCCGCCCACCGCGCGCCCCGCCCCTCGCCGGAGGCGCGCGCCTCGGTCGGCTTCGTCGCGCTGCTGGCCGCGCTCGGCGCCGTCAACGCCTTCGCCACCGACATCGTGATCCCGGTCCTCGGCGACATCGCCGCCGATCTCGACCTCGCCACCGCCAACCAGAGGCAATGGGTGGTCTACGCCGTGTTCCTCGGCATGGCGGTCAGCCAGCTCCTGATCGGGCCGATCTCCGACCGCCACGGCCGGCGCAAGGCGGTGTTCCTCGGCATGGCCGTCTATCTCGTCGGCGCCGGGCTCGCCGCCGCGGCCCCCACCTTCGAGCTGCTGCTCGCCGCCCGCGCGCTGCAGGGTCTCGGCTCGGGGGGCATGCGGGTGATGGTCCTCGCCATCACCCGCGACCGCTTCGCGGGCGACGAGATGAGCCGCATCTTCTCGCTCTCCACCGCGCTCTTCGTGCTGATGGTGCTGCTCGCGCCCTTCCTCGGCGAGTGGATCTCGCGCCTCGGCACCTGGCGCTGGGTGTTCGCCTTCCTCGCGGTGCAGGGGGTGCTGACGGCGCTCTGGTTCGCCCTCGCCCAGCCCGAGACGCTGAGGCCCGAGCATCGCCGCCCGCTCCGCGTCATGCCGGTGCTGCGCACGCTGGGCGAGGTTCTGGCGACGCCCGCCGCGCTCCGCGCCGCGCTCGCCCTCGCGGTCTGCTTCGGCGCCTTCGCGGCCTATCTCGGCTCCGCCCAGCAGGTGTTCGGCACGGTCTACGGGCTGGAGGACGAGGCGCTGCCGGCCGCCTTCGCCTCGCTCGCCCTCGCCTACGGCGCGGTCTCGCTGGCCAACGCGGCGCTGGTGCGTCGGCTCGGCGCGGGGCCGCTGGCGCGCGCCGGCCTCGCGATCTGGGTGCTGACGGCGGGGGGCGCGGCGCTGCTCGCGCATCTGGAATACGACGGGGCGCCGCCGCTCTGGCTCTACCTCTCGCTGCTCTCGGCGCCGATCGGCGTCTTCGCGCTGCTCTACGGCAACCTGCTCTCGCTCGCGCTCGCCTCGATGGGCGACAAGGCGGGCTCCGCCGCCTCCGCCGTCTCGGCGCTCTCGGCCTTCGGGGGCGCGCTGACGGCGGCGGCGACGGGCGCGCTCTTCGACGGGACGGTGGTGCCGCTCCTCTCCACCTTCGCCGCCGCGGGCGTGCTCGGCCTCGTCGCCCTCGGGCCGGGGGGCCGGCGGCGATGAGCGCGCCGCTCTCGGTGGTGATCCCAACCCTCGACGCCGCCGACCGCCTCGGGCCGACCCTCGCGGCGCTGACCGAAGGCCTGACGGAAGGGCTGATCCGCGAGCTGATCCTGAGCGACGGCGGCTCCTCGGACGGGATCGAGCGCGTCGCGGACGACGTCGGCGCGCGCCTCGTCTCGGGGCCCCCCTCCCGCGGAGGCCAGCTCCGGCGCGGGACCGAGGCGGCGCGCGGCGACTGGCTCCTGCTCCTGCACGCGGACAGCGTCCTCGCCCGCGGCTGGACCCGCGAGATCCGGCGCCACATGGAGGCCGCGCCCGAGGCGGCGGGCTTCTTCCGCCTCGCCTTCGACGCCTCCGGACCGGCGCCCGCGCTCGTCGCGGGCTGGGCGAATCTGCGGAGCCGCGCCTTCGGCCTGCCCTACGGCGACCAGGGACTGCTGGTGTCGCGGCGCGTGCTGGCGAAGGCCGGCGGCGTGCCCGACCAGCCGCTGATGGAGGACGTCGCCCTCGCCCGGCGCCTGCCGACCCGCCCGCTGGACGCCGTGGCGACCACCTCGGCCGAGCGCTACCGCCGCGAGGGCTGGCTCCGCCGCGGCGCGCGCAATCTCTCCACGCTGGCGCTCTGGTACGCCGGCGTGTCGCCCGAGCGGCTGGCGCGGCGCTACGCCCGCTGAGCGCCGGCGCCTTGCCCTCCGCCCGCGACAGGCCCACCATCACCGACGCCGCCAAGGAGGATCCGACCATGCGCACCGTCGCCGCCCACCCCGCCCTCGACACGCCGCCGGACCACAAGCTGCGCGCCGACATGGCCGCCTGCTTCCGCTGGACGGTGAAGCTGAACTGGCACGAAGCCGTGGCGAACCACTTCTCGGCCCGGACCGAGGGGCGGAAGTTCCTGATGAACCCCGACAAGATGCACTTCGCCCGCATCCGCGCCTCGGACCTGATCGAGTACGACGCCGAGGACGCCGCGACGATGCAGCGCGACGACGCCCCGGACCACACCGCCTGGGGCCTGCACGGCGCGATCCATCGCCACACCGACCACAAGGTCGCGCTGCACCTGCACACCAAATACGCCACCGCCCTCGCCAGCCTCGGCGACAGCAGCCTGCCGCCGATCGACCAGAACAGCGCGCAGTTCTACAACCGCGTCGCGGTGGACGAGAACTACGGCGGCCTCGCACTCGAGGAGGAGGGCGAGCGCGTCTGCAAGCTGCTCGAGGATCCCAAGGTGCGCGTCCTGGTGATGGGCAACCACGGCGTCCTCGCCGTCGGCGCCACCCCGGCCGAGGCGTTCAACACGATCTACTACTTCGAGCGCGCCTGCGAGACCTACCTGACCGCTCTCGCCACCGGGCAGGCCCTGCGCGTGCTCTCGGCCCAGATCGCCGAGAAGACGGCGCAGGAGGGGGCGGCCGAGAAGACCCATGACGGCACGCCGGCCTGCGAGAAGCATCTCTCGGAGCTCCGTCTGCTGCTCGACGCCGAAGGCTCGGACTACGCCGACTGAGGTGGCGCCCGGAAAGCGCCGGACGGGGGGATCGACCCCCCG
>JAWLFJ010000117.1:0-12248 GCA_041685625.1 Paracoccaceae bacterium | reverse complement strand
AGTTTGATGCGTGCCGATTCTCTGGTGGATCCTTAATGGGTGCAAATATTACGCAGTCTGGCTTGGCATCTACCATCTTTCTTGGTGTCGAGTGCTCAGACACTACATTTTCGAGTTGTCGACTTGAGCATGTGAAATTTGAGCAAATGGTATTTAAGGGCTGTAGATTTAGGGACATGAATCTGAAGCTTGCAAGATTCAAGGGGGTTAAATTTATTGACTGCTCTTTTGAAGATGTTGATTTTTCAGGAACGAACCTAAAGTCTGTGCAGTTTATCCGAGGTAATCTCGCAGAGGCTAGGTTCTCTGGTACGAGGGCGTCGAAAAAGACATTTGCCATTGCCAATGTTCAAGATGCAAAGTTTGAAGATTATGCTGGGCTAACCGATCAAGAAGTAGAGGATCTTGAGCGGCGAGGGGCGAAATTTCCTCCCGACGATCGAAAGAATGCTGGGCGCGAGTTCGAGCCTATCTAAGGAGCCTCCCCTCCAAATCATACTCCCCCGCCCCCGTCACCTCCGCCGTCACCATATCCCCCACCGACACCCCCTCGGCGCCGCGAAGCTCCACCACGCCGTCGATCTCCGGGGCGTCCCAGGCGGTGCGGCCGACGGCGCCCGTCTCCGTCACCTCGTCCACCAGCACGGCGACGCGGCGGCCGACGCGCTCGGCCAGCTTCCCGGAGGATATCCGCGCGGCGGCCTGCATGAAGCGCTCGAGCCGCTCGGCCTTCACCGCCTCGGGGACGTGGTCCGGCAGGGCGTCAGCGGCGGCGCCGGCGACGTTCTCGTAGGCGAAGGCGCCGACGCGGTCGAGGCGGGCCTCCTCCAGCCAGGCGAGGAGATGCTCGAACTCGGCCTCGGTCTCGCCCGGGAAACCCACCACGAAGGTCGAGCGGACG
This sequence comes from Paracoccaceae bacterium, assembly GCA_041685625.1. GTDB lineage: Bacteria > Pseudomonadota > Alphaproteobacteria > Rhodobacterales > Rhodobacteraceae > Albimonas. The sequence continues at coordinate 11,347 of JAWLFJ010000117.1, read as the reverse complement.
GCGAGGTCGGGGTTGATCGCGCGCCAGGCGGCGAGACGCTCCAGCGTCGCCTCGGAGGCGGCGGGGCGGGCCATGCGCTTCAGCGTCTCGGGATGGGCGTGCTGGAAGGGGACGTCGAGATAGGGGACGAGGCCCGAGGTCGCGTCGGCGCGGGCCATGAGGGGGATGATCTCGTCCACGTCCTTGTAGGGATAGACGTAGTGGAGGCGGGTCCAGAGCGGCAGCTCGGCCAGCCGCGCGGCGAGGTCGTGGAGACGGGCGCGCGTCTCCCGCCCCTTCCAGGCGCTGGCGGCGTGGCGGAGATCGCGGCCGTAGGCGGAGGTGTCCTGGGAGATGACGAGGATCTCGCGCGTGCCGGCCTCGGCCAGCGCCTCGGCCTCGCGGATCACGGCGGCGGCGGGGCGGGACGACAGTTTTCCGCGCATCTGGGGGATGATGCAGAAGCGGCACTTGTGGTTGCAGCCCTCGGAGATCTTCAGCCAGGCGTAGTGCCTCGGCGTGAGGCGGAGGCCCTGCGGGGGGACGAGGGAGACGAAAGGGTGCGAGGGGGGCGGCGCGGCGGTGCGGACGGCGGCGACGACGGCGTCGTATTGCTGGGGGCCGGTGATGGCGAGGACGCGCGGGTGGACCTCGCGGATCAGCTCGGCCTCCGCGCCGAGGCAGCCGGTGACGATGACGCGGCCGTTCTCGGCGAGCGCCTCGGCGATGGCCTCGAGCGATTCGGCGCGGGCGCTGTCGAGGAAGCCGCAGGTGTTGACGAGCACGACGTCGGCCCCGGCGTAGTCCGGCGAGAGGCGGTAGCCGTCGGCGCGCAGGCGCGTCAGGATGCGCTCGGAATCCACGGTGGCCTTGGGGCAGCCGAGGGAGACCATGCCGACGGCGGGCGGCGCGGGGAGGGGGGCGGTCTGTGCCATGGCGGGGGTTTAGCGCGCGGCGCGGCGGTTGCACAGGCGCGAAGCGGCTTTTCAGGATGGCGCCGGTCTGCTAGCGTCACGTCAATTGGGTGCACTTCGCGGGATTGACGCCGCGGAGGCATGAAGGGGAAGCGGCGGCCGGTCCGTCGCCAGCGGGAGTTGATGATGCGCGTTGTGAAGCAGGGGGTCGTCGGCCTGACGCTCATCGGGAGCATGGCCGTGCCCGCGTCGGCATGGGCCGTGGCGGCTTTCGACGTCTCGAGCGAGATCGTCGTGGCTGTCGGGAATTCGAAGGGCATCTACGACGGATCCTTCGGGTCGCTCCCGGTGGAGGGCGGAGACGGGACGCTCGACGCGGGCGACGTGTTCAACAACACCAACTCCGCGGCAGAGAACTCGGCCGACCTGCTCGGCGGGCCGACGCTGTCGGGCATCGGTTCGATCGAGACGGTGTTCGGGCCGGGCTCGATGGGCGTCTCGACGCTGACGGGGGCCTCTGCGACCTACGATCCCAACGCGACGACCGGCACGTTCAGTTCGTGGACCCACCCGGACGGCACGCAGCAGCTGGCTTCGGGGCAGACGGTGTCGATGAGCGGCTCCGCCAGCGGGGGCGGCGCGCTCGACGTCGGCAACAACAACAGCCGGCCGGGCGGCCAGACGCACACGGTGTCGATGTTCATCGAGAACGCCTCGCTCACCGACGACCTCGTGCTCGACTTCGTGGCGATCCCGAACCTGCTCGCCAACGTCTCGACCGACTCCGTGGGCGAGGCGGTGGAGGTCCGATCGGCGGTCAACCTCGGTTTCTTCGGGTTCGCGACCGGCGACGTGCACTACATCCTCGAGCGCGGCCTTCCCGACGAATACGTCGCCACGAAGCAGTCGTATCCTGATCTCGGCTTCGACGCCGTCTCCTTCGGGCAGAACGTGCGCAGCAGCGACGGCGGCCCGCAGGAGAGCTTCATGCAGGCGGGCCAGCAGCCGGTGCCGTCCTTCGCCTGGGTGCAGGCGACCCTCGCACCGAACACGACGGGCGAGTTCCGCATCGAGTTCGTGGCGCTGGCCGAGGCCGTGTCGGCCGAGTCGCAGGTGATCCCGGTTCCGGCGGCGCTGCCGCTGCTCGGCTCCGCGCTGGCCGGGCTGGGCGTCCTCGCGCGCCGTCGTCGCCGCGCCGCCTGAGCCGCGCCGCCTGAGCCGCGCCGAGCGCGCTGCGCCTGACCGAACGGGGCCGCGCCCGGCGAGGGTGCGGCCCCGATCCGTTTGGGGGCGTCATGCGCGGCGGACCCGGCGGTCATGCGGGGTCTGTGCAAGTCCCGTCGATGAGGGTAAGGCCACCTTATGGTCCGGCGGGTCGTTCCCATATCCGAGGCGCCGAATTACCCGCTCTGGCGGCGCCCGGTGGCGTTCCTGGTGCTGCTGGCGGCGGGGATGCCGCTGGCCTTCGCGACATGGAGCGCGCTGCTCAACAACTTCGTGATCGAGGCGGCGGGCTTCGACGGCGCCGACATCGGCTGGCTGCAGACGGTGCGGGAGATCCCGGGCTTCGCCGCCATCGGCGTGATCGCCGTCATCCTCTTCGTGCGCGAGCAGACTCTGGCGCTGATCTCCCTGGTGCTGCTGGGAGCGGCGACGGCGCTGACGGCGCAGTTCCCGACCTTCGGCGGCCTGCTGATCACGACCTTCGTCGGCAGCCTCGGCTTCCACTACTACGAGACGGTGAACCAGTCGCTGCAGCTGCAATGGCTGACGCGCGAGCAGGCGCCGAAGGTGCTGGGCTGGATCCTCGCGGCGGCCTCCGGCGCCTCGCTGGTCGCCTACGCGATCATCGTGGGGGCGTGGAAGGCGTTCGATCTCTCATACGACGTCGTCTATGCGGCGGGGGGGATGGCGACCGTCGCGGTGGCGCTGTTCGCCTGGATCGCCTTCCCGAAATGGGAGGCGCCGGTCCCGCAGTCGAAGAGGATGGTGCTGAAGCGGCGCTACTGGCTCTACTACGCGCTGCAGTTCCTCGGCGGGGCGCGGCGGCAGATCTTCGTGGTGTTCGCGGCCTTCATGATGGTCGAGCGCTTCGGCTTCGAGGTGCACGAGGTCACGGCGCTGTTCCTGATCAACTACATGGCCAACATGGCCTTCGCGCCGCTGATCGGGCGGATGATCCATCGCTTCGGAGAGCGGCTGGCGCTGACCGTCGAATACGCCGGGCTGACCGGGGTCTTCGCGCTCTACGCCGGGATCTACGTCTTCGACTGGCCGGCCTGGGCGGCGGCGACGCTCTACGTCGTCGATCATCTGCTCTTCGCCATGGCGTTCGCGCAGAAGACCTATTTCCAGAAGATCGCGGACCCGGAGGACCATGCGCCGACGGCGGCGGTGGCCTTCACCATCAACCATGTCGCCGCGGTCTTCCTGCCCTTCGCGCTCGGCTATCTGTGGCTGGTCTCGCCGCAGGCGGTGTTCGGGCTGGCGGTGGCCCTGGCGACGGGCTCGCTGACGCTGGCGCTGATGGTGCCGCGGCATCCGGAGCCGGGGCGCGAGACGGTGTTCGTGCCCCGGACGCCCCTGGCGGCGCCGACGGCGCCCGCGGCGCCGGCGGAATGAAGGGCGTCGCGGCGGAGCCGGCCGCGGAGCGGACGGCGGAGGCGCGTCCGCAAGGTCACGGGCGCTTCGTCACCGGCTCGACCTTCCGGCACGTCGCGGTGATGACGCTGACGGGCGCGCTGGGCCTGACCTTCATGTTCCTCGTGGACTTCGTGACGCTGCTCTACGTCGCGCGGCTGGGCGATCCGCAGGCGACGGCGGCGATGGGCTACGCCTTCACGCTGCAGTTCTTCACGATCTCGGTCGGGATCGGCTTCGCCGTCTCGGCGACGGCGCTGGTGGCGCGCAGCCTCGGCGCGCGGGATCGGGCGGCGGCGCGGCGCCAGGCGACCTCGGCGCTCTGCATCACGGTGGGCGTGCTGACGGTGACCGCGGTGCTGGCGATCCTGGCGCGCGAGCCGCTGCTGCGGCTGCTCGGGGCGGAGGGGGAGACGCTGGCCATCGCCTCGCGTTTCCTGCTGTTCACGCTGCCCTCGCTGCCGGTGATGACCTTCGGGATGGTGGGCTCCTCGATCCTGCGGGCGGAGGGGGACGCGCGGCGGGCGATGCAGGTGACGCTCTCGGCCGGGATCATCGCGGCGGTGCTGGACCCGTTCCTGATCTTCGAGGACGTGCTGGGACTGCCCGGCCTCGGCTGGGAGGTCGACGGCGCGGCGGCGGTGCTGCTGCTCTCGCGCGGGCTGACGGCGGTGTTCGCGATCCGCTACGTGGTGGGGGTGCACGACCTCGCGGCGCGGCCGGAGTGGCGGGCGGTGCGGCGCGACGCGGCGGCGATCTTCGCGATCGCCCTGCCGGCGGCGGCGACGCAGCTCTCGACCCCGGTGGGGAACTTCCTGCTGACCGCGGCGATGAGCCGCCACGGCGACGAGGCGGTGGCCGGCTGGGCGGTGGTGACGCGGATGACGATCCTGGCCTTCGGCGGGATCTTCGCGCTGTCGGGCGCGATCGGGGGGATCCTTTCGCAGAACTGGGGCGCGGGGCGGATGGACCGGGTGAAGCGGGCCTATCGCGACGCGCTGGTGTTCGCGGCGCTCTATGTCGGGGCGACCTGGGCGCTGCTCTGGGCGGCGTCGGACCTGATCGCGCGGGGCTTCGCCTTGTCGGAGGCGGGCGCGGCGGTGGTGCGGGAGTTCGCGGTGATCGGCGCGGGGGCGTTCGTGTTCGCCGGGGCGCTGTTCGTGGCGAACGCGGCGTTCAACAATCTCGGCAAGCCGGTCTGGTCCACGGCGTGCAACTGGGGGCGGGACGCCGCGGCGATCCCGCTGGCGCTGCTGGCGTTCGGTGCGCTCGGCGCCGGGGCGGCGGGCGTCGTCTGGGCGCAGGCGGCGGCGACGGTGGCGGCGGGGATCGCGGCGGCGATCTGGGCGCGGGCCTATGTCGCGCGGCTGGAGACGGCGGCGCGGCCGTCGGCGGGATGGGGCGCGGCGCCGGCGATCCCCTCGGGCCGGGCGGCCGATCCCGGCCGGGCCGCGGGCGTCGGCGACGCAGGGCTGGCGCCGGAGGCCGCGGACCGCTAAGTCGCGCCCGGAACACTGCGATCGCGGGGACGAGGCATGGTCAAGATCACCTACATCGAGTTCGGCGGGACCGAGCATGTCGTGGACGTGGAGGAGGGGCTCACCGTCATGGAGGGCGCCCGGGACAACGACATCCCGGGCATCGAGGCCGACTGCGGCGGCGCCTGCGCCTGCTCCACCTGCCATGTCTACGTCGATCCGGCCTGGACCGGGAAGCTCCCCGAGAAGGAGCCGATGGAGGAGGACATGCTGGATTTCGCCTTCGAGCCGAAGGAGAACTCGCGCCTCACCTGCCAGCTCAAGGTGACGCCGGAGCTCGAGGGACTGGTGGTGCGGATGCCGGAGAAGCAGATCTGATGCGCCGCGCGGTCGCGCTCGCGCTCGCGGCGGCGCTGGCCGCGGGCGCGGCGGCGGCGGAGCCCTGCGACGAGGGCATGGGCGTGCGCGTCTGCTTCGAGGGGCCGACGTCGCGCTATGGGCACGGGGTGCTGGGCGGGACGCCGGAGTGGTCGCGGCTGGCGGTCGAGGGCGGGCCTTCCGTCGAGCTTCCCGAGGATCGGGTGTTCGAGGACCTGGCGCCGCGGATCGTCGACGTCGGCGGGGACGGCAGGCCGGACTTCCTCGTGGTCGAAAGCTCCGCGACCGGCGGGGCGCAGCTCGCGGTCTACGGCGAGTCGCCGGGCGGCCTGATCAAGACGGCGGCGACGCCGGAGATCGGCACGCGATACCGCTGGCTGGCGCCGGCGGCATGGCGGGATCTGGACGACGACGGCGCGGTCGATTTCGTCTATGTCGACCGGCCGCATGTGGCGGGCGTGCTGCGCGTCTGGAGCTTCGCGGCGGGCGGGCTCGACGAGGTCGATGCGGTCGAGGGGCTCTCCAACCACCGGATCGGGGATGCGGCGATAGCGTCGGCGGTGCGGGACTGCGGCGAGGGTCCCGAGATCGTGATGCCGGATTTCGGGTGGACCGGACTTCGCGCCGTGCGGTTCGTCGACCGGCGGCTGGAGGTCCGGACGATCCCCGGGGAGGCCAGCCTCGAGGGCGTCGCCGCGGCGGCGCGGGCCTGTTGAGGCGGCCCCTGGCGGCGGCGCTGTTCGCTTTCGCCGCGACGGGCGCGGCGGCGGAGGGGCTGCCGGGGCCGCGGGTGACGGCCGAGGCCTTCGAGGCGGAGACGGAGGGGCGGACCCTGCGCTTCGAGGCCGCCGGGCGGCCGCACGGCGCCGAGCGGTACCTGCCCGGCCGCGAGGTGATCTGGCAGGACGTGAACGGGACCTGCCGCCGCGGGGTCTGGCGCGAGGCGGGCGGCGCGTTCTGCTTTCTCTACGAGGACGATCCCGACGGCTGGACCTGCTGGGACGTCTGGCGCGAGGACGGAGCGCTGGTGGCGCGGCCGGTCGGGGCGCCGGAGGGGACGCCGGCGCTCCGCGCCGCGGGCAGCTCGGACCGGCCGCTGGTCTGCGACGAGTTCGACGTCGGCAGCTGAACGCGGCGGGGCGCCCGGTTTCGGGCGGGGTCCGCGCCGCGCGGGGGCGTCGAACCCGTCGCGCGGCGCGCGGCCGCCCGAGGGCGGCCGGGCCCTGTCCCGACCGTGGGGACGGGGCGGGAGGCGCGGCACGCGCCGACGCGGCCGAGCGGGGGGTCGATCCCCCCCGAGGACGCAGCCCCCCGAAGGAGAGCGGACCGCTCGCCCGGGGGCCGCCGGTCCGGCGGCGTCCCCGTGCGGCGGAGTCAGAGCAGGGAGCCCTGCGGGTCGTCGTCCTCGGGCGCGGTCTCGCGCCTGCGACGGCGGGGCGGCGCGGCGGCGACGTCCGGTTCGGCCGGCGGGGGCGGGCCGCCGCCGAGCGCGAAGCGGGCGTCGTGGAACTCGATCTCGGCCGGTCGTGCGGCGTCGAGGCCGGCGGCGCGGGCGACGACGGCGCCGTCCTGGCGCACCACCGCGAAGCCGCGGCGGAGCGTGTCCTTGTAGCTCAGCGTCTCGAGCAGGCGCCCGGCGCGGTCGAGCCGCGCGCGGGCCTGCGCCGGGATCGCGCCGCCGGCGCGGTCGAGACGGCGGGCGAGCGGCGTCAGCGCTTCGCGCCGGCGGCGGGTCTCGGCCCGGAGGCGGGCGGGCGACAGCCGGTCCGCGAGGCCCTGGAGCCGCGCACGGCGCAGGCGCACCAGCTGCGCGAGGAGACCGGGGCCGAAGCGCGCGGCGGGGCCTCGGGCGGCGGCGGCGCGCTTGGCGGAGGCGAGGGCGGCGAGGGCGCGGGGCAGCCGACCCGCCAGCGCGTCGAGGCGCTGGGCGCGCTCGGCCAGCATCTGTTCGGGCCGCGGCAGGGCGCGGGCGAGGTCGCGCAGGCGCCGGCCCTCGTCCGTCAGGCGCCGCGCGGCGGCGCGGCGGCGGCGGTTCTCGAGGTCCGAGAGCTGGGCGGCGAGATCGGCGCGGACGGGCACGGCGAGTTCGGCCGCGGCGGTCGGCGTCGGCGCGCGGCGGTCGGCGGCGAAGTCGATCAGGGTGGTGTCGGTCTCATGCCCGACGGCGGAGATCAGGGGGATCGAGCACTCGGCCGCGGCGCGGACCACGGCCTCCTCGTTGAAGCCCCAGAGATCCTCGACCGAGCCGCCGCCGCGCGCGACGATCAGCACGTCCGGGCGCAGCGGATGACCGGGAGGCAGCGCGTCGAAGCCGAGGATGGCGCGGGCGACCTCGGGCGCCGAGCGTTCGCCCTGCACGGCGACGGGCCAGACGATCACGCGGCGCGGGAAGCGGTCCGCGAGGCGGTGCAGGATGTCGCGGATCACGGCGCCGGTGGGCGAGGTGACGACGCCCACGATCTCGGGCAGGAAGGGGAGGGGGCGCTTGCGGTCCTCGGCGAAGAGCCCTTCGGCGGCGAGGGCCTTGCGCAGGCGCTCCAGCTTGGCGAGGAGCGCGCCCTCGCCGGCGAGCGCGACATCCTCGATGACGATCTGGTATTTCGACTGGCCGGGGAAGGTGGTCAGCCGGCCGGTGGCGATCACCTCGTCGCCCTCGGAGGGCTGCACCGAGAGGCGGGCGGCCTGACCCTTCCAGACCACCCCGGCGAGGACGGCGCGCTCGTCCTTCAGGTCGAGATAGACGTGCCCGGAGCGGGGGCGGGAGACGCGGCCGATCTCGCCGCGCACGCGCACGCGGGAGAAGCCGCCCTCGATGGCGCGCTTCACCGAGGCCGAGAGCTCGGAGACCGAGAGCTCTGGCAGGTTGGAGGGGCCGCCGGGGCCGTCGTCGTCGAGCAGGTAGGACATCGCGCGGGAGCCTAGCGGGCGCGCGGGTGCGGCGCCAGCGGCGCGCGGCGGGAACGCGGAGGCGGGGCCGAGCGTTCGCTTGATGGGGGGCGGGAACCTGCCCCGAGACGAAGGAGACGCCCGATGACGAGACGAGCCACCGCCGTAGCCGCGCTTGCGGCCTTCGCCGCCGCCGCCGCGGCGCCCGCGCCGGCGCATCCGCCTGAGGAGTGCGACTGCGCGAACATCGACGACCGCGTGCTGCCGCGCGCCGAGGTCGGGACCTGGGAGATGGAGCCGCTGGACGCGCGCTACGCCCCGTATGTCGACGGCGCGCTGGCGCAGGTGCGCGCGAAGGGCCAGGGGCGCCTCGCGGTGATGTGCGAGCGTGGGGACGAGCGGGCCTACGCCCTCTACCGCGCGCCGGCGGAGCATCGCGACGCGCTGCGCGAGGTGGGCGACAAGATCAAGGTGCAGTACGCCTTCGACGACGGCACGACGATCCCGCGGGACTTCGAATGGGACGCGGAGGGCCGCTACTGGCGCGGGCCCTTCGGCGACGAGTCGCGGCTGGCGAACCTGATGAAGTCGGAGATGACGGTCACGGTCTCGCCGCTCGCGCTCGACGACGTCGAGAGCGAATTCCCGCTGAAGGGCTCCTGGAGGTCGATCTCCGCGGCGTTCGAGCGTTGCGGCCTGTCCTGACGTCATGTCGGGCTTGGCGAGGGGCGCAGGTCGTGCGACCCTTCGCCGTCCGGATGCGGGACGGAGAGGGGAACGCCATGATGCGCGACGCGACGAGGCTCGCGGCCGGAGCGCTGGCGCTGGCGCTGCTAGGCGGTCCGGCGTCCGCGGCCGACCGGGAGGACGACTCGGTGCTGCCGAAGGGCAGGATCGGCGTCTGGTCGGCCGAACGGCTGCGCGCGGCCGATCCGCCGGGGCTGAACGGCGCGATCGCGCAGGTGCGCGAGAAGGGCGAGGGGCGGTTCGCGGCGCTCTGCGAGCGCGGCGACGACAAGGCCTTCGTCGCCTGGCGCGCGCCGCAGGAGGGACGCGCCGAGGTGCGGGCGCTCGGCGACGAGATCGAGGTGGTGTTCGTCTTCGACAGGGACGACCGGATCCGCCGGACGATGCGTTGGGACGAGGCGGGGCGCTACTGGACGACGCGGTTCGGTCGCGACTCCCGCCTCGCCGACGCGCTGCGCGAGCGCTTCGCGATGAAGGTGCGCGCCAAGGGCGTGAAGGGCTCCGGGGGCGACTACACGCTCGAGAAGTCCTGGCGCTCGATCGAGACGATGTTCGAGATGTGCCGGATGTGACTCCCCGCGCTCAGCGCGGCAGGTCGAGCGGATGGGGCTCTCCCCAGCCGTGGACGGAATCGCGCGCGACGAGGTGGACGCGGGCGACGCCTTCGGGGATCGCGACGCCGGAGAGGGAGCGGGTGAACGGCTGCTCCTCGACATGGGGATGCAGGAGTTCCCGCGTGCCGAGGACCTCGCCCCCCGGCGTGCGGACCTGCCAGGCGTCGGCGTAGTGGTCCCAGCCCTCGTCCGCATGCGCGACGGTGACGTCGAAGCGCCAGGCGTCGCCCTGGCGGGTCGCCTCGGCGCCGACGACGCGGGGCGCGTCGGCGAGGACGGGGGCGGCGAAGCCCACCGCGAGGGCGGCGGCGAGGGTGTGGCGGCGCATCGGCGGCCCTCCGGTCTCCGGGCGCGCGGACGGGCCTTCGCGGTTCGTGCCCTGGCGCGCGGCATGTGGTGGTGGGGCCGAGGGTAGCGCGGCCGGGGAGCGGCGTCACGCAAGGGGTGGGCGCCGCCGGGACGGCCTTCTCGCCCGGCCTCCGCTGATCGAGGCGCCGGGCGGCGCCCTTCCCTTCGCCCCTGCGGCGCGATAAACGCCGCGCGACCGCGGATCATGAGCGGAAGGACATGTCATGGGCTATCGCGTCGCCGTCGTCGGCGCCACCGGGAACGTCGGGCGGGAGATGCTGAGCATCCTCGCCGAGCGCGAGTTTCCCGTGGACGAGATCGTCGCCCTCGCCTCGCGCCGGTCGCTGGGCAGCGAGTGCAGCTTCGGGGACCGCACCCTCAAGACCCAGGACCTGGAGCATTTCGACTTCGCCGGCTGGGACATGGCGCTGTTCGCCATCGGCTCCGACGCCACCAAGGTCTACGCGCCGAAGGCGGCGAAGGCGGGCTGCGTGGTGATCGACAACTCCAGCCTCTACCGGATGGACCCCGACGTGCCGCTGATCGTGCCGGAGGTGAATCCGGAGGCGATCGACGGCTATGCGAAGAAGAACATCATCGCCAACCCGAACTGTTCGACCGCGCAGATGGTGGTGGCGCTGAAGCCGCTGCACGACCGCGCGAAGATCAAACGCGTTGTGGTGAGCACCTACCAGTCGGTCTCCGGCTCCGGCAAGGACGCGATGGACGAGCTCTGGAACCAGACCAAGGGACTCTACGTGCCGGGGCAGGAGGTCGCGCCCAAGGTCTATCCGAAGCAGATCGCCTTCAACGTGATCCCGCACATCGACGTCTTCATGGACGACGGGAGCACCAAGGAGGAGTGGAAGATGGTCGCCGAGACCAAGAAGATCGTGGATCCCGCGATCAAGCTGACGGCGACCTGCGTGCGCGTGCCGGTGTTCGTGGGCCATTCCGAGGCGATCAACATCGAGACCGAGGAGTTCCTCGACGAGGACGAGGCGCGCGACATCCTGCGCGAGGCGCCGGGGATCATGGTCGTCGACAAGCGCGAGGACGGCGGCTACGTCACGCCGGTCGAATGCGTGGGCGAGTTCGCCACCTACATCTCCCGCATCCGGCAGGATCCGACCATCGAGAACGGCCTGAACCTCTGGTGCGTCTCGGACAATTTGCGCAAGGGCGCGGCGCTGAACGCGGTGCAGATCGCGGAGCTGCTGGGCCGGCGGGTGCTGAAGAAGGGCTGAGGGCCGCCCTCTGCCGCGATGGGCGTCGCGGCTCGGGCCGCGGCGCCCCGCCCGCCTCGGGGGCGCCGCGGTTCGATCAATCGGCCCGGCAGTCGACCCGCGCCCCCATCGGCCAG
>JAWLFJ010000236.1:0-3007 GCA_041685625.1 Paracoccaceae bacterium | reverse complement strand
GCATCGAGCCCGTCACGCGGCGCCGCCGATCCGCGAGGCGGATCGGCTCGGGCGCCCGGCCCTGCCGTCGCGCGCCGCCACGGGGCGCCGGCGCCGAAGCCCCAGCCGTTCCGGCGCGGGTGCGCTCCGCTCGGAGCCTCCCGCCGGTCGCCCCCGCGCCATACGCCGCGCTCATCCCGTCGCCTCCAGAACGTCGGCGAGCGCCGCCTCGACCCGCGCGGCCACCGTGTCCGCGTCGCCCGAGGCGTCGACCAGCCGGCAGCGCCGGGGATGCGCCTCCGCCAGCGCCCGGAAGCGCGCCCTCACCGCCTCGTGGAACGCGAGGCCGAGGCGCTCGAACCGGCTCTCCGCCCCGCCCCGCGCCTCGCCCCGCGCCAGCGCCAGCTTCGGGTCGAGGTCGAAGATCAGCGTCGCGTCCGGCTCGAAGCCGATCACCAGCCGGTGCAGCGCCTCGGCGAGCTCGGGCCCGCCCTCCGGCAGCCCCGGCGCCGCCGCGCCCTCGCGCGCCAGCGCCTGATAGACCCGCGTCGAATCCGCGAACCGGTCCGAGAGCACGACCGCCCCGCGCGCCAGCGCCGGCAGGATCACCCGCTCGGCGTGATCGCGCCGCGCCGCGTTGAACAGCAGAAGCTCCGAGACCGGCGACCAGCGCCCCGCCTCGCCCTCCAGCAGAAGGCGCCGGATCTCCTCCGCGCCGGGGGCGCCGCCGGGCTCGCGCGTCTCCACCACGTCGCGCCCCTCGGCCCGGAGGCGCGCCGCGAGGCGGCGCAGCTGCGTGGTCTTGCCGGCGCCGTCTCCGCCCTCGAAGGACAGGAACGATCCGCGAACGGAGGCCGCCGCGACCCCGGAACGATCCCCGAACACCCGCGCCCCCGTCAGTCCCGGAGGCCCGAGAGGTCCCGGATCAGCAGCCGCCCCGCCGCGCCGAGCCGCACCGTCCAGCCGCCCTCCTCGACGTCCTCGGCCGCCACCACCGGGACGCTCACGGGCGCGAGGCCCGGCGCCTCGACGCTCATCTCCGCGACCATCTCGCCCGCCCGGATCGGCGCCTCCAGCGGCCCCTCCCAGACGATCCGCGCCCGCACCTCGTCGCGCTTTCCGAAGGGGACCGTGGCCTTGAGGTCCTCCGCCACCGTCAGTCCGACCCGGGGCGAGGCGCCCAGCCAGACCTCCGCCTCGCCCAGCGGTTCGCCGGCACGGAACAGGGTCTCGTTGGAGAATTCGCGGAACGCCCACTCCACCAGCCGCTCGGATTCGGTCGCCCGCGCGGCCCGGTCGTCATAGCCGCCGACCATGAACACGATCCTGCGCCCGTCGCGGATCGCCGAGCCGACGAGTCCGTAGCCCGCCTCCTCGGTATGCCCGGTCTTGAGGCCGTCGGCGCCGAGATCGGCGTAGAGCAGCGGATTGCGGTTGCGCTGCTCGATGTCGTCCCAGACGTAGCTGGTCTCGGCGAAGTACTCGTAATAGCCGGGAAACTCGCTGATGATCCGACGCGCGAGGAAGACGAGGTCCCGCGGGCTCATCTCGGTGTCCGGGGCCGGCCAGCCGGTCGAATTGCCGAAACGGCTGTCCTCCATGCCGAGCTCGCGCGCCCGCGCCGTCATGCGCGCGGCGAAGCCGTCCTCGGTGCCCGCCAGCCCTTCGGCCAGCACCACGCAGGCGTCGTTGCCCGACAGCACGACCACGCCGCGGATCAGCTCCTCCACCGTCGGGCGCTCTCCCGCGCGCAGGAACATCTTGGAGCCGCCCATGCGCCAGGCCTTCTCCGACACCGGGAAACGGTCGTCGAGCGCGAGGCGGCCTTCCTTGAGCGCCTCGAACACCATGTTGAGCGTCATCAGCTTCAGCATCGAGGCCGGGGGCACGGCGACGTCGGCGTTCTTCGCCAGCAGCGTCGCGCCGGTCTCGTGATCGACCACCAGCGCCTCCTCCGCGCGCAGGTCGAAGGTCGCCGCCGAGGCGGTCCCCGCACCGGCCAGCGCCAGCACGAAGACCAGAGCCGTCGCGATGCGGCGGCTCACGACGGCGTCCCCGGCCCGGGTCGGCCGAGAGGCCGCGGCGAGGCCGAGGGGGCCTCGGACGCCCCGGGTCGCGGTCGCGGAGCGCGCGCCTCGACGAGCGCGCCGCGCACCCGATCCGTGTGCGACGCCCGCGGCGTCGACGCCAGCGCGCTCGCTCGGGTCCGCGGGGGCGGGGGTCGCGCCGCGCGCCGCGCCGGCGGCGGCTCCGCGGCGGCGGGCGCGGTCTCGTCAGGCCGGGCTTGCGCAGCGCCGTCCTCCGCCGACGCCGGCGCGTCGGAGCGCGGCTCCGAGTTCCCCGTCGTCCCCTCCGGGCTTGGGATCCCGGACCCGTCGACCGACGTCAGGATCAGCGTGGCCGGCCGCCCCGGCGCGAGATCCAGGGCCCGCGCCACCGCCGCCGAGACCGTGAACCCCGTCCCGACGCCGGAGCCGGCGCGGATCGGCACCGCCTCCGTCTCGCCGCCGTCGGCGGACGCGACGCGCACGCGCGACGGCCGCGACCCGGCCTCGCCATGGGCGATCCAGGCGCCGCCGAAGGACGGCGCCCCGTCCCACGCGGCCACGCCCCGTTCCGGCGCCGCAGCCCAAGCCGAGGTCGCGGCGAAGACCGCCGCCGTCGCCGCGCCGAGCCTACCTTCCGCTCCCCGCATTCCGAACGCCTCCCGATCCCGCAACTGAAGCCTACTCCACGCGCCGACGCGCTGCCAGCGCCCCTCCCTGCCGCGCTCGACCGGGCGGATCAAGCCGCCGCGACGGACGCTTGCGACGGCCGGCCGGCCTGCCTACCACTTCCACGTGCGGGAGGGATGGCCGAGCGGTCGAAGGCGCCCGTCTTGAAAACGGGAGGCCCCGAGAGGGGCCCGGGGGTTCGAATCCCTCTCCCTCCGCCACTTGCCCTCGCGAAAGCGTTCTCCCGATCCGGCTACGGCCGGATTTTTCCGTTGTTTTCGAGGGTTATGCGGGAGGGGCTGAGCACTGGCCCC
>JAWLFJ010000116.1:0-12516 GCA_041685625.1 Paracoccaceae bacterium | reverse complement strand
CGCTCCGCCCCGCGCGGCGCCGCGCCGAGGCGCAGGGTCGGGCGGCGTCGGAGATCGGCGGCGAGGCGGCGCGGGTCGGTCGGCGGCATGGCGATCCCCTGTGTTCCGGTTTTGTTCCTGATAGTCCGAAGCCGATGGGGCGCGCAACCCCCGGCCCGGTCGAATCGCCCCGCGGACGCCGCCTTGCGGCGGCTGCCTTCACAGGGCGAAAGGCCGAGGGCAACATTCGCAAAGGCTTGGCTGAAACGCCCTCACCGTTTCTGAGGATTTTTCGGATCGGCCATACATCCTATGCTCGGTTCGTGAGTGGCGTACCGCTCATCGCTCCGAGGGGGGGCGGCCGGATGCGAGTATGGTCCGGCTTTCACAAGCGTAGCGTCGTGATGCACTCCCCAGGAGACCTCGCGGCCGATCCCCAGGGCCGTGGGGGCGGTGATACGGCGGGCTCCGACCCCGACACCCCACGGGATTTCCCTGTCGGAGCCCGCCGTGCAGCCCCCACCCGCCCGGCGCTCGGCGCAAGCGCTACGGCAGGTCGCGGGACAGGTCGCGAGCCGCCCGGGCGGGGCCGTAGGCGCGCAGCGTCGAGGCCGCGACCAGCGCCGCCGCCCCCGAGACGCAGTAGACGACGACGGCGAGCGCGATCGATCCGCCGCACCAGACCGCGATCGCCGCGCCGCAGACCCCGCCCGCCACGCCGAACACCAAGGATCCCATACCGCAGCCTCCCCCGACGCGTCATGCGCGACGGAGGCAGGATCCTCGTGCGGCCTTGCCGACGGATCTACGGCGCCTCAGGCGTTGAACAGGAAGTGCAGCACGTCGCCGTCGGCGACCTCGTAGGCCTTGCCCTCGACGCGCATCCTGCCGGCCTCCTTGGCGGCCTGCTCGCCGCCGAGCGCGACGTAGTCGTCGTAGGCGATGGTCTCGGCGCGGATGAAGCCGCGCTCGAAGTCGCCGTGGATCACGCCGGCCGCCCGGGGGGCGAGGGCGCCCGCCGGAATCGTCCAGGCGCGGGTCTCCTTCGGGCCGGCGGTGAAGTAGGTGCGCAGGCCGAGCAGGGCGTAGCCGGCGCGGATCATCCGGTCGAGGCCGGGTTCCTCGAGGCCGAGATCGGCGAGGAACTCGGCGCGTTCGGCGTCGTCGAGCTGCGCGATCTCCGCCTCGATCGCGGCGGAGATCACCACTGCGGCGGCGCCCTGCTCGGCGGCCATCGCCTCGACCCGGCGCGAGGCCTCGTTGCCGGTCGCGGCGTCGGCCTCGTCCACGTTGCAGACGTAGAGCACCGGCTTGGCGGTCAGGAGCTGCAGGCCCGTCCAGGCCTTCGCGTCGTCCTCGGCGATCTCGAGGGTGCGGGCCGGGCGGCCCTCGTCGAGCGCCGCCTTGGCGAGCCGGAGCAGGCGGTCCTGCTGCACGGCCTCCTTGTCGCCGCCGCGGATCTTGCGGGCGAGGTTGTCGAGGCGGCGCTCGACGCTCTCGAGGTCGGCGAGCATCAGCTCGGTCTCGATGATCTCGGCGTCGGCGACCGGATCGACCCGCCCCTCGACATGCGCGACGTCCGGGTCCTCGAAGCAGCGCAGGACGTGGGCGACGGCGTCGACCTCTCGGATGTTGGCGAGGAACTGGTTGCCGAGGCCCTCGCCGCGGGAGGCGCCCTTCACCAGGCCGGCGATGTCGACGAAGGTGAGGCGGGTGGGGATCACCTCCTTCGACCTGGCGATCCCGGCGATGCGCAGCAGACGCTCGTCGGGCACCGCGACCTCGCCGACGTTCGGCTCGATGGTGCAGAAGGGGAAGTTGGCGGCCTGGGCCGCGGCGGTGCGGGTCAGGGCGTTGAAGAGGGTGGACTTGCCGACGTTCGGCAGCCCCACGATTCCGCATTTGAAGCCCATCGGGGTCCCCTTCGGCGTCCGGGTCGGCCGGGCGATTGGCACGCGCCGGGGCGGGGGTCAAGGCGACGGGGGCGTCCCGTCCCGAAGCCGCCTTCAGGCATGCGGCGAACGGCGGATGTCGGTCGTCCTCCGAACGCGCGTCGGCGCTTCGGGCGCGCCGCGCCGGCGCCGGCGCGGCGGCTCAGGAAAAGCGCCGCCTGAGGCGCTCGAGCGGCGAGCGGGGGGCGGGGGGAACCTCCGCCGCCGGCTTCGCCCCGGCGGTGGCCGGCGCGCCCGGCGGCGCGGCTTCGCCCGACGCCGCCTTGCGCTCGGGCTTCGGGCGGGCGGGCTGGGTCCGCAGCGCGACGGCGTTCATGAAGCCGCCCTCGTCGCCTGCCGCGAGCTTCGGGGCGCCGTCGGAGACGCCCCGCAGGAGATCGTCGAGCCAGCCCTCCTCCGCCTTCGAGAAGTCGTGCAGCACGTATCCGGAGACCTTGGCCTTGTCGCCCGGATGGCCGATGCCGAGGCGCACGCGGACGTAGTCCGGGCCGAGATGGCGGTGGATGTCGCGCAGGCCGTTGTGCCCGGCATGCCCGCCGCCGCGCTTCACCCGGCACTTGCCGGGGGCGAGGTCGAGCTCGTCGTGGAACACGACGACGTCGGCGGGCTCGAGCTTGTGGAAGCGCACGGCCGCCGCGACGGAGCCGCCGGAGAGGTTCATGTAGGTCTCGGGCTTCAGGAGCAGCACCTTCCCGCCGCCGAGCCGGCCTTCCGACACCTTGCCCTGGAACTTGCCGCGCCAGGGCGGGAAGCCGTGATCCGCGGCGATGCGGTCGACCGCCATGAAGCCGATGTTGTGGCGCTGGCGGGCGTGTTCGCGGCCGGGATTGCCGAGACCGACGAAGAGCAGCATGGCGGGACGTCCGGGTCCGGGAGCGGGTCCGCGGGAGGTAACGCGCGCCGGGCGCGGCGGCAAGGCGTCGGCGGGGCCGGGGGTGCGCGCCGGTCCCTCCCGCCCGTCGGCGGCCGATCCGCGCGCGCCCTCGGAAGGTCGGCCTCGGCGCCGCGCGGGCGACTTCGGCGCGGGCCAGGCGGGATCCTGCGCGGAGCGGGCCGGGAGGGGAAGATCGGCCAGACGACCGAGCGCGCGTTCCGGACCGCGCTCGGCGGTCCGCCGCTCTCGCTCGCGCGGCTGCCCTGCGTTCCCGACCGCATCGTCGTCTGGGGCCTCCCGCCGACGCCGCAGGGACCGGCTGTGGTCCGCCCGGAGCGAGATGGCTCGGCGCGGCGCCACAGGCGGGCGCATGGCGTCGCGGTGCGGACGGTCGTCGCCTGAGGGCCGCTGGCCCCGGTCGTCGCGCCGGGGCATCCGTCGCCGGCGACGCTGGCCGAGGTCCTTGCTGCGACCTCGGCCAGCCGCTCGGCGTCCCGGTGGTGCGGACGCCGGCCTCCGCCGCGCCGGCGCCGAGACTGATCGGCGTGATCTTCGGCGTGATCTGAAGTCGGCAGCCTGCGCGGCGCCCCGGTCCATGAACGGACACGGCCCCGGCCGGGGCGTCCGGACGGGGCCGCGCAGACTTCGGCGAGGTCGGGAGGCTCAGGCCTCCTCCGCCTCCTCGGCGGCTTCGGTGGCTTCGGCGGCCTCCTCCGCCTCGGCCGAGACGAGGCCGGACGGAGCGGAGACGTTGGCGATCACGAAGTCGCGGTCGGTGATCATCGGCCGCGTGCCCTTGGGCAGCGGGATGCCGGAGATCGTGACCGTGTCTCCGATGTCGACGCCGGAGAGGTCGGCGACGACCTTCTCGGGGATGTCGCCGGCGGTCACCTTCAGCTCCAC
The DNA here is from genome assembly GCA_041685625.1 of Paracoccaceae bacterium. GTDB lineage: Bacteria > Pseudomonadota > Alphaproteobacteria > Rhodobacterales > Rhodobacteraceae > Albimonas. Next base: position 8,808 of record JAWLFJ010000116.1, on the reverse strand, counting down.
CTCCGGGCGCACCACCGTGAGCACGCCGCCGCGCTTGAGGCCGGGCGAATCCTCGTGGTTCACGAACTCCACGGGGATGTAGAGGTTGATGCGGCTGCGCTCGGTCAGGCGCAGGAAGTCGACATGCACGGGCAGGTCGCGGACGATGTCGCGCTGCACGGCGCGGCAGATCACGCGGTGATCCGTTCCGTCCACCCGCACGTTGAGCAGGGTGGAGAGGAAGCGGCCCGCCTTCAGGGCCTTGATGAGGACGTTGAAGCGGACGTTGATCGAGACCGGCTCCTCGCCGCCCCCGTAGATCACGCCCGGCACGTAGCCGTCGCGTCGCGCGGCGCGGGCAGCCCCTTTGCCCGTGCCCGGACGCGCGACGGCCTCGAGGATGGGAAGCTCGGCCATCGGTCGCGTCTCCTGATCAGGAAGCCGGGCCGACGATCGGCCCGGATCACGCCCGCGCGTCCCTCCAGGGGTGTGACGGCGCGGGAGCCGGCCGCATAGCCGAAAGCCGCGCGGGAGGGAAGGGGCCGCGGCCGGGCGCCGCGCTTGCCGGGGCGGGCGGCGCGTGGTTGGTTGCGTCAAACGCTTTCCGGGAGGATCGGCGAGATGACCGACACCGCCGCCGCGGGGCCGAAGGTGGCCCTGTTCGTGACCTGCCTCGTCGACATGTTCCGCCCGAGCGTCGGTTTCGCCGCCGTGAAGCTTCTAGAGGACGCGGGCTGCGACGTGCGCGTGCCGGCGGCGCAGACCTGCTGCGGGCAGCCGGGCTGGAACTCCGGCGACCGCAAGGGCGCGCGGGCGCTGGCCCGCAAGGTGATCGAGGCGTTTCAGGACTACGACCACGTCGTGGTCCCCTCGGGCTCCTGCGCGGGGACCGTCGTCAAGGACTATCCGGCGATGTTCGACGATTCCGTGCGCTGGCGGCGCCGGGCGGAATCGCTTGCCGGGCGCACGCACGAGATCGTCAGCTTCCTGACCGACGTGCTCGGCGTCGAGCGGGTGGAGGCGAAGCTCGAGGCGGCGGCGACCTATCACGACAGCTGCTCCGGCCTGCGCGGGCTCGGCGTCAAGACGCAGCCGAGAAAGCTGCTGGCCAGCGTCGAGGGGCTGGAGCTGCGCGAGATGGAGGAGGCCGAGGTCTGCTGCGGCTTCGGCGGCACCTTCTGCGTCAAGTATCCCGACATCTCCGGCAAGATGGTCGGCGACAAGGCGGCCAACATCGACGCGAGCGGCGCGGACCTCGTGCTGGCCGGCGATCTCGGCTGCCTGATGAACATGGCCGGGCGTCTGACGCGCGAGGGGCGGCGGGCGCGCGCGCGCCACGTGGTCGAGGTGCTGGCCGGCATGACCGACACCCCGGCGATCGGCGAGGGAGAGGCGCGATGACGCTCCAGTCCACCACGCCCGAGTTCAAGCGCAACGCGCGCGGGGCGCTCGCCGACGAGAAGCTGCAGTCGGCGCTCGCCTTCGCCAAGCCCGGCTTCTCGACCAAGCGGGCGCAGGCGCGGGCGGCGCTGCCGGAGTTCGACGACCTGCGCGACGCGGCGCGGGACCTCAAGGACCACGTGCTCGGCCATCTCGACCTCTATCTCGAGGAATACGAGCGGCGCGTGACGGAGTCCGGCGGCCACGTCCATTGGGCGGAGACGGCCGAGGACGCGCGGCGCATCGTCCTCGACATCTGCCGCAAGGCCGAGGCGAAGACCGTCAACAAGGGCAAGACGATGATCTCCGAGGAGTGCGGGATCAACGACTTCCTGGCGGAGAACGGCATCGCGCCGGTGGAGACCGATCTCGGCGAATACATCATCCAGCTGCGCGGCGAGCACCCGTCCCACATCATCGCGCCGGCCGTTCACGTCACCGTCGAGGAGGTGCGCGAGGCGTTCCGGAAGGCGCACGGGCACCTGCCGGAGGGGCGCGACCTCGAGGGGCTCGACACGCTGCTGGCCGAGGCGCGGACGGTGCTCCGCAAGAAGTACTTCGAGGCGGAGGTCGGCATCACCGGCGCCAACATGCTGATCGCCGAGACCGGCCAGAGCGTGATCGTCACCAACGAGGGCAACGGCGATCTCAGCCAGAGCCTGCCGAAGGTGCACGTCGTGATGGCCTCGATCGAGAAGATCGTGCCGACGCTGGAGGACGCCTCGACGATCCTCCGGGTGCTGGCGCGTTCGGCGACCGGGCAGGAGATGAGCGTCTACACGACCTTCTCCCAGGGCCCGCGGCGGGCGGAGGACCCGGACGGGCCGGAGGAGTATCACGTCGTCCTGCTCGACAACGGGCGCTCCAACATGCTCGGGACCGAGTTCCAGGACATGCTGCGCTGCATCCGCTGCGGGGCCTGCATGAACCACTGCCCGGTCTACAACGCGGTCGGCGGGCACGCCTACGGCTGGGTCTATCCCGGCCCGATGGGCGCGGTGCTGACGCCGAGCCTGATCGGGGTGGAGGAGGGCGGGCATCTGCCCAACGCCTCCACCTTCTGCGGGCGCTGCGAGGCGGTCTGCCCGATGCGCATCCCGCTGCCGCGGATGATGCGTAGCTGGCGCGAGCGGGAGTTCGAGAAGCGGCTGACGCCCTCGGCGACGCGCTGGGGGCTGGGGCTCTGGCGCTTCGTGGCGGAGCGGCCGGCGCTCTACCGGCTCGGCGCCGGGATCGCGGCGCGGGCGCTCTCGGCGATGGGCCGGGGCGGGCGGATCGCGAAGCTGCCCTGGGTCGGGGCGGGCTGGACCGATCAGCGCGACTTCCCCGCGCCGGAGCCGGGAGGCACCTTCATGAGCCGCTATCGGCCGGACGCCGAGGGGCGTCCGTCGTGAGCGCGCGGGAGCGCATCCTCGGGCGGGTGCGCGAGGCGGCCTCGGCGCCGGGGGACCGGGCCGCGGCGGTGCGCGCGCGCCTCGGCTCGGCCGGGCGGCAGACGGCGCCGGTGCGGGCGCGCGCCGCCAGCGTCGACGAGGCGCGCGCGGCGCAGTTCGAGGCGAAGCTGGCGGCGGTCGACGGCACGCTGACCCGCCTGCCGTCCATGGAGGCGCTGCCGGCGGCGCTGGCCGAGGCGCTGCGCGCGCGCAACCTGGCGCGGGCGATCCGGATCGGCGAGGAGCCGGACTTCGCCGGGCTCGACTGGGCCGGCACCGAGGTCACCCGCGGGCCGGGGCGGCTCGAGGAGCCGGCGACGCTGAGCCGCGCCTTCCGCGGCGTGGCCGAGACCGGGACGCTGGCGCTGCGTTCGGGGCCCGACAACCCGGTGACGCTGACCTTCCTCGGCGAGACGCATTTCGTGGTGCTGCGCCGCTCGGAGCTGCTCGGCGGGCTCGAGGAGCTGTTCGCGGCGGCGCGCGGCGCCGGGGCGACGCCGCGCACGCTCAACCTCGTGACCGGCCCGTCGCGAAGCGCCGACATCGGCGCGACGCTGCAGCTCGGCGCGCACGGGCCGAAGGCGCTGCACGTCTTCCTGATCGAGGACTGAAGCTTGCGCCGTCGCGGCCCCGACGCCGCCGCCGGCGGCGCGACGACGGCCGTCTTTCGCCGTCGCCGCGGCGGTTTCGCTTGACCTTCCGGGCCCGCCGGGCCATCTGAGCGTCGTGCGGCCCCCGCGGCTGCGCGACGCGCCGGTCCGCGGTGGTTCCGCGGCGACCCACGGCGCCGATCCGCGGGACCCGGCCCCCATCCATCCGTCCCGTGTCGGCCGCGCCCGACGCCGGATCATGCGGCCGGCTTCGGATCCGGAGAGCGCCATTCGGCGCGGACCTCCGGCCGCTGAACAGGACACTTTCTTGACCGACACGACCTTCGCCGCGCTCGGACTGCGCGCGCCCCTGCTCGACGCCCTCGCGGCGCGCGGGCACACCGTGCCGACGCCGATCCAGGCGCAGGCGATCCCCCGTCTCATGGCCGGCAAGGACCTTCTGGGCATCGCCCAGACCGGCACCGGCAAGACCGCGGCCTTCGCGCTGCCGATCCTCGACCGCCTTCTCGGCGCCGGGGGAGAGCGGCGCCGGCCGAAGGCGCCGCGCGCGCTGATCCTCGCGCCGACGCGCGAACTCGCGATCCAGATCGGCGAGGATTTCCGCGCCTACGCCAAGGACACGCATCTGCGCGCCACGGTGATCTTCGGCGGCGTCGGCCAGAACCCGCAGGCCAAGACGCTGGCGCGCGGCGTCGACGTGCTGGTGGCGACGCCGGGCCGGCTGATGGACCTGATGAACCAGCGTCTGCTGACGCTGGAGGACGTCGGGACCTTCGTGCTCGACGAAGCGGACCGGATGCTCGACATGGGCTTCGTGCGCGACGTGCGGAAGATCGCCGCCGCGCTGCCGAAGGCGCGCCAGTCGCTGCTGTTCTCGGCGACGATGCCGAAGGAGATCGCGACGCTGGCGGCCGAGCTTCTGCATGCGCCGGAGCGGGTGGAGATCCAGCCGCAGTCGACGCCGGTGGAACGCATCCGGCAGGAGGTCCGGCATGTCGCGACCGCCGACAAGCCGGCGGCGCTGGCGTCGCTGCTGGCGGATCCCGCGTTCAGCCGGGTGATCGTCTTCACGCGCACCAAGCACGGCGCCGACCGCGTGGCCAAGCGCCTCGACAAGGACGGCGTGGCCGCCGACGCGATCCACGGGAACAAGGGGCAGGGCGCGCGCCAGACGGCGCTAAAGCGCTTCCGCGCCGGCGAGGCGCGGGTGCTCGTGGCCACCGACATCGCGGCGCGCGGCATCGACGTCGACAAGGTGACGCACGTGATCAACTACGACCTGCCGGTGGAGCCCGAGAGCTACGTGCACCGCATCGGCCGCACCGCGCGCGCCGGCGAGGGCGGCGCGGCGGTCAGCCTCTGCGATCCGGGCGAGCGTTCGGCGCTGCGCGCGATCGAGCGGCTGACGGGCGTGACCCTGACGCCGGCCGGTCCGGTTCCGGCGGCCTCCGAGGGCGACGCGGACCGCGGCGGCGAGCGGCGCCGGCGCGGCGGCGGCGGCAAGCCGCGCGCCGGATCGGGGTCGGGCGCGGGCGCCGAGGCGACGCCGCGGCGGGCCGGCGGCGGCGGCGCGCCCGGGCGCAAGCGCCGTCCGCGCCCGCGCCGCGGCGGCGACGGTCCGGCCGGCGACAGCGCGCGCGCGCGGGTCTGAACGGCCGAGGCGCGGGTCCGGCCCGCGCGGAGGGCGCGCGGCGCCCCGCCCCGAAAGGGGCGGGCCCCGCGGCGCCCCTCCGCCGCGCGGGCGCCGCTTGCGGCGCCGCCACGACCGCGGATAGGGTCGCGCCCGTTCGGCCCCCGAAGGGATCCCGCCCCCGTGACCGCGTTTGCGCATCGTCATCTCCTCGGCATCGAAGGGCTCTCGCCCGCGGACGTGCTCGCCGTGCTCGACCGCGCCGAGACCCACGCGTCCGGCCGGACCGGTCCCGACCTCAAGGGCCGGCTGCGCGGTCGCACGCAGATCAACCTCTTCTTCGAGAATTCGACCCGGACGCAGGCGAGTTTCGAACTCGCGGGCAAGCGCCTCGGCGCCGACGTGATGAACATGAGCGTGCGCACCTCCTCGCTCGCCAAGGGGGAGACGCTGCTCGACACCGCGGCGACGCTGAACGCGATGCGCCCGGACGTGATCGTGGTGCGTCACGAGATGTCGGGGGCGCCGGCGCTGCTCGCGCAGAAGGTCGACGCGGCGGTGGTCAACGCCGGCGACGGACGCCACGAGCACCCCACCCAGGCGCTGCTCGACGCGCTGACGATCCGGCGGCGCAAGCGCCGGCTGCACCGGCTGACGGTGGCGATCTGCGGGGACGTGGCGCACAGCCGCGTGGCGCGTTCCAACATGATCCTGCTCGGCCTGATGGAGAACCGGGTGCGGGTCTGCGCGCCGCCGACGCTGCTGCCGCCGGAGGTGGAGCGCTACGGCGTCGAGGTGTTCGACGACATGGAGACGGCGCTCGAGGGCGCTGACGTGGTGATGATGCTGCGCCTCCAGCGCGAGCGGATGGAGGGCGCCTTCGCCCCCTCGCGGCGCGAATACTTCCACCGCTACGGCCTCGATCACCGCAAGCTCGCGCGGGCCAAGCCCGACGCCATCGTGATGCATCCCGGCCCGATGAACCGCGGCGTCGAGATCGACGCGCTGGTGGCCGACGATCCGGAGCGCAGCGTGATCGCCGAGCAGGTCGAGATGGGCGTCGCCGTGCGCATGGCGGTGCTGGAACTGCTGGCGGGGGGCGCGGCGTGAGCGGCTTCGCCAAGCCGAACTGGGCGCTCTGGCTCGAGCCCGGGGAGCGGACGTTGTGGGAGGGCGCGCCGCTGCGGCCCTCGGCGCGGCGGACGGCGCTGTGGCTCTTCTACTGGGCGGCGGTGTTCGTCCTCGGCGTCGCCGTCGAGGTCTTCGGCGCAGGCACGGGCTGGCTGGTCCTCGACCTCGCGCTCTGGGCGCTGACGCTCTACGCGCCGGTCGGGGCGGGGCTGGTGCTGTGGGCGGCGTTCACGCCGCGTGCGGGGCTGCTGACCGACCGGCGGGCGCTGACGGCGGAGCGGCGGCTCGGGCGCTGGCGGATCGTCGGGCGACGCTCGCTCGGCGGCGCGACCGAGGTGCGGCGCCAGGGATCGCGGGTGAGCCTCGGCGAGGTCTCGGGCGTGACTCTGGAGGCGGGCTCGGAGGCGGAGGCGGCGCGGCTCGCCGGCCTCGCCGAGGCGGCGACGGGGCGGGAGCGGGCGGCGTGAACGGAACGGTGCTGCTGAGGGACGCGCGGCTCGTCGATCCGGAGGCCGAGACCGAGACGCGCGGCGACCTGCTGATCGAGGGCGGGCGCATCGCCGCGGTCGGCGTCGTCGAGGCGCCGGCGGACGCCGCCGTGATCGACTGCCGCGGCCTCGCGCTGGCGCCGGGCATCGTCGACGTCGGCGTCTTCGTCGGCGAGCCCGGCGCGCGCCACCGCGAGAGCTTCCGCACGGCGGGCGAGGCGGCGGCGGCGGGGGGCGTGACCACCTTCGTGGTGCAGCCCTCGACCGAGCCCGCGATCGACGACCCGGCGCTCGCGGAGTTCGTCAAGCGCCGGGCGGCGGAGGTCTCGCCGGTGCGCGTCGAGGTGATGGGCGCGCTGACCCGCGGCCTCGCCGGCGAGGCGATGAGCGAGATGGGGTTCCTCCGCGACGCCGGCGTGGTGGCCTTCACCGACGCCGACCGGCCGGTGGCGGACGCGGCGGTGCTGCGACGCTGCCTCGCCTACGCCCGCTCGATCGGCGCGCCGGTTGTGGCGCATCCGCAGGCCGTGGACTTCGCGCGGCGCGGCTGCGCGACCGAGGGGTTCTTCGCCACCAAGCTCGGCCTGCCGGGCGTCCCCGCGATCGCCGAGCGCATGGGGCTCGAGCGCGACCTGGCGCTCGTCGAGCTGACCGGGGCGCGCTACCACGCGGACATGCTCTCGACCGCCGCCGCGCTTCCTGCGCTGGCGCGGGCCAAGGCGGAGGGGCTCGCGGTGACGGCGGGCGCCTCGATCCATCATCTCACGCTGAACGAGCTCGACGTCGACGAATGGCGCACCTTCTTCAAGCTCGATCCGCCGCTGCGGGCCGAGGACGACCGCCGCGCGCTGGTCGAGGCCGTGGCCGAGGGGCTGATCGACGTGGTGTGCTCGGGCCATCTGCCGCAGGACGAGGAGCTCAAGCGCGTGCCCTACGAGCAGGCGGCGACCGGGGCGGTCGGCCTCGAGACGCTGCTGCCGGCGGCGATGCAGCTGGTGCATGGCGGCGCGATGGGGCTGGCGACGCTCTGGCGCCGGCTGAGCCTCGCGCCCGCGCGCATCCTCGGGCTCGAGGGCGGGCGGCTCGCGCCGGGCGCGCCGGCCGATCTGGTGCTGTTCGATCCGGACGCGCCCTTCGTGCTGGACCGTTTCGCCTTGCGCTCGCGCTCCAAGAACACGCCCTTCGACGGGCGGCGCATGCAGGGGCGGGTGGAGGCGACCTGGGTCGCCGGCCGCGAGGTGCATCGGAGGGGCGCGTGATCCGGTTCTTTCCCGAATGGGCGCGGGCGCTGGTGGATTCCGGCGCCGCGGCGCCGGGCCTCGAGGCGGCCGCGCCGTGGCTGCTGGCCGCCTTCCTCGGCGGGTATCTCGCCGGAACCGTCCCCTTCGGCCTGCTGCTGGCGCGGCTGTTCGGGCTCGGCGACCTGCGGCGCGTGGGCTCCGGCAACATCGGCGCGACGAACGTGCTGCGCACCGGCGGCAAGGGCGCGGCGGCGCTGACGCTGCTGCTCGACGCGGCCAAGGGCGCGGTTCCGGCGCTGGTCTTCGCCGCCTGGGGGCGGGACGCGGCGGTGCTGGCGGCCGCGGGCGCCGTGCTCGGGCACGTGTTTCCGGTCTGGCTTCGGTTCCGGGGCGGCAAGGGCGTGGCGACGCTGCTGGGCGCCGCGCTGGGCCTCGCATGGCCCGTGGGGCTCGGGGCGCTGGCGGCCTGGGCCGCGGCGGCGGCGCTCAGCCGGCGCAGCTCCGTCGGCGGGCTCGCCTCGGCGGCGGCGGTTCCCGCCGGGCTCTACCTCGCCGGGCGCTGGGAGGCCGTGGGCATCGCGGTGCTGCTGGCGGCGCTGGTCTGGGTCCGGCATCACGCCAACATCGCGCGGCTGATCGCGGGGACGGAGCCGCGCATCGGCGCGCGTTAGCGACGCGTTCACCGATTCCGCCGTCTCTCGGGGGGGCCGAGGGACCGCGGGAGAGGCGATGCAGGGACGCTTGACGTTGGAGGCGCGGCCGCGGGCCGTGCCGGAGGATCCGGTCCCGGCCCTGAGGCTGGCGTGCAGCCGCAATGTCGGGCCCGCGACCTGGATGCGGCTCGTGGCGCGCTAC
>JAWLFJ010000235.1:0-3027 GCA_041685625.1 Paracoccaceae bacterium | reverse complement strand
AGCTTGCCGGGGATCATCCAGTTGGCGAGGTCGCCCTCCTCCGACACCTCCATGGCGCCGAGGATCGCCATGTCGATCTTGCCGCCGCGGATCATCGCGAAGCTGGTGGAGCTGTCGAAGTAGCTCGTGTGCGGCAGCTCGGTGATGGTCTGCTTGCCGGCGTTGATCAGGTCCGGGTCGATCTCGTTCTCGGTCGGGAAGGGGCCCATGCCCAGCATCCCGTTCTCCGACTGGAGCGTCACAGACACCCCCTCGGGAATGAAGTTCGACACCAGCGTCGGGATGCCGATGCCGAGATTGACGTACATCCCGTCCTCGAGCTCCTGCGCGGCGCGGGCGGCCATTCGGTTCCGATCCCAGGGCATTCTCGCTCTCCTCAGGCCGTCTCGCGCAGGGTGCGCTTCTCGATCCGCTTCTCGAACTCGCCCTGCACCAGGCGATGCACGAACACGCCGGGCAGGTGGATGGCGTCGGGGTCGAGCGAGCCGGCCGGCACGATCTCCTCGACCTCGCAGACGCAGACCCTGCCGGCCATCGCCGCGTCCGGGTTGAAGTTGCGCGAGGTCTTGCGGAACATCAGGTTGCCGGTCGGATCGGCCTTCCACGCCTTGACGATGGAGAGGTCGGCCTTGATCGCCCGCTCGAGGATGTAGGTCTCCCCGTCGAAGTCCTTGTGCTCCTTGCCCTCGGCGATCTGCGTGCCGACGCCGGTCCTGGTGTAGAAGCCCGGGATGCCGGCGCCCGCGGCGCGCATCCGCTCGGCCAGCGTGCCCTGCGGGTTGAACTCGAGCTCGAGCTCGCCCGACAGGAACTGGCGCATGAACTCCGCGTTCTCGCCCACATAGGACGAGATCATCTTCTTCACCTGCTTCGTCTGCAGCAGCAGGCCGAGGCCGAAGTCGTCCACCCCGGCGTTGTTCGAGGCGACCGTCAGGTCCTTAACCCCCGCGTCGCGGATCGCCGCGATCAGGTTCTCCGGAATGCCGCAGAGGCCGAAGCCCCCCGCCGCGATCGTCATCCCGTCGAACAGGAGCCCGTCCAGCGCGTCGGCCGCCGAGCCGTAGACCTTCTTCATGCCGTCCTCCGATCCGCCTCCGCGGGCCGGCGTGCCCCGCCGGCGTCGCGCGCGGTTGTCGGGCATGCGCGGCGGGCGCGTCAAGGCGGCGCCCCGCGCCGGCGCCGTTGCGTCGGCGCGCCCGCGGTCTCAAGTTGAGGGCCAGCCCGAGGACCGACGACGCGCCCCGGACGCGCGCAAGGAGGACGGACCATGAACGCTCCCGCCAAGTTTCCCGTCAAGCTCGAGGATCCCGCCCTGCTCGAGGGCCGCGCGCTGATCGACGGCGAGTGGCGCTGGGCCGCGTCCGGCCGCACCTTCGCCGTGCGCAATCCCGCGACGCGCGAGACCGTCTGCGAGGTCGCCGACTGCGGGCCGGAGGAGACGCGCGCCGCGATCGACGCCGCCTACGAGGCGCAGAAGGCCTGGGCGAAGATGCTCGCGTCCGAACGCTCGGCCCTCGTGATGAAGCTGCGCGACCTGATGATGGAGCATCAGGACGACCTCGGCGCCATCCTGACCGCCGAGATGGGCAAGCCGCTGGCCGAGGCCAAGGGCGAGATCGCCTACGGCGCCAGCTTCCTCGAATGGTTCGCCGAGGAGGGCAAGCGCACCTACGGCGACGTCATCCCGACCCCGTTCCACGGCAAGCGCATCGTCACGATCAAGCAGCCGGTGGGCGTGGTCGCCTCGATCACGCCCTGGAACTTCCCCAACGCGATGATCGCGCGGAAGATCGCCCCCGCCTTCGCCGCCGGCTGCACGGTGGTCTCGAAACCGGCCGAGCAGACGCCGCTCTCCGCCACCGCGATGGCGGTGCTGGCCGAGCGCGCGGGCTTCCCGGCGGGCGTCTTCAACGTCGTGGCCTCGACCGACTCCGCGGCGGTGGGCGAGGAGATGTGCGCCAACCCGAAGGTCCGCAAGCTGACCTTCACCGGCTCCACCGAGGTCGGGCGGATCCTGATGCGCCAGTGCGCCGACGACATCAAGAAGCTCAGCCTCGAGCTCGGCGGCAACGCGCCCTTCATCGTGTTCGACGACGCCGATCTCGACGCCGCCGTCGACGGCGCCATGGCCTCCAAGTTCCGCAACGCCGGGCAGACCTGCGTCTGCGCCAACCGCATCTACGTCCAGCGCGGCGTCTACGACGCCTTCGCGGAGAAGCTGGTGGAGAAGGTCCGGGCCCTCAACGTCGGTGACGGCTTCGAGGAGGGCGTGACCACCGGCCCCCTGATCGACGAGCAGGGGCTCGAGAAGGTCGAGAGCCACGTCGCCGACGCGCTCGAGAAGGGCGGCGAGGCGGCGCATGGCGGCTTCCGCCACGCGCTCGGCGGCACCTGGTATACGCCCACCGTCCTCACCGGCGTCACCCAGGCGATGAAGGTGGCGAAGGAGGAGACCTTCGGTCCCGTCGCCCCGCTCTTCCCCTTCGACACCGAGGAGGAGGCGATCGCGATGGCCAACGACACCGAGTTCGGCCTCGCCGCCTACTTCTACTCCCGCGACGTCGGCCGCTGCTGGCGCGTGGGCGAGGCGCTGGAATACGGCATCGTCGGGATCAACGACGGCATCATCTCCACCGCCGTCGCGCCCTTCGGCGGCGTCAAGCAGTCCGGCCTCGGCCGCGAGGGCTCCAAGTACGGGATCGAGGAGTTCCTCGAGATCAAGTACATGAGCATGGGCGGCCTCTGAGCCTCGTCGCCTCCGCCCGGTGGACGCGGCGCCGCCGGGCGGAAAGCCCGGCGGCATATGCTTCGGTATCCTCTTCCGCTTCGGGGACGGTCAGGGCGAGGTAGGCGGGATAGGTCCCGGCGAAATGCTCGTTGAGGACCCGGTCGGCGACCCGGATCGGGTGGGAGGGGGAGAACCACTTGGTCGGATTGTCGTTGATGACGATCCGGTTGATTCCCCAGACCGCGCCCGCCAGGGCCAACCCGACCAGGAGGAGGACGATTCCGCTCCGGCGGTAGGTG
>JAWLFJ010000115.1:0-12635 GCA_041685625.1 Paracoccaceae bacterium | reverse complement strand
CGAAGCTTCTCGGCATCCGACCAACGGCGACGCCGGCCGGTCTCCACGATCTCGAGCCGCGAGATCAACGAACTGTCCTTATGGGCGCCCATAAGGACAATGTGCGATCAGGCCGGGCGGGAGTGCACGACGGTCCTCGCCGGAAGGGTACACCTCTCCCACGGATGCCCTCTCCTTCAGCTTGTGCGTTGACATCGCAAGCTTGGCGCATCGCGATGCCGTCAGGGGAGAGCGGCCTCCACCCCATCTCTACAGCCGACGCGATCGGGTTTAGGCAGCTTGCACGACCGAAAACGTGGAGACTCTGCCCCAGGGATCCTCCCAGACGAAGTCCGGAGACGGCATGCCAAGCGACGCTTCCCTTCGGCCAGCCGCAATCCGCGTGCGCCGGCTCGTCACGCGGGTCGGAACGCGCCTTCATCTTATCCGTCGCGCGACCTCGCGGGCTGCGGCGATCGCGCTCTCCTGGTGCGGCAGCAGCTCGTGGCCGCCCATGTTCGAGACGAAATCGAACATCGGATCCTCGACGGCGGCGCATCGCCCGGAAAGCGTCTCGATGACCGGGATCGCGCAGTAGGGGATGTAGGCCGGGGCGTAGCCGCCCTCCTGGCACACCACGAGCCGGCCGCCGCAGAGGTGGTCGGCGACGGCCTTCACCTGACGCGTCATCTCCCGAAAGGTCTCGCTGTGGCAGATCATGTGCGACAGCGGATCGAACGCGTTGGCGTCGAAACCGCAGGCGACCGCGACGAGGTCCGGCTTGAACGCCTCCAGCGCGGGGACCACGACGCGCTCCATCGCCGCCACGTAGGCCCCATGGCCGCTTCCCGCCGGCAGCGGGACGTTGAGGTTGAAGCCCTCGCCGGCCCCGGCCCCGATCTCGGAGAGGGCGCCGCTGTCGACCGGGTAGAGACGGTCCTGGTGGATCGAGATCGTGAGCACGTCCGGATCTTCGTAGAAGGCCCACTGCGTGCCGTTGCCGTGATGGACGTCCCAGTCCACCACCGCGACGCGCTCGGCCCGCCCGCGCGCACGGGCGTCGGCGACCGCGACGGCGACGTTCGAGAAAACGGCGAAGCCGCGCCCGCGATTCGCCTCGGCGTGATGGCCGCAGGGGCGGACGAGGGCGAAGGCGTTGTCGACCTCGCCGTCCAGCACCGCGTCGAAGGCCGTGATGCAGCCCCCCGCCGCCAGCGCACAGATCTCGTAGCCGCCGGCGCAGAGGGCCGTGAAGTCCCCGACCTCGCCGCCGTAGCCCTCGCTCAGCCGGTTCACGAGGGCGATGTAGTCGCGGGTGTGAACGCGGGCGAGCTCGTCCACCGTCGCCTCGCGCGGCGCGAGTTCGACCAGATGCTCCATCATCCCGCTGGCGCGGACCAGGTTCAGGATGCGCCGCTTGCCGTCCGGGCTGTCCATCGCCGGGAAGGGCTGCGCCAGCGGGCCGAGGGGCAGGAAGTTGCCCAGCTCGATCCAGAAGTATCGCTCGTCGTGCAGCAGCCCGGTCGCCATGCGTCGCTCTCCGTTTCAACAGTTGAGAACGATAGCATCAGCAAGACCGCGAGGATGCAAGGCTCTCGCGCGGCCCGCCCCTCAGGGCGCGAGGTAGCGGGTCAGCCTCGGATCCTCGGCGATCTCCCGCGAGGGGCCGTTCAGCGCCACCTGCCCGCGGTCCATGACGATGGCGCGGTCCGAGACGCGGAGCGCGAGCTCGACATGCTGCTCGACGATGATCACCGCGATCTCGCGCACGAGTTCCGAGAGCCGGTCGGCGATCTCCTCGATGACGCCGATCCAGACGCCCTCGGTCGGCTCGTCCAGCATCAGGAGGCGCGGCCGCCCGAGCAGCGCCCGCGCGATGGCCAGCATCTTGCGCTCGCCGCCCGAGAGGGTGCCGGCCTTCTGCGACAGCCGCGAGCCGAGCTTGGGGAAGAAGTCGAGCGCCATGTCGTAGCCGCCGCGCTCCGGCGTCGCGAGCGTGCCGAGCGTCAGGTTCTCCCGCACGCTGAGCGAGCCGAACACCGCCAGCTCCTGCGGGACGTAGCCGAGGCCGCGGCGCACGCGGTGCTCGGTCCCCTCGCCGGCCATCGACATCCCGTCGAACACCATCTCGCCGCCCATCATGGGCAGGTCGCCCGCGAGGGTCTTGAGGAGCGTGGTCTTGCCCGCCCCGTTGCGCCCGAGCACGGCGACGCCGCCGGTGCGCGGGATGTCGAAGGTCATGTCGAACAGCACCTGGCTGCGGCCGTAGCCGGAGGACAGGTTCGCGACGGTCAGGACGCTGGCGGTCTCGGTGCGGGTCTCAGACACGGGTGGTGTAGACCTCCTGGACCTTCTTGGAGTTCCGGATCTCCTCGACCGTCCCGTCGTCCAGCACCCGTCCGTTGTCGAGAACGGTCAGCCGGTCGCAGATGTCGCGGATGAAATCGAGATCGTGCTCCACGATCACGAGGGCGCAGTGCTCCCGGATCGGCTCCAGCAGCCGCCCCGTCGCCCGGCGCTCCTCGGGCGACATGCCGCCCGTGGGCTCGTCGAGGAGCAGCAGCTTCGGCCGCTGGGTCAGCGCCATGGCGATCTCGAGCCACTGCTGCTGGCCGTGGGAGAGCTCCTCGGCCAGGTCGTCGGCCCGGTCGGCGAGGCGGAAGCGCTCGAGCCAGCCCATGACGTCGTCGTGCAGTTCGGCGCGCGAGCGCGAGCGCAGCAGATCCCAGAGCGTCCGGTGCGCCTGCTGCGCGAGCAGGACGTTGTCGTAGACCGAAAGTTCCGGCAGGATCGCGGTGATCTGGAACTTCAGTGACAGCCCGCGGCGGGAGCGTTCGGCCGGCGTCGCGGTGGTGATGTCGGTCCCGTCGAAGACGATCGTGCCCTCGGTCGCGTAATGGGCGCCGGCGATCGCCTTCAGCAGCGTCGACTTGCCGGAGCCGTTCGGCCCGATCAGGCCGTGGAAGCTCTTGGCGGAGACGGTCACGTCGACCCCGTCGAGCGCGCGCAGCACCCCGTAGGTCTTGCCGACGCCGCGGATCTCGAGCAGCGCCATCGGCGTCACTCTCCCGGCTCTGCGGCGGGGCCCGGACGGGCGGCGGGCCCGTCGCCGCGCGCCTTGCGCCGCGCGCCGATCCCGAAGGAGCCGATCCGCTCGCGCCGGCTGACCAGCAGCCCCAGCAGCCCGGTCGGACGGTAGGCGACCACCACCAGCATGATCACGCCGAGGATCACCGGCCAGTAGGGCTTCAGCACGTCGACGTCGGAGAGGGTGAAGGCCAGCGTCTCGATCGCCGCGACGCCGACCACGGCGCCGACCAGCGTGCCGACCCCGCCGAACAGGCCGTAGAGCACCGCGTAGGTCGAGAGGCCGATGCCCATCGAGCCCGGCCCGATGAAGCCTTCGTGGAAGGCGTAGAGCCCGCCCGAGAGCCCCGCGATCATGCCCGCGAAGGCGAAGACCAGCGCCTTGAAGCGCTGCACCCGGTAGCCGAGGAAGGCGAGACGCTCCTCGTTCTGGCGCATCCCCGCCAGCACGAGGCCGAGCTGCGAGCGCACGATCCAGCGCGCGCCGAGGTAGCAGGCCAGAAGAAAGGCGAGGATCACGTAGTAGAAAGTCGGCCCCGGCTCGAGCTCGTAGGAGCCGATCTTGAGGAAGTCCCAGACGCTCATGCCGTTCGCCGCGCCCACCCATTGCCAGCCGGCGACGAGCCGCTCGGCCGCGTAGGAGGCGGTGAGCGTGCCGAGGGCGACGAAGATGATCGTCGGCGTGCGCTTGCCGAGCAGCAGGAACCAGCCCAGCGCCAGCGCCGCGACGAGGCCGACGAACATGGAGGCCGGGACTATCCCCCAGAGCTGCACGAAGCCGGCCTTGTTGGCGAGCAGAGCGGCGGCGTAGCCGGACATGCCGAAGAACAGCGCCTGGCCGAAGGTCATGATGCCGGAATAGCCCCAGCAGAGGTCGAAGCTGATCGCGAGGATCGCCAGCAGCAGCATCCGCGTCGCGATGATCGTCTGGAAGTCCGTCGTCACGTGCGGCACGGCGAGGAGCCCGACGAGGACCGCCCCCTCGATGATCGGCAGCGCCCGGATGCGGGCGCGGGTCGTCTGGGGCGAATCCGTCATTCGCGGCGCTCCGGGCGAGAGGGAGGAGGGGCGCCCGCCGCGGAGGCTGCGGGCGCCGGGTCGCGGATCAGCCGCACTCGTTCGGCGAGACCGCCGCGGCCGACGAGATGACGTTCCACGAGCCGCCCGAAGACTGCGCGATGTACATGTTCATCTCCGTGTGGCCGGTGCCCGGCACGATGCGGGCGGGGCCGCCGGGGCCGTTCTCGATGGCGGCGGTGTCCATCGCCGCGCTCGTCGCGTCCCGGTCGAGGTCGCCGTTGGTCGCGATCACCGCCTGCTCGAACAGCTTGATGCCCCGGTACATGCCGGTCGAGGCGGTGCCTGCGGTGAAACGGTACTGCGTCCCGGGGAACATCGCGTTGTAGTCCGCGATCAGCTGCTGCGTGAACGGGTCCTCGATGGTGTGGAACATGTCGACGCAAGAGTAGACGCCTTCGAGCTCGCGCTCCGCGACGTAGTGCACCGAGTTCTCATCGAAATAGACGCAGCTGAGCGACCCTTGATCGTAGTAGCCGGCTTCGTGGAGCTGCTTGGTGAACGCCTGCAGTCCGGGCGGGATCACTGTATTGAAGACGTGATCCACGCCCTCGGACATGATCTGGGCGACTGTCGCCGAGTATTCCAGCTGATCGAGCGGGAAGTAGTCCTCCATCACCACCTCGCCGCCGTTCGCCTCGATCACCTCGCGAGCCCACTTGTTGAGAAGCTGAGGCCAGATGTAGTTGGCCGACGGCATGGCGAAGCGCTTCGCACCGGTCTCGTTGATCAGGTAGGGCAGAAGTTCGGCGCACTGCTGGTACGGCGTCGGCCCGGTGCAGTAGAGGTGCGGCGTGCACTCCTGCCCCTCGTAGAGCTGCGGGTAGATGTAGAGGGTCCGCCCGCGGCGCACGATCGGGTTCTTGATCGCCTCGCGCATGGCCGAAGTGATGCCGCCGAGGATCACGTCCACCTCGGCCTGCTGCACCAGCCGGCGCACGTTGCCCACCGCGACGCCCGGATCGGAGGCGGTGTCCTCCAGATAGAGCTCGATCGGCCGGCCGAGGATGCCGCCCGCGTCGTTGATCTGCTTCACCGCGAACTGCGCCGTCTGCCAGTTGGCGTTGCCGGAGGGGGCGATGGCGCCGGTGATGTCGGTCGCGATGCCCATCTTGATCGCGCCCTCCTGGGCGTTCGCCCAGCTCGGCCGCAGGACCCAGCCCGTGCCCGCCGCCGTCCAGCCGGCCGCCGCCAGGGCGCTCGAGCCCCTCAGGAAGCCGCGGCGGGTCATCCTCTTGTCGTTCATGGTCATCGTCTCCCTGCGTTGATGAGGCCGTTGGGCCGGAACTTCACGATGACGAGGGCCGTGAGGAACACGAGCACCTCGGCCACGACCGGGCTGACCCCGTCGGAGACCCCGGGGATCTCGCGCAGCCACTGGAAGCCCGGCACCATCGCGCCGATCATCGCCGCGCCGAGCAGCGGCCCCTCGAAGGTGCCGACGCCGCCGAGCATCACCGAGAGGAACGCCTGCACGAGGAAGCGCACCCCGAGATCGGCCGAGAGCGAGAACAGCGGCACCATCAGCGCCCCGGCGAGCCCCGCCAGCGCCGCTCCGAAGGCGAAGGTCAGCGCGTAGAGCCGCGTGGTGGAGATGCCGGAGGCGCGGGCGAGGGAGGGGTTCTCCAGCGCCCCGCGGATCTGCAGGCCGAGGGTCGAGCGCGTCAGGAACAGCCAGGCCGCGATCATCACCCCGAGGGTCGCGACGATGATCACCAGCCGCCAGATCGAGAACGAGAGTCCCAGCACCTTGAAGCTGCCCGAGATCGGCTCCTCGATCGCGTAGTACTGCCCGCCGATCAGCCCGCGCACGATCTCGCGGATGATCAGGCCGATGGCGTAGGTCGCCAGCATCGCGATCACCGGTTGGGCATAGAGCCTTCTGATCACCCCGCGTTCGACGACCGCGCCGAACACGCCCACGACGACGGGCGCAGCCAGCATCCCGAGGAAGATCGGCAGGCCCCACTCGCGGAACACATAGACCGTGTACGCGCCGAGCAGCACGAACTCTCCATGACCGAGATTGAAGATGCCCATGAGGCTCGCGATCACCGCGAGGCCGGAGACCACAAGGACCATTATGGAAGCGAAGGCCGCGACGTCGAAGATGAGCTTGATGACGTCGTCCATGTGCCGCGATCCATGACATTATGACTGGATGTCGGTCAGGCCGACTCGCTTCGTCCATATTCTGTGCACAAGGCCGCGTGCCGCACAAGAGACTTGCCGCTCCCGGCGGCAGCGGTCACGATCACTGTCGTGGCCGGAGGGGCCGCGCCGGATGGAAGGAATAGCAGTCATGAACGACGACGCGCCGAGCCTCGGCTCCGACGACCTCGAACCCCTCGCCCGCGCCGCGCGCCTGCCGCTCCCGGCCGAGCGCCGGGCGGCGGTGGCGCCGGGCCTCGACTTCACCCTCAAGTCCTTCGACGCAATGGACGCCGTCGATCTAGGCGAGACGCCGATGAACGCCTTCGACCCCCGCTGGAGGCGCTGAAATGACCGCCCTGACCGAGATGTCCCTCCTCGAGGTCTCCGGGCGCGTCCGCGCCAAGGCGGTCTCCCCCGTCGAGGTCACGGAGGCCTGCCTCGCGCGCGCCGAGGCGACGGAGCCGAAGCTCAACGCCTTCTCCAACCTGATGCCCGAGCAGGCGATGGCCGCCGCCCGCGCCGCCGAGGCCGAGATCGCCGCCGGCGCCTGGCGCGGGCCGCTGCACGGCATCCCCGTCGGCATCAAGGAGCTCTACGACGTGGCGGGGGAGCCGACGACCTCCTCCTCCCGCGTGCGCGCGAACTGGCGGGCGGAGACCGACAGCGCCTCCGTCGCCCAGCTCCGCGCGGCGGGCGCGATCGTGATGGGCAAGACCCACACCCACGAATTCGCCTACGGCTTCGTCACGCCCGAGAGCCGCAACCCCTGGAACCCAGATCACATTCCGGGCGGCTCCTCCGGCGGCTCCGGCGCGGCGGTGGCGGCGGGGTCCTGCTATGTCGGCATGGGCTCGGACACCGGCGGCTCGATCCGCCAGCCCGCCGCGCTCTGCGGCACGGTCGGGCTGAAGCCGACCTTCGGGCGCTGCTCCCGCGTCGGCGTCACCTCGCTCTCCTGGTCGCTCGACCATGTCGGGCCGCTGACGCGCACGGTCGGCGACGCCGCCGTCACGCTGAACGCCATCGCCGGGCACGACCCGCGCGACCCCGGCAGCGTCGACCTGCCCGTCGAGGATTACGCCGAGGCGCTCGGCCGCGACGCGAAGGGCCTGCGCATCGGCGTGCCGAAGAACCACTTCTTCGACCTGCTGCATCCCGAGGTGGAGAGCGCCGTGCGCGGCGCCGTCGACGCCCTCGCCGCCGAGGGCGCGATCGTCTCCGAGGTGGAGATCCCCTACGCCGACCAGCTCATGGCCGTCGAGTTCGCCATCTGCCTGCCCGAGGCGAGCGAATATCACCGCCGCATGCTGCGCGAGACGCCGGAGCTCTACCTGCCCGACGTGCGCGAGGTGCTGGAGCGCGGCGAGATGATCCCGGCGACGCGCTACATCCAGGCGCTGCGCCTCCGCCGGCTGATGCAGAAGGGCTGGGCGGAGATGATGCGCGACGTCGACGTCGTGATCGCGCCCGCCTCCGCCGTCCCCGCGCCCAAGGTCGGCGAGGAGGAGGTCGACTGGGGCCAGGGCGTGGTCGAGCCGCTGATGGCGACCTTCGCGCGCATCACGGCGCCGGGCAACGTCCTCGGCCTGCCGGCGATCGCGATGCCCTGCGGCTTCTCCTCCGAGGGGCTCCCGCTCGGCTTCCAGGCCATCGGCCGGCCCTTCGAGGAGGCGACCGTCATCTGCCTCTGCGACGCCTACGAGCGGATGACCGACTGGTCCTCCCGCCGCCCGGCGCTCTGAGCGGCGCGGCCGCCCCGCGTCCCGCGCGGGGCCGCGCGTCCCCCGGCCCTCAGGCCGGCGAGCCGGCGCCCGTGTGGTCCGGCGGCAGGTCCAGGGCCGTCGCGGCGAGGCCGAGAGCCCGCCGCGCGGCGGCGCGCAGGGCGCCGCCGTCCCGCGCCGCGATCCGGACGCCGACGCCGACCCCGCCCCGCAACGTCGCCGCGGCGGCCCAGGCCCCCGGCGCGAGGTCGACGGCCCCTTCGGGCAGCGCCTCGCCCAGCGCCGCGCGCCCGGCGGGCGGCGCCAGCGCGATCACCGTCCCGTAGGCGCCCCAGCGCCCCGGCAGTCGCGCCGCCGCCGAAAGCGCCGTCGTCCCGGCGGCCTGCCGATCCTCGAACAGCGTCTCGCCGTCCGGCCGCGTCAGCACCGTCTCCGCCCGCCACGGTCCCGGAGGCCCGTCGCTCCCGCACACCCCGTCGAAGGCGAGAAGCGTGGCGCTCTCCGGCAGAACCGCATGCAGCGCCAGCGCCAGCCGTGCGCCCGGAAGCAGAACGTGCGGCTCCGCGGCGAGCACCAGCAGCGCCCCTTCGCCGAGTTGCGCCGACGTCTCGGAGAGCGCGGTCGTCGGTGAGCTCGTCGTGCCGGGGCCGAGCACGGGCGTCGCCCCGGCCGCGACGAGCCGCAGTCCCGCGCCGGCGCCGACCTCGATCCGGTGGCGCAGCGCGTCGCCCGCCAGCAGCCCCGCCCCCGCCGACTGCGGGATGAGGACGGCAGGCTCGCCCGGCGCCCCCGGATAGTCCCGGCCGAGCGACACCGGCCAGCGCGCCCGCCGCCGCGCGAGCCGGCTGCGCCCGTCGGGGCCGATCGCGACCGCGACGTCGAGCGCCGGCGCGACGGGGCGCGGGCCGCCCGCGTTCACGGCGCGCTCTCCCGGCCCGCCGCGGGCGTCACCGGAACAGGACCGCGCGGCGGATCTCGGCCGCCACCGCGTCGACGCCCTCGCCCTTCCGGCAGCTTGCGCCGAGCGTCGCGCGCCCCTCGCCCCTCACCGCCCGCGCCTCCGCGAACATCGCCTCGAGGTCGACGCCGACATGGGGGGCGAGGTCCGTCTTGTTGATCACGAGAAGATCCGACTTCAGGACGCCCGGCCCGCGCTTGCGCGGAATGTCGTCGCCGCCCGCCACGTCGATCACGAAAGTCCACCAGTCGACGAGGTCGAGCGAGAAGGTCGAGGCGAGATTGTCGCCCCCGCTCTCGATCACGACGAGGTCGAGATCGGGGAAGTCCCGGTCCAGCCGGTCGGCGGCGGCGAGGTTCGGCGTCGGGTCCTCCCGGATCACGGTGTGCGGGCAGGCGCCCGCCTGCACCGCGAGGATGCGCTCCGGCGGCAGACGCCCGCCGCGGCGCAGCCGCTCGGCGTCCTCGTCGGTGACGAGGTCGTTGGTGATCACCGCGGCGCGGGTGCCGTCCTCGGCCCAGAGCTCCAGCAGACGCTCGATCAGCGCCGTCTTGCCGGACCCGACCGGACCGCCGATCCCGATGCGTGCCGCGGTCACCGTCGGCCCTCCGACCGCTGCGGACGTCGCCGCTCACGGATGGAAAAAACCTTATATGACATGGATTTCAACACCTTGACCCCCTGCCCACGCGTGAGCACCCCGCCGCTCATCGCAGAAAATGGCTCCGCGCGAGGGGCACCTTCGTCACCGGCTCGCAGGTCAGGACCCGCCCGTCGGCGCGGACCTCGAAGCTCCGCGGATCGACCTCGATCTTCGGGCAGGCGTCGTTCCTCAGCATGTCCTTCTTGCCGAGGGCGCGGACCGAGCGGATCGGCAGCACCTCCTTGGCCACGCGGAGGCGCTCGCGCACCCCGTTCTCCACCGCGAGGCGCGAGGCGAAGGTCGCCCCGACGACATGCTTCGCCCGCCCCAGCGCCCCCCACATCGGCCGGTGCAGCAGCGGCTCCGAGCCGATGTAGGAGCCGTTGCCGTCCCCCATCACCGACCAGACGATCTCGCCCGACTTCACCACCATCTGCGGCTTGGCGCCGAAATGGTCGCGCCGCCAGAACACGAGGTCGGCCATCTTTCCGGGCTCGATCGAACCCACGTATGCGTCGATCCCAGCCGCGATCGCCGGGTTGATGGTCAGCTTCGCCAGATACCGCAGGATGCGGAAGTTGTCGGCCCGCGCCGTCGTCTCCTCCGGCAGCCGCCCCAGCCGGTCCTTCATCACGCTGGCCAGCTGGAAGGCCTTGGTCGCGTTCTCCGCCAGACGCCCCATCCCCTGCGTGTCCGTCGCGAAGATCGAGATCGCCCCCATGTCGTGCAGCAGATCCTCCGCCGCCATCGACTGCGGCCGGATCCTTGCCTCGGCGAAGCTCACGTCCTCGGGCAGCTCGTAGCTCATCATGTGGGCGAGCATGGTCATCGGCACCCCCTCCTCGAGGGCGGCCGGCGTGAAGGGGTTGGTCGGGTTGGTGGAGGAGGGCAGCACGTTCGGATGCCCGTTCACCGCCAGGATGTCCGGCGCATGGCCGCCGCCCGCCCCTTCGGTGTGGTACATGTGGATCGAGCGTCCGGCGATCGAGGCCATGGTGTCCTCGTAGAAGCCGAACTCGTTGATGGTGTCGGTGTGGATGTGGACCGCGAAGTCGGCGGCGTCGGCCGCGCGGAGCGAGCCGTCGATCACCGCCGGCGAGGCGCCGAGATCCTCGTGGATCTTCACGCCGAGGGCGCCGCCCGCCACGCTCTCCGTCACCGCCGCGGGGTCCGAGCAGCCGCGCCCGAGGAAGCCGAAGTTGATCGGGAACTCGTCCGCCGCCTGCATCAGCCGCCCGAGCGTGTGCGGCCCGGCGCAGGAGGTGTCGAAATGCGGCCCGGGGCTCATCCCGATCATCGTCGTGCAGCCGCCGGCCAGCGCGTGCCAGGCCTGCTGGGGCGAGAGGAAATGGGCGTGCGCCTCGATCACCCCGGGCGTGACGATCATCTGGTCGCCGTGGAACATCGTGGTGTTCGGCCCGCAGGTCAGCCCCGGCGTCACGCCCGCCATGATCTCCGGGTTGCCGGCCTTGCCGACGCCGACGATGCGCCCCCGCCGGATGCCGATGTCGGCCTTCACGATGCCCAGCACCGGGTCCATGATCACCGCGTTCTGGACGCACATGTCGAGCGCGCCCGAGGCGTCGGTGCCCCGGGTCATGAACCCCTCGCCGTCGCGCTGGACCTTGCCGGCGCCGGTGGTCAGCTCGTCCCCCGGATGCAGCAGGTCCCGCTCCACCTCCGCCAGCAGCGAGGTGTCGCCGAGGCGGAACATGTCCCCCGTCGTCGGCCCGTAGAGCCGCGCGTATTGCGCCCGGTCCATCCTCATGCGCCGTCCTCCGGCATGTAGCCGCGGGCGCGGGCGCGCTCGAAGGCGGCCTCGCGGGTTCGGGGGTCGTCCGCCGGGCCCTGGACGAGGCCGGCGAAGCCCCGGATCTCGCGGCTCCCCGCGAAGGGCACCAGCCGAACCGTGCGCGCCACGCCCGGATCGAAGCGCTCGCCCCCGCCCGAGGGGCGGTCGAGGCGCATGCCGAAGGCCTTCTCGCGGTCGAAGGCGAGGGCGCGGTTGACCTCGAAGAAATGCGCGTGGCTGCGCACCTGGACCGACCGGTCGCCGGTGTTCAGCACTTCGATCTCGACGCCCTCCCGACCGGCGTTGAGCTCGATCTCGCCCTCCATCGGGATCACCTCGCCCGGCGCGGGTCCCGCGTCGCCGCCGGGCGGTATCGGGTCGAACACCGTGACGAGCTTGGTGCCCTCGGCCATCGAGACCTCGACCGAGAGGGTGCGCAGCATCTCCGGCACGCCCGCCTCCACCTCCTCGGCCGTCAGGATCGTCCCGGCGAGGGAGACCAGCGCAGGATGGTCGAGGCCCTTGCGCGCGGCGAGGAGGATCTCGTCGGCGATCAGCGCGTTCGCCTCCGGCAGGCTGAGGCGGATGCCCTCGGCGCGGTACCGGCGCGCCAGTTCGGCCGCCTGGAAGATCGTCAGCCGCTCCATCTCGGTCGGCGTCAGCTGCATTCCGTCCTCCTCGGTCGGCCTCAGTTGGCGAAGAGCCGGGTCTCCGGCGGTCTGAGCGCGGCGATCTCCGAGAGCGGCGCGAACGGCGCCGGCGTCGTGTCGGCCGGCGGCTCCAGCCCTGCCGAAAGCCCCGGGCCGAGCCGCGCGATCGTCCTCTGCGTTTCGATCGCCCCGGCGAGGCCGAGGCGCACCGCGGCCCCGGCCGACGACTGCCGCGCCGCATGGGCCGAGGCGGCGAGGGCCAGCGTCTCCGACAGGCCGAGCGAGCGGAAGACCGCACCCTGCGCGACCGGCAGATGGCCCGCGGCCCGACCCTCCAGCGCCGCCGTCCGCAGGGCCGTCGCCGCCGGATCGCCGAGCCGCGCCGCGGCGGCGAGAAAGGCCTGCCCCGCCTCCGCCGACTGCAGACGAAGGCTCTCGGCCCAGAACGCCCTGTCGGCGCGGAGGTCGACCGCCAGCACGGCCCCGGGGTCGGCTGCGCGGAAGGCGTCGGCGACGAGCGGCCGGTCGAACCCGGTCCAGCGGCCGGCCATCTCGCCCTCGCGCCAGTCGGCGA
>JAWLFJ010000234.1:0-3041 GCA_041685625.1 Paracoccaceae bacterium | reverse complement strand
GGGGGGGGCGTGGGGTGGGGGGGCGGGCCGGTTGCGGCCGGCGCCGCAAGGTCACTCCGGCAGGTAGGCCCAGGCCGATTGCGGGGTCCATTCGCGGGTCCCGTCCGGCTTCTCCCAGCGCATCATCAGGCAGGAGCTGTTGAAGCGCTGGAAGAACAGGACCTCGACCGGGTACCAGCCGGCTTCGGGCGCCTCGATCTCGATCCAGCCGTTGGTGTCGCAGGTGCGGCGGCCGTCGAAGCTGTCGATCGCGACGCCGCCGATGTCCACGGAGACGCCGTCGTTGGAGTGGATCTCGAGCCGCCAGGTGCCGGCCTGGTCGAACTTCACGAAACCCTTGATCTCGGCGGCGACGAACTCGGCGCGGCCGCTGGTGAGGGTGGGCTGGCCGAGGCCCTGATCGGGATAGTCGAGGCCGACCAGGGGCCGCCCCGGCTCGCCGTCCCGGCGCAGCGCGGCGACGGCGTGGCCGAGAAAGCGCACCTCGGCCGGAAAGGCGTAGCGCACGGCGAGGCCGGGCTCGAGCTCGGAGGCGCTCGGTTGCGGCAGGGCCGGACGCACCGGCATCTGCGCGGCGGCCGCCGCCGCCGTCGCCAGGATCGTGATCGCCGCGGCCGCCGCCGTCCCCATGCGCCGTCGCGCGTCCCTGATGGTCGGCATCTCGGTCTCCCCGTTGGTCTGGGCGGGCTCCGGCCCGCGCTCCGCGGAGGAGCCTAGCACGCGTTCGGCGCGGTCTTGAACACCCCGGCCGGCGCGGCGCGGCGCTGCGGTCAGGCGTCGAGGAAGGCGGCGACGGTGTCGGCGAAGGCCTCCGGCCGCTCGGCGTGCAGCCAGTGGCCGGCGTCCTTCAGCGTCGCGAAGCGTGCGCCCGGGAAGAGGGCGCGGATGCGCGGGCGATGGGCGGGCAGGAGGTAGTCGGAGGCGCTTCCCGCGATGAACAGCGCCGGGCCGGGCCAGGGGACGCTCGGCGCCGGATCCTCCCAGCCCACGAGATCCGGCATGGCGCGGGCGAGGGCGTCGAGGTTCAGCCGCCAGCGCGCGCCCTCCGGGCCCGCGGCGAGGCTCTGCAGCAGGAAGGCGCGGACGCCGCGGTCGGGGACGGCGTCGCGGAGCTGCGGCTCGGCCTCGCCGCGGCGGCGCACGGCCGAGAGGTCGACGGCGCGCATCGCGTCGATATGGGGCAGGTGGCTGTGGCCGTAGGCCACCGGCGCGATGTCCGCGACCACCAGGCGGCGCAGCGGTCCGGGATCGCCGAGCGCGAGGGTCATCGCCGCCTTTCCGCCCATCGAATGGCCGAGCAGGTCCGCCTCGCCCCCGAGATCCGCGAGCGCCTCGGCGAGGTCGCCCGCCATGTCGGCGTAGGTCTGGCGGTCCGCCCAGGGGCTCGCGCCGTGGTTTCGCATGTCCACCGCGACGACGCGGCGCCCGGCGTCGGCGAGGCGCCGCGCGATGCCGGTCCAGTTGCGGGCCATGCCGAAGAGGCCGTGCGCGAGGAGGAGCGGCGGAGCGGTCTCCGCTCCTTCGGGACGGGTCTCGAGGCGGTTCAGGCGCATGCGCGGTTCTCCTGCGGCGGGTGCGCCGCGCGTCCGAAGGCGCCGTCGGTTTCCGCGAAAAACCCGTTGCGGCGAGGGACCCGCGATGCGTAACGTCGGCGCTGCAAGGGAGGATCTGCGTGCAGCGGTATTCCGTGATTTCCGTTCTCCGGAACGGCCTGTCCGGGCAGAGAGGCTGGCAGAGGGCGTGGCGCGACCCCGAGCCGGAGGCGGCCTACGACGTGGTGATCGTGGGCGGCGGCGGGCATGGGCTGGCGACGGCCTACTATCTCGCGAGGCGTCACGGGATGAAGCGCGTCGCCGTGCTCGAGAAGGGCTGGATCGGCCAGGGCAACGTGGGGCGGAACACGACCATCGTGCGTTCCAACTACATGCTGCCGGGCAACCGCGAATTCTACGAGCATACGCTGAAGCTGTGGGAGGGTCTCTCCCATGAGCTGAACTACAACGTCATGTTCTCCCAGCGCGGACACATGGTGCTCTATTACGATCCCGGCATGCGCGACGGGCTCGCCCGGCGCTACAACACGCTGGAGCTGACGGGTTCCGACGGACGCTGGCTCAGCCGGCGCGAGGTCAAGGCGCGGGCGCCGTTCCTCGACTTCTCCTCCGAGGCGCGGTTCCCGATCATGGGCGCCTTCGTCCAGGAGCGGGCGGGCACGGCGCGCCACGACGCGGTGGTCTGGGGCTACGCCCGCGCCGCCGACGCGCTCGGCGTCGACATCGTGCAGAACTGCGAGGTGACGGGATTCGTCCGCGAGGGGGGGCGCATCGTCGGCGTCGAGACCTCCCGCGGGGAGATCCGCTCGGAGAAGGTCGCGCTCTGCGTCGCGGGCTCCACCGGGCCGCTGGCCATGGAGGCGGGTCTGGGTCGGCTGCCGCTCGAGACGCACAAGCTGCAGGCCTACGTCACCGAGGGGCTGAAGCCGATCGTGCATCAGGTGATCTCCTCGGGGCTGCACGGGCTGTTCTACCTCTCCCAGTCGGACAAGGGCGGGCTGGTCTTCGGAGGCGAGATCGACCGCATCCCCTCCTACGCCCAGCGCGGCGGGCTGCCCACCTACTGCTCGATCATGTCCAAGGCCACGGCGCTGATGCCGTTCATATCGCGCGTGCGGGTGCTGCGCCAATGGGCCGGGATCATGGACATGAGCATGGACGGCTCGCCTTTCGTGACGAAGACGGAGGTTCCGGGTCTCTATTTCAACGCCGGCTGGTGCTACGGCGGGTTCAAGGCGATACCGGCGTCGGGCTGGTGCTACGCCCACACCATCGCCAAGGACGAACCGCACGAGTTGAACGCGGCCTTCACGCTCGACCGTTTCGCGCGAGGCGAGATGATCGACGAGGAGGCGACCGGTCCGGTCCCGAAGCTTCACTGAGACGAGCGGAGAGGAGCCCATGCGCCTTCCCTGTCCCTTCTGCGGCCTGCGCGACGCGGCGGAGTTCTCCTACGAGGGTCCGGCCGAGCGCCGCCCGTCGCTGGAC
>JAWLFJ010000114.1:0-12666 GCA_041685625.1 Paracoccaceae bacterium | reverse complement strand
CCTGCCAGCGCGTCGCGGCCGAGGGCGTGGGCCGCGCCCTCGCCGCCGTCGAGCGCCAGCCACGCCACCCCCGCCTCGTCGCGCGCGAGGCGCCAGGGCCCGTCGCGGGGCGCGTCCCGCGACGGCCCGAGTTCGGGGAGGATCTCGTCGAGATGGTCCGTCACGCCGTCGCTCATCGCCGCCTCACGTCGCCTCGAGGAGCATGGCGCCGCCCTGCCCGCCGCCGATGCATTCGGTCGCGACGCCGCGGCGCTCGCCGCGCCGCCGCATCTCGTGGGCCAGGTGCAGGACGATGCGCGCGCCGCTGGTGCCGACCGGATGGCCGAGCGCGATGGCCCCGCCGTCGACGTTGAGCCGCTCCCGCGGGATGCGGCCGAAAGCGCCGTCGAGGCCGAGCACATCGCGCCCGTAGTCCTCGTCCTCCCAGGCCGCGAGGCAGGCCAGCACCTGCGCCGCGAAGGCCTCGTTGATCTCCCAGAGGTCCACGTCCCCGGCGCCGAGGCCGCGGCGCGTCAGCAGCGGCGTGGCCGCGAGCGTCGGGCCGAGTCCCATCACCGAAGGATGCAGCGCCGCCCATTCGGCTCCGCGGATCTCGGCGATCGGCTCGAGGCCGTGGCGTTCCGCCGCCTCCTCGGAGGCGAGCAGCAGCCAGCAGGCGCCGTCGGTGACCTGCGAGGCGTTGCCGGGCGTCACCTGTCCCCAGGGCTTCTCGAAGACCGGATCGAGCGCGGCGAGCTTGTCGCGGTCGGTGTCGCGGCGCAGGCCGTCGTCGTGGTCGTGCACGCCGCCGTCGCGGTCGAAGGCGGGCTCGATCTCCCCCAGCCGGTCCTCGTCCTCGGCCGCGGCGAGACGGCGATGGCTTTCGAGCGCGTAGGCGTCGGCCGCATCGCGCGAGACGCCGAAGCGGTGGGCGAGGATCTCCGCGGTCTGGCCCATGTTCAGCCCGCTCACCGGGTCGGTGAGGCCGCGCTCGAGCCCGATCACCGGCTTGAGGAAGCCGGGGCGCAGTTCCGCCAGGCGGTGCAGCCGGTCGGTCACGCCGTCGGCCCCGCGGATGTCCGCCAGCCACTCGACCGCCTCGTCGCGCAGCAGCAGCGGCGCGTGGGAGAGCGCGTCGGTCCCGCCCGCGAGCACCAGATCCGCGGACCCCTCGCGGATGCGGCGCGCCCCGGTGTCCACGGTCAGCATGCCGGAGCCGCAGTTGATCTGCTCGGTGAAGGCGACCGTCGCCTCGCCCATGCCGAGGCGGAGCGCGGCGACGCGGGCGGGGTTCATCTCGTCCTCGACCACGTTCACGCAGCCGAGGATCACGAGGTCGACCGTCTCGGGATCGAAGGGCTGGCGCAGCAGCAGCGGCCGGCCGCACTGCACCGCAAGATCGACGGGCGAGAACGGCCCGGGCCGGCCGCGCGCCCGCAGGAACGGCGTGCGCGCGCCGTCGACGATGTAGACGGGGCGGGCGTCGGCGTCGCTCATTCCGCGGCCTCCTCGGTCCGGCTCTGCGTGCGGCCCGGCCAG
Organism: Paracoccaceae bacterium; assembly: GCA_041685625.1. Lineage (GTDB taxonomy): Bacteria > Pseudomonadota > Alphaproteobacteria > Rhodobacterales > Rhodobacteraceae > Albimonas. The sequence goes on along the minus strand of JAWLFJ010000114.1, from coordinate 11,148 downwards.
CGGCGGGCGATCTCCTCGGGGGTGAAGGCGTCGACCTTGACGACCTCGGCGACGGCGGCCTCGGCCGCCTCGATCGCGTCGGCCTCCGCCGCGCTCAGCGTGCCGCTCTCGCGCGCCTCGGCCGGGCTCTCGCCGCTCTCCTTCAGGCTCCGGCGAAGCGGCTCGGTCTCGGCGACCCGCGCGAAGGCGTCGCCGAGCGTGGCGAGCGCGTCGCCCTCGCAGCCGCCGTGGATGCCGGAGACGATGCGCTCGCGCGTCTCCGAGGGCTCCAGCAGCAGCCGCGCGCAGGCGCGCGTCAGGTCGTCCGACGGGCCGCCCCGGCCCCCGCCGCAGAGCGTCGCGGCGCGCAGGAGGCGCCCCGCCCAGCGCACCGGGAAGTTCGCCGTCGCCTCGTCGAGCGCGGCGCGGATCCGCTCGAACCCGCCCTCGGCGGCGTGATTCACGAGGGGAAGATCGGCCTTCCGGCGGCCCTCGTCCTCCCAGCGCTTCATCAGCGCGGAGAGGAAATAGAGCTCCGACAGCACGTCGCCGAGACGGGCCGACAGCATCTCGCGCTTCTTCAGCCCGCCGCCGAGCGTGAGCAGCGCGATCTCGGTCGCGAGCGAGAGCGCGGCGGCGTAGCGCGACATGCGCCGCCAGTGGCGCGCGAGCGGGCCGGCGCGGGACGGCTTCGGCGCGAAGGCGGCGCCGGTCCAGGCGCGCGCCGTCGCCCGCCCGAAGACGCCCAGCGCATGGCCGACATGGGCCCAGAACGCCCGGTCGAAGTCGCGCAGCGCCCGCTCCTCGTCGTCGTCCTCCAGCGCCAGGATCTCGTCGAGCAGATGCGGGTGGCAGCGGATCGCGCCCTGCCCGAACACGATCATGTTGCGGGTGAGGATGTTCGCCCCCTCCACCGTGATCGCGATGGGCACGGCGCGGTGCATCTCGCCGAGCGGGTTGCGCGGACCGTCGATGACGGTCTTGCCGGCATGGACGTCCATCGCGTCGTTCACCGCGTCGCGCATGCGATCGGTCGCGTGCGCCTTCATGACGCCGGAGATCACCGCGAGGGCGCGGCCCTCGTCGAGCCCGGCGCAGGTCAGCCGCCGCGCGGCGTCGAGCGCGTAGGCGCCGGAGGCGAGGCGGCCGAGGCAGGCCTGCACCCCCTCGAACTCGCCGATCGGCAGGCCGAACTGGCGGCGCACGCGGGCGTAGGCGCCGGCGCTGTGGGCCGAAAGCGCCGCGCCCCCCGCCGCCTGCGCCGGCAGCGAGATGCCGCGTCCCGCGGCGAGCGCGCTCATCAGCATGACCCAGCCCTGCCCGACCTGCTCGCGCCCGCCGATGACGTGATCGAGCGGGACGAACACGTCGGTCCCCGTCGTCGGCCCGTTCTGGAACATCTGGCCGCAGGGGACGTGCCGGCGCCCGGTCTCGACCCCCGGCAGGTCGGTCGGCACCAGCGCGCAGGTGATGCCGACCTCCGCCTCGCCGCCGAGCAGGCCGTCCGGATCGCGCAGCCTGAAGGCGAGGCCGATCACGGTCGCGACCGGGCCGAGCGTGATGTAGCGCTTCGACCAGTTGAGGCGGATGCCGAGGACCTCCTCGCCCTCCCAGGTCCCGCGTTCGACCACGCCCTCGTCGGTCATGGCGGAAGCGTCCGAGCCCGCCTCGTCCGAGGAAAGGGCGAAGGCGGGGATCTCCTCGCCCCGCGCGAGGCGGGGCAGCCAGCGCGCCTGCTGATCCTCCGTCCCGAACTGGAGCAGGAGCTCGCCCGGCCCGAGCGAATTCGGCACCATCACCGTGACGCCCCCGACGAGCGAGCGGCTGGAGATCTTCCGGATCACCTCGGAATGCGCGTAGGCCGAGAAGCCGAGCCCGCCATGCGTCTCCGGAATGATCATGCCGAAGAAGCGGTTCTCGCGCATGAAGCGCCAGGCCTCGGGCGAAAGGTCGGCGTCCTCGTGGTTCGTGCGCCAGTCGTCGAGCAGGCCGCAGAGCGCCTCGCAGGGGCCCTCGAGGAAGTCGCGCTCGGCCTCCGTCAGGCGCGGCGTCTTCACCGCCCGGAGCTTCTCCCAGTCGGGCGAGCCGGCGATCAGGTCGGCGTCCCACCACACCTCCCCGGCATCGAGCGCCTGGCGTTCGGTCTCCGACAGCGAGGGCATTACGCCCTTCGCCCAGCCTAGGATCGGGCGGGTAAGACGGTTCCGTCTGAAATCGCGCAAAGCCAACAGGGCACCTCCGGCGGGGACAACGCCGTCGCCCCCCGCCGGGTTCCCGCCGCCGCCCCGTGCCGGGGCGGGGCGCGCGGCCTCAGAACCCGTGCCGCGCCTTCAGCGTCAGCAGCGCCACCAGCGCCGCGTCACGCCGACGCGCCAGCGCCTCGGGATCCTCGCCCGCCAGCTCCGCCTCCACCCCGGCCACCAGCGCGTCCTTCAGCGCCGGCGTCAGGCGCGGCGTGCCGTGCTCGGCCCAGCGGGCCTCCTGCGTGGGGCCGAGATGGTCGAGATAGGCGCGGTAGCCCCCCGCCCCGCCGCCGAGATGATAGATCGCGTGCGGCCCCATCAGCGCCCAGCGCAGGCCGGGGCCGTGGGCGATGGCGCGGTCCACGTCCTCCACCGTGGCGATGCCCTCGGCCACGCAATGCACCGCCTCGCGGTAGAGGGCCGAGGTCAGGCGGTTGGCGAGATGCCCGACCACCTCTCTCGCGACGCGGATCACCACGCGGCCGTGCGCCTCGTAGAAGGCGGCGGCCCGCTCGACCGTCGCGGGCGCCGTCAGCCGGCCGGCGACCAGCTCCACCATCGGCACCAGATGCGGCGGGTTCATCGGATGGGCGACCAGCAGCCGCTCCGGCCGCGCCAGCCCCGCCTGGATGTCGGAGGGCAGCAGCGAGGAGGTGGAGGATGCGAGCACCGCGTCCTCCGCCACCCAGCGCTCCGCCCCGGTGAGCAGCGCGCGCTTCGCCTCCAGCCGGTCCGGCCCGTTCTCCTGCACGAAGCCAAGGCCCGAGAGCGCCGCCGGGTCGGTCGCGAACGCCGGCGCGGTCGGCGCCGCCGCCGCGAGGCCGAGCGCCGCGAGATCGTCGAGCGCCGCGGGCAGGAACGCCCGCAGCGCCGCCTCTGCGCCCGGATCGGGATCGACGACCACCACGCGGAGCCCGCGCGCGGCGTAGAGGGCCGCCCAGCTCCGCCCCACCAGGCCGGCGCCGAGGACGCCGACGGCGTCGGGAAGATCGGACATGGGCTGCCTCCTCAACGGCTGACGATCAGGGCGGCGCCCGCGGCGACCAGCGCCGCGACGCCGACATGGCGGAGGGTGACGCGCTCGCCCCCGAAGACCAGCGCCCCCCAGGCGAGCGTCCAGAGCGGCGCGGTGGAGGCCAGCGGCGCCGCCACCACCACGTCGCCCCCCGAAAGCGCGGCGTTCAACAGAAGCAGCCCCAGCCCGTTGCAGACCCCCGCCACCGAGAACCAGGCGAGGCCCGGCCCCGGCCGCAGCGCCGCCCGGATCCGCGACGGCCCCGCGATCAGGGCGAGCACCAGCGTCGAGACCGCGAAGGTCACCAGCGCCGCCCAGACCGGGCTCGGCGCGATGCCGAGGCCGACCTTGGCCACCGCCTGCGAGGCCCCGCGCAGCGCCGCGGCGCCGAGCGGCAGCGCCAGTATCCACAGCGCCGGGCGCGGCACCCCCGCCCCCCCGCGAAGGGCGAGACCGCGAGACCGCCGGTCATCAGGAGCAGCCCCGCCACCGCCTGCGGACCGATCGCCTCGCCGAGCAGCAGCACCGCCGGCGCGACGGCGAAGAACGGCGAGAAGGCGCCGAGCGCCGCGGTCAGCGCCGGCCCCGCGAGACCCACCGAGCGGATCGCGAGGATCATCGACAGCGCGGGCATGAACAGCCCGCAGAGCGCGAACCACAGCGTCGCCTCCGAGAACACCCATTCCGGGCGCACCGCGAACGGCGCCGCCGCGGCGAAGATCAGCGTCGCCACCGTCACCCCGATCAGCGCGCCGGCGACGGCGTCCATCTCCCGCACCGCGCGCCCCTGCGCCTGCACGCCGGCCCCGAAGGCCGCGGCCGCCGCCAGCGCGGCGAGCGGCGCGAGCGCCTCCGGCGTCATCGCCTCCGGGCTCATCGCCCCGCGCCGCCCGCCGGCCCGCGGCCCGCGCCGAGGCGCGGCGCGGATCGATCCCCCGGCGCGCTCGCGAGGGCGCGGCGCGAACGACGGCCGGACGCGGCGACGCTCTGCAATTCGGATCCTCCCCCCTCGCGAGGCCCGCCGCCCGGCCGTCGGCGGGCGGTCTCGGCCGACGCTCTCTCATGGTCGCCCCCGCGCGCAGGCGCAACGCCCCCCGCACGCGGGCGCGACCTCCGGCGCACCGTTCCCGGCCCCGGCGCCCGCGCGGCGACGGCCGGTCCGGCCCTGCGGGATGCCGCTGCGGCGCCTTGACCGGCGGGCGCCTGCGGGTAAGGTCGCGCGACGTCGACGGGCGGAGGCCCCGCAGGGGGGCCGAACCGCCGCGACGATCAGGGAGGATCCACCATGAAGGTCACGGCGAAGCTCGCCGCGTCCGCCCTCGCGCTCGGTGCGCTCGGGGCGGCCCCGCAGGCCTCCGCGCAGGACGACGTGTTCCGCGTCGGAATCGTCACCTTCCTCTCCGGCCAGGCGGCCGAGAGCTTCGGCGTGCCCGCCTGGAACGGCGGCAAGACGCTGATCGACATGCTCAACGAGGGCGGCAGGCTGCCCGAGCCTTACACCGAGCGCGGTTTCGGCGGCCTGACCGTCGAGGCCGTGCTGGTCGACGAGGCCGGCGGCGCCACCAAGCAGGTGCAGGAGTTCCGCAACCTCGTGCAGCGCGAGGAGGTGGACGCGGTCATCGCCTACGTCTCCTCGGCCGACTGCCTCGCGGTGCCGCCCGTGGCGGACGAGCTCAAGGCCTTCACCATCCTCTACGACTGCGGCACGCCCCGCGTCTTCGAGGAAGGGACCTACGAGTACGTCTTCCGAACCGCCGCCCACGGCGCGATGGACAACGTGTCCCTCGCCCGTTACCTGCAGAGCCGCGGCATCGAGGTCGAGACCATCGCCGGGATCAACCAGGACTACGCCTGGGGTCACGACAGCTGGGACGACTTCGAAGGCTCGATGAAGCAGCTCTATCCCGACGTCACTGTCGAGACCTCGCTGTTCCCGAAATTCGGCGCCGGCCAGTACGGTGCGGAGGTCTCCTCGCTGATCCGCGCCCGGGCCGACGTCACGCACTCCTCGCTCTGGGGCGGAGACCTGCAGGGCCTGGTGCTCCAGGCCTCGGCGCGCGGCCTGCACGAGCGCTCGCAGCTCGCCTTCTCCGCCGGCGACCACGTCATCCCGCAGCTGCAGGACAAGATGCCGGAGGGGATCATCCTCGGCGCCCGCGGCGTCAACGGCCTCGCCGCCAAGGCCCGGGGCGGGGAGCTCGAGGAGCTCACCATGACGCTCTGGGACGCCTACGAGGAGGAGTGGGGCGTGTTCCCGGTCCAGGCCCCGTTCCGCATGTGGCAGGCGGTCCTGGGTCTCAAGGCCGCGGTCGAGAAGGCGATGGCCGAGAACGGCGGCGTCAAGCCGGACGACGCCGAGCTCGCCGCCGCGATGAAGGGCCTGTCCTGGCCGGCCCCCTCGGGCGTCATCGAGATGGCGCTCGCCGACGGGCACCAGGCGATCCAGCCCAACGCCATCGGCGTGACGAAGTGGGACTCGGAGGCCGGCGAGATGATCCTCGTCGACGTCGAATACTACGACTCCCGCTGCGTGAACCCGCCGGAAGGCATCAAGGCCGCCGAGTGGATCGCCCAGGGCTTCCCCGGCGCCGAGTGCGACTGAGCCCGGCCTGAGCCGAAACCGGCCCGGGCGCCTCCCCCCCCCGCGAGGGGACGGGCGCCCGGGCCTCTCCGCGCCGCGCCCCGGCGCGCCCCTCTCCGAAAGGTCGCCCATGGAGCTCGCCGCGGTCATCCTCGTCGACGGCCTGATCTACGCCGGCTGGCTGTTCATCGTCTCCGTCGGTCTGACGCTGGTGTTCGGCGTCCTCAACATCCTGAACATCGCGCACGGCTCGCTCTACGCCATCGGCGCCTATGCCGGCGCCTCGCTGGTCGGCGTCTACCTCGCCTGGGGCGGCGACGCGTACCCCTACGGGAGCTACCTCGCGCTGATCCTCGCCGCGGTGCTGGTGGCGGTGGTGGTCGGCCCGATCCTCGAGCGCGGACTGCTGCGCCACTTCTACGGGCGGGACGAGGTGCTGAACGTCCTCGTCACCTACGCCGTGTTCCTCATGCTCGAGGACCTGATGAAGCTGATCTGGGGCGTGAACCCCTACTTCGTCTACGAGCCCTACACCCTGCTCGGCGACGTCGAGATCGGCCCCCTCTTCTACGTCGGCTACGATTTCGCGGTGATCGGTCTCGCGATCCTCGTAGGCCTCGTCGTCTGGCTCTCGATCAACCGCACGCGCATGGGCAAGGTCGTGCTCGCGGTGATCCACGATCCGGACATGAGCCGCGCGATGGGCGTGAACGTGCCCCGCATCTACATGGGCGCCTTCATCGCGGGCGTGTTCCTCGCCGCGCTCGGGGGCGCGATGACCGCGCCGATGATCTCCGTCACCCCCGGCCTCGGCGTCAACGTCATCATCATCGCCTTCGCCGTCGTCATCATCGGCGGGCTCGGCTCCATCGAGGGCGCCGCCATCGGCGCGCTGATGGTGGGGCTCGCCCGCGCGGCCTCGGTGCACCTGCTGCCCGAGGCCGAGCTGTTCATCATCTACCTGGTGATGGCCGCGGTGCTGCTCTGGCGGCCCGAAGGCCTGTTCGCCAAGGCCCAGGCGAGGAAGATATGAGCCCCGCTCTCCTGATCGGCGGCGCCGTCGCGGCGGCCGCCCTCCTGCTCGCGGGGGCGGTCGTGCTCCCCGACTGGGCGATGTTCCTGACCACCATGGCGCTCGCCAAGGGTCTCGTCTCGCTCGGCATCGTCGCGATGATGCGCGGCGGCCTCGTCAGCTTCGGCCAGGGCCTCTACTACTGCGTCGGGGCCTATGTCGCCGCGGCCGTGACCGACGCCACCGGCGTCTCCGACATCGTGCTGGTGACGGCGCTCGCGGTGCTCGCCACAGGCGTCGTCGGCGCGCTGTTCGGCCCGCTCCTCGCCACCTATCGCGGCATCTTCTTCGCGATGCTGTCGCTGGCGCTCTCGATGGTGCTCTACGGCACGCTCGCCAAGATCCCCGCCATCGGCGGCACCGACGGGCTCAACGTCGCCTCGCCCACCTTCCTCGGCTGGGCGCCGGAGGGGCGGGCGCTGCAGACCGGGCTCTACCTCTACGTCGCCGCCGTCGTGGTGATCGTCGGCGCGGTGATGCGCATCTACTTCGACTCCGAGCGCGGCCTGATCACCCTCGCGGTGAGGGAAAACGAACTCCGCGTCGAATATCTCGGCGCCTCGACGCGCAACGCCATGGCCTGGAACTACGTCTTCGCCGCCATGCTCGGCGGCTTCGGCGGCGCGACGGCGGCGCTGGCGCTCGGCCACGTCGATCCCGAATTCGCCTTCTGGACCACCTCCGGGGAATTCGTGTTCATCGCCATCCTCGCCGGCTGGATCTCGGTGCCGGCGGTGTTCGTCGGCGCGATCATCCTCGAGCTCGTGCGCTCCTTCTCCAACCTCTACTTCCCGAACACCTGGCAGATCTTCCTCGGCGGCTTCCTGCTCGCGGTGATCTTCCTGCTGCCCGACGGGCTCGGCAGCCTCGCCCGAAACACGCTGCGGCGCCTGCGCCGAAGGACCAAGGCATGAGCGGCGCGATCCTGACGGCGAGCGCCGTCTGCAAGAGCTTCGGCGCCGTCACCGCGGCCTCGGACGTCAGCGTGCAGGTGCCGGAGGGGGCGATCTACTCCCTCATCGGCGCCAACGGCGCCGGCAAGACCAGCTTCGTCAACATGGTCACCGGCTACATCACGCCCGACACCGGCTCGATCCGGCTGCGCGACCGCGAGATCACCGGCCTCACCCCGCGGGAGATCACCCGCCTCGGCGTGCACCGCTCCTTCCAGATCCCCCAGCTCTGCAACGAGCTGACGGTGCTCGAGAACATGCTCGTCGCGCAGGCCATCCACGGCGCCCGGAGCCCGAGCTTCCTCAGGCCCGGCCGCTCGGCCGAGGCGCGCGAGCGCGCCATGGCGACGCTGGAGCGCTTCCACGTCGCCGACGAGGCCGACCGCCTGATCCCCGAGCTCTCGGGCGGCGTGAAGAAGCTGCTCGACATCGCCATGGCCATGGCTGGCGACACCCAGATCATGCTGCTCGACGAGCCCACATCCGGCGTCGCCGCGGACGAGAAGTTCCCGATCATGGACCTCGTCATCGGCGCCCTGACGGAGATCGGCACGACCGTGCTCTTCGTCGAGCACGACATGGACGTCGTCACCCGCTACTCCGAGCGGGTGCTCGCCTTCTACGCCGGGCGCATCATCGCCGACGACGCGCCGGTCGAGGTGCTCGCCGACGCCGACGTCCAGAAATACGTGACGGGAGGCGCGCAATGACGCTCGAGGTCGACCGCATCGAGGTCGCGATCCAGGCCGCGCCGATCCTGCGCGGCGTCTCCTTCTCCGTCGGCGACGGGGAGCGCGTGGGCCTGATCGGCCGCAACGGCGCCGGCAAGACCACCTGCATCCGCGCCATCGTCGGCCTCGCCGCCCTCGGCGGCGGGGCCGTGCGCTTCGACGGGCAGGACATCTCGCGGATGGACCCGCGCGACCGCGCCCGCCTCGGCTTCGGCTGGATGCCGGAGGACCGCCGCCTCGTGCCCCAGCTCACGGTCGAGGAGAACATGCTGCTCCCCGCCTGGGCCAACGAGGAGGTCGACGGCGCCAAGGGCCTCGGCTTCGTGTACGAGCTGATGCCGGAGCTGAAGGAGATGAAGGACCGCAAGGCGCTCCTCCTCTCCGGCGGCCAGCAGAAGATGGCCGCGCTCGGCCGTGCGCTGATCTCGGGCTCGCGGCTTCTCCTGCTCGACGAGCCGTTCGAAGGCGTCGCGCCGGCGCTCGCCATGCGCATCTCGGACGTCATCATATCGCTCAAGAACACGCGCCTCTCGGTGCTGATCGCCCAGTCCGAACTCAGCCACTCCTCGACCCTGCTCGAGCGCGAGCTGACCATCGAGCGCGGCGAGATCGTCGCCGCCCAGACCGTCGGCGCCTGAGCGCCGCCGCCGCGCCCCTCGCCTTCAGCGGGGGCGGAGCTCGGGGGGATCGACCCCCCACCCTCCGCCTCGGCGCGCGGGACGCGCGCCTCGCGCCCGGCCCCGCCGTCAGGCGCCGCGCCGCAGACCGAGCGCCCGGCCGCCCCGTGGTCAGCCGCGGAAGAGACCGCGGCCGGACACGCCCTCGGACGGAGGTATCGCCGAGAGACGTCGCATCCGCCCACGCCTCGCTCCACGTCGCAACGCCTCCCGTCGCCTCCTCGTCGCGGACACGCCCCGACCCTCGCGCCCAACCGATCCGCTTCGGCCCGCCGCCGCGGCGCCGGCCGTCGAAGGCGCGCCGGCGGCCGCCCGCACCCGTGCGGGGCGCGGGGCCGAAGTGAACCGATGCGGTGGATGCCCCCGCCCAGCGGCATCTCGTATGCCATGACGGTTCCATAGCCCGAACCGCTGGCTCGCCGCCCTCGCGGCGCGCCAGCCGAAGATGGTCGCCGCCGTCGCGCTGGCGAACAAGACGGCTCGCACGATCTGGGTGGTGACGACGAAGCAGGAGGATCATCGGATGGCGTGACCCCAGTCCCTGAGAACGGACGAAGGCACGGAATGTTCGTCCACGGCGCGCGAAGCTTCCGGCTGAACGGCGACCGCCCGGCGCACCGGATCGGCGCCTGGCTCGACGACCTCGACGGAAGGGCGCACCAGAACGTCGCGACGGTGGCGTTCGCGAACGGGATCGCCAGGTCTCCTGGTCGGAGCCGACCGGCGGCCGGCGCTGCGACGGAACCGTCGAAGCCGCGTGACCTGTCGCGCGACCCCGGGACGAGACGGCATGCGGGACCGAAGAAAGGATGACGCTGCTGCGATCCGCTTGCGACGGAGGCTGACGAGGGAGAACGGCTCGCGGGAGCCGGACCGGTGTCAAGCCTCGTCGCGCTGCTGACACATCGAGGCCCGGAGCCAAAGGCTCCGTCGAGAGGCCGGATGCATCGACGCAAACGCTCAACGCAGACCGACTTCAAGCCTGCACGCCCGGGCGGTCCATACATTCCCACGAGGTGCGCGAGCGCGCGGTGCGGGTGGTCCTCGAGACGGAGGGTCGGCAGGCGTCGCGCCGGCAGGCGGTGGTGTCGCTCGCGGCGAAGATCGGGTGCACGCCGCAGACCCTGAACGACTCGGTCGGGAAGGCCGAGGTCGATGGCGGTCGGCGCGGGCATCCCGATCGAGATGGCCGAGAGCATGAAGGCGCTCGGGCGGGAGAACCGCGAGCTCGTCAGGCGAACGAGATCCTCCACAAGGCGTCGGCGTATTTCGCAATGGCGGAACTCGACCGCCGGTCGGACTGATGGTGTCGTTCATCGACGCGCATCGTGATGCGCCCGCGCGTGCCGATGGAGCGCGGGGCTGGGCTTGCCGCGTCGTCCGCTCGCGTCCATCGTCCGCCCCAGTTCGGCGGCGTCGACATTCGGTGGAAAGAGCCCCCTCGATCGGAAGCCATCGAGAGGAGGCGGTCACGGTGCAAAGGATGCGCTGCGAAGGATGAACGCTCGCTCTCCGGCCGGCTGCGCGATCTCATGACGGCGCGAGAGTGCAGCGTCGCGGACGTCGCCGCGAATGGCGGGCTTCCGAAGAGCGCCGTCGAGAAATGCCTCGGAGGCCGTTCGAAGCCGAATTTCGACGTCATTTCAGCGATTTGCCGAGGCTGTGGCGCGAGCGCCGATGGGCTTGTCCCGGGCAGCGAGGCTGCGCTCGACGAGAAGGGAGCCGCGGACGCCTTGGCGCACTTCGCTGCACGAGCCGTCGAGATTGCCACGGGAGACGTCTGCAACTCCGCCCTCACGGCAGAAGATCCGATCCGCACCCTGCAAGACGGGAAGCGCAAGGCGGTGATGTCGGGTCACCATCACGGGCAGGCGGCCAAGGCGTCTTACATGGAATT
>JAWLFJ010000113.1:0-12720 GCA_041685625.1 Paracoccaceae bacterium | reverse complement strand
TTCGGCGGCGCGCCCGAGGGGCCCGCCCCGGCCTGGCCGGCGGCCGAGGACGATCCCTTCGGCCCGGCGCCCGCCGTCCCGTCCGGCTCCGCGCCGCAGCCGCCCGGCCCCGCCGGGCCGCCGGCCCCGGCGCCGGGCGCCGACGCGCCCGCGGACCCGCCCGCCGCGCTGCCGGCCGGCCTCGGCGGCGCGCCCGCCGCGCCGCCCGATCCCGGCGCCTTCGGGGACCGCCGCGAGGCGAGCCCCCCCGCTCCGGAACGCCGCCCCGCCGCGGCCGGTCCGCATCCGGCGGCCGGATCCGCGGCCGATCCCGGCGCCGAGGCCGCGCTCCGCGCCTTCTACGAGGCCGCGGGCCTCTCGCTCGACGACATCCCGCCGGAACGTCGCGCCGAGGCCGCGGCGGAGGCCGGACGCACCTTCCGGAGCATGGCCGACGCCCTCCGCCGGCTGCTCGAAAGCCGGGCCGAGGCCAAGCGCGAGCTCGGCGTCGCCGGCACCCAGATCGAGTTCGGCGCCAACCCGCTGAAGGTCTCGCCCACGCCGGTCGCCGCCGTGCAGGGCCTGCTCCGCCCCTTCGGCCAGGGCTATCTCTCGGGCGAGGCGGCGGTGGACGACGCCCTCGCCTCCATGCAGCAGCACCAGGCGGCGATGATCACCGCGATCCGCGCCGCGATCCGCATCGCCCTCGCCTCCTTCGACCCGGATGAGCTGGAGCGGAAGCTGCAGGCCCGCGGCCTCGCCCAATTCTCCGGCATGGCCCGGCGCGCCGCGCTCTGGGAGGCGTTCCGCGAGGATTACGGCCGCTTCGCGGAGCAGGCCAACGACGACATCCGCATGGTCTTCGGGCGCGAACTCGATAGACTGTATCGCACGCCCGGAGGCCGGGGGGGTTCCGGCCCGGAAGACGAGCGGTGAGGCGGGGGCCGCCCCCCGCCCCCGCGAGGGGAGACGCCGAATGAGCCTTGCGCGGCGCGTGATGTGGAAGGAGGGCATGTTCCTCCGCGCCCAGCACTTCCAGCAGCAGGACCGGCGGGCCGAGAGCCTCGCGGCCTTCCGCGCCGCCGCCCACGCCCCGTTCCACTGGGGCTTCTCCCGGCTCGAACTCGACGACGGCCTGCTCGAGGCCGGCAAGGTCGGCCTGATCGCCTGCGCCGGCGCCTTCCCCGACGGCGCCGTCTTCGACGCCCCGGCCGAGGCTCTGGTCCCCAAGGCCCTCGCGATCCCCTCGGACGCCGGCCCGGGCGACGTCTGGCTGGTGCTGCCGGAGGAGACGCCCGGCGCCCCCCTCGGCGGCCCCGAGGCGGACGAGGCGCGCTTCGCCGTCGCGGCGGAGGACCTGCCGAACCTGCTCGCCCCCTCCGGCCGGCCGGAGCCGGTGGAGCTCGGCCGCCCCCGCCTCGCCCTCGCCTTCGGCGAACGGGCGGAGGGCTACGACGCCCTTCCCCTCGCCCGCGTGCGGGAGGTCTCCCAAGGCCGCGTCAAGCTCGACCCGGACTTCATCCCGCCGGTGCTCGACGTCGCCGCCTCGCCCGCCGCGCTCCGCCTGACGCGCGACGTCGCCGCCCGGCTCGACGCCCGCGCGCGCCAGCTCGCCGGCCCGCTCGGCACCGCGGGCGGCCTCTCCGCCGGCGCGATGCAGCAGCTCCTGATGCTGCAGCTCTGCAACGGCAAGGGCGCGCTCTTCGCCCATCTCGCCGCCGTCGGCCACGGCCACCCCGAGCGCCTCTTCGCCGAGATGGTCGAGACCGCGGCCGAGGTGGCGAGCTACGCCGACCGCGAGACGCGCCGCCCCGGGCCGCTGCCGGACTACGACCACGACGACCTGACCGCGTGCCTGCACGCCGCCGCGCAGGCGATCCTGCGGATGCTGGGGGAGCTCGAGGATCCGGACGCCTTCCAGATCCCGCTCGAATGGCAGCCCCAGCGCAAGATCCGCTTCAACCGCTCTCTGCCGCCCGACGCGATGAAGGACGCCCGCCTGATCCTCCTCGCCACCTCCGACCTGCCGGAGGACCAGCTGCGCCAGGCGCTGCCCGGCAACGTCTCGATCGGCGGGATCGACGGCTTCCTCGACATCCTGCGAGGCGCGGCGCGCTCGGTCGCGCTGATCCACCGTCCCGCCGTGCCGCCGCAGATGCGCCAGCAGGCCGGCTGGCTGTGCTTCGAGATCGACCGCAACTCCGCCGGCTTCGCCGCGATCCGCGACCAGCGCACCATCGCCATCCACGCGCAGGACGCCCTCGCGGGGCTCGACCTGCAGCTCTGGGCCGTGAAGGACTGAGGACGCGATGAGCGCCGACGACAAGAGCCCGCCGCCGCGCACCGTGGTGATGCCGAACCCGGGCGGCCAGCGCCCGGCCTCGCCCCCGCCGCCCGCGCAGCCGCAGGGCGGCCACGCCCCTCAGGGCGGCTGGCCGTCGCAGGGCGGCGTCCCGGCCGCCGCGCCCCCGGCCGGCCTCGGCGGCGGCGCGCCGAGCCACCAGCCGATCTTCGACGCCTCCGAGGCGCGGCCCGGCGTCAACCCGCTCGTCGACGCCGCCTCCGATCTGCTCGACCTCGTCGTGTATCTCCAGGCGCAGGCGATGCCGCTCGACGTCGACGGGTTCCGCGCCAAGGCCTTTGCGCAGATGAAGCTGTTCCAGAGCCGCGCCTCGGCCGCGGGGATCGAGCCCGACGTCACCGAGGTCGCGCGCTACGCCCTCGCCGCCACCATCGACGACGCCGTGCTCGCCCGCCCCTGGGGCCTCGACGCCGGCTACGCCGACCGCACCCTCGTCTCCGCGCTCTACGAGGAGAAGATCGGCGGCGAGCGCTTCTTCGAATATCTCGACCAGGCCGAAAACGACGTGAACCGCTACGGCGACCTAATCGAGCTGATGTACGTCTGCCTCGCCCTCGGATTCCAAGGCGTCTACCGCGTCGCCGGCCGCCGTCCCCCGCAGGAGCTGGAGGACCGCCGCGCCCGCGCCTTCGCCGCCGTGCGCAAGCGCCGCGACGGCTTCGCGCGCGACCTCTCGCTGCAATGGCGCGGCGTCGAGACCCGGCGCAGGCCGATCCGCGACCTGGTCCCGATCTGGCTCGTCGCGGTCGTCTCGGTCGTCGTCTGCGCGGGCCTCTTCTTCGCCTTCGTCTGGCGCGCCGGCGACGTCGCGCTGCCCGCCGTCGCCGCCGCCTCCGCCCTGCCGCCCCTCGAGGAGGTCGAGGTCGCCGCGCTGGAGCTGCCGCCGCCCGAGCCTCCCGCGCCGCCGCCGCCCCCGCCGCAGGAGCAGCGCGTGGCGAGCTTCCTGCAGCCGGAGATCGACGAGGGCCTGGTCGCCGTGCTGAACGAGGGCGGCGAGGTCCGCATCCGCCTCGTCGGCGCCGGCATGTTCGGCTCCGGCTCGGGCGATCTGATGCCCCGCTACGAGGAGGTGCTGGAGCGCGTCGCCCTCGCGCTTCGCGAGGAACCCGGCGCGATCCGCATCGAGGGGCACTCGGATTCCGTGCCGATCCGCACCGCCCGCTTCCCCTCCAACTATCATCTCTCCGAGGCGCGGGCCGAGGCCGTGCGCGCCTATCTCGCTCCGATCCTCGAGGATCCCGCGCGCATGAGCGTCGAGGGCTTCGGCGCCAACGTTCCGCTCGACCCCGCGAACCCCACCGGCGCCGTCAACCGCCGCGTGGAACTCGTGCTGACCCCCGACGCCGGCTGAGGCCTGGACATGCGCGCCTTCCTGCTCTCGACCCCCGTCGTCCTCGGCTTCGCCGCGGTCCTGCTGTCGCTGGCGGTCTGGTTCGTCGGCCCGCTGATCCCTCTCGGCGGCCCGCCGCGCTGGCTCGATCCGTGGGAGACGCGGCTCGCCGTGATCGCGGCGATCCTCGCGCTCTGGGGCGTCGTCGTCCTGATCCGCTGGTGGCTCCGCCGCCGCCGCAACGCGAAACTGGTGGCGGAGCTCTCCGCCCCCGACCCGCGGGCCGAGCGCATGAGCGCCGAGGCCGAGGAGCTGCGCGGCAAGTTCGCCGCGGCGATGCAGGATCTCCGCAAGCTGACCTTCCGCTCCCGCTTCGGCGGCAAGCGCTATCTCTACGAGCTGCCCTGGTACGTCTTCATCGGCCCGCCCGCGTCCGGCAAGACCACCGCGCTCCTCAACGCCGATCTCGGCGATCCCCTGAAGCGGGGCGAGCGCATCGCCGTCGAAGGCGCCGGCGGCACCGCCAACTGCGACTGGATGTTCACCGACGACGCGGTGTTCCTCGACACCGCCGGCCGCTACGTCACGCAGGATTCCGACGCCGAAGTCGACCGCTCCGCCTGGAACGCCTTCCTCGACCTCGTGGTCAAGCACCGCCCGGAAGAGGCGCTCAACGGCGTCATCGTCGCCATCTCCATCGAGGAGCTCGCCTCGGGCGATCCCGCCCGCCTCTCCGCCCACGCCCAGGCCGTCCGCCGCGGCGTGCAGGAGATCATGGCCAAGATGGAGGCGCGCACCCCCGTCTACGTCATGTTCACCAAGATGGACCTGCTGAAGGGCTTCAACGAATTCTTCCAGGGGCTCGACCGCGAGGGGCGGGAGCAGGTCTGGGGCGTCACCTTCCCCTACGACCCGGCCGCCGACCCGCGCCAGCGCGCCGAAGGGGACCTCGCCCGCGTCGAGCCGGAGTTCGAGCGCCTGCTGAAGCGCCTCGGCGAAAAGCAGTTCGAGCGCGTGCAGGCGGAGGCCGATCTCGGCGTCCGCGCCGACGTGTTCGGCTTCCCCTCGCAGTTCTCGACCCTGAAGCCGGTGGTCTCCCGCTTCCTGCGCGAAGCGTTCGGCCCGGACCGCTACTCCGAGCCGATGCTGCTCCGCGGCTTCCACTTCACCTCCGCCACCCAGCAGGGCCAGCCCATCGACCGGCTGATCGCCTCGCTCTCCCGCGAATTCGGGATCGAGCGGCGCGCGACGCCGTTCCTCTCCGGCGGCTCCGGCCGCGCCTACTTCCTCAAGGGGCTGCTCAAGGAGGTCGTGTTCCCCGAGGCCGGCCTCGCCTCCGGCGCCCGCCGCCGCCGCGCCGTGCTCTCCGCCGGCCGCTGGGCGGCGGTCCTCGCGCTCGTCGCGCTCCCCGTCGGCCTCGGCCTCGCCTGGAGCCGGGTGGAGGCCTCGATGCGCGCCGAAAGCGCCGCGCTGGTGGAGGCGATGGCCGCCTACGAGGCCGAGATCGCCGCCCTGACCGGAACCGAGATCCCCCGCGAGGACGAGGAGCCCCGCGCCGGCGAGCCCCCGGTCTTCGATCCCGCCCGCGTCGCCGACGACCGCGTCGAGATCGCCCTCCCCGCCCTCGCCCATCTGGCCGAGGCGCGCGACCGCCTCGCGGAGGCCGAGCCGCCGCTGCCGCTCGACGGGCTCGGCCTCGCCGATCTCGAAACGCTCCGGCGGCAGGCCGACATCGCCTATTTCAAGGCGGTGGACGACCTCTTCCGCACCCGCGTCCTGCACGGCCTCGAAGGCCGCATGGACGCGCTGATCGACGCGCCGGCGGACCTGCACGAGACGCTCAAGACCTATCTCATGGTCGGCGGCCGCGCCTCCCGCGCCGACGTCGATCCGGTCTTCGTCCGCGCCCAGGTCCGCGAACTCTGGGAGGCCCGCCTGACGGAGCAGGAGGCCGAGCGCCTGATCCCCGCCCTGATGCCCCATCTCGACGGCATGCTGGAGGGCATGGAGCGCGGCCTGATCCGCGCGCGCGCCCTCAACGAGACCAAGCTGGAGCAGGTCCGCGGCATCGCGGCGGAGGCCCGGCCCGCCGAACGCGCCTACGGCATCCTCAAGGCCCGCGTCGCGGCGATGGCCCTGCCGGACTGGACGATCCGCGACGCCCCCCGCGGCCGCGCCGCCGAGGGCGCGCTGATCCGCGCCTCGGGCGAGGACGTGTTCGCCCCGATCCCCGCGCTCTACACCTATCGCGGCTACTGGGAGGGCGCGCGCGATCTCTTCGACGCCGCCGTGCAGGAGGCGCTGGCCGAGAAATGGGTCCTCGCCTCGCGCGAGGACGCGGCCGACCCGACCGCGATCGAACGGCGCGAGGCCGAGACCCGCATCCGCGACCTCTACGCCGCCGACTACGCCGCCGCCTGGCAGGGCTTCCTCGACGACCTCCGCATCGCCCCCTTCGCCGACGCGGGCCAGGCCGCGCAGATCCTGCGCGTGCTCTCCTCGCTCGACAGTCCGCTCCGCAACGTGCTGACCGAGGCCGCCCGCCAGACCCATCTCGACCGTCCGCCCGAGACCGCGGCCGACGCCGCCGGCGGCGCCGTGGACACCGCCCGCGCCGCCGGCGTCGCCTCGCGCGTCACCGGCGCCGCGGCCCGGCTCGAACGCGCCGCCGGCGCCGGCGGCGGCGACGCCCGCCCCACCGTGGCCGAACGCGTCTCCGAGAGCTTCGCGCCGCTGCGCGACTTCGTCGGCTCGGCCGACCAAGGCTCGCCGCTCGCCGAACTCGTCAACCGCCTCGCGGAACTCCGCGAAGTCGTCTCCGCCATCGAGGGGCGCCGCGCCTCGCTCGACGACCTCGTCGGCAACCCCGTCGTCGCCAGCGTCCAGAACACTGCCGACGCCGGCCCGCCGTTCCTGCGCCGCATGGCCTCGGAGATGGCGCAGACCTTCGAGACCACCGTCGCGGGCGGCCTCCGCGCCAGCCTCAACGAGCGCTGGCGGGCCGAGGTCGCGCCGTTCTGCCAGCAGCGCCTCGCCGGGCGTTACCCCTTCGGAGACGGCCAGGACGCCGCCCTGGGCGACGTCGCCGAGGTGCTCGGCCCCGACGGCCTCGTCGACGCCTTCTTCCGGCGCAACCTCGCCGGCATGGTGGACACGCAGGCCCTCGAATGGCGCTGGAAGGACATCGGCCTCGCCCTAGGCATCCCGGTCGAGACGCTGCGCTTCTTCCAGACCGCGGCGGAGCTGAAGGACGCCTTCTTCCCCGGCGGCGCGCAGGTCGCCGGCTTCGCCTTCGGCGTCCGGCCCGAGGCGTTCGACCCCGAAGTCTCGGCCATGGCCATGGCCGTCGGCGGCGAGGCCGCGTCCTTCGAGCGCGACGCGCCGAAGCCCGCCCAGCTCGCCTGGCCCGGCCCGGTGCCCGACCAGGGCGCCGTCGTCACCATGAACGTGCTTGGCGGCGGGCGCGACATCTCCGGAGCCCCCCTGCCGCCGACCGAGGCGGAGCAGGCGCAGATCGGCCCCTGGGGGCTGTTCCGCCTGCTGGACCGCTCCGGCTTCGGCAGGCTCGGCTCCGGCGAGCGCGTGCGCGTGCGCCTGCGCGCCGGCGGGCGCAGCGTCACCGCGATCCTTTCGATGTCGAGCCCGACCAACCCGCTGGCGCTGCGCCGCGAGATGGGGAGCTTCCGGTGCCCGGCCTCGCTCTGAACGACCGGGCCGCGCCGCCGCCCGGCGTCGGCTGGTTCGGCAAGCTGCCCTCGCGCGGGGACTTCGTCGGCGCCGGCGGGCCGCCCGCCCTCTTCGCCGCGTGGCGCGACTGGTGCCGCCCCGGCCTCGCCGCCGTGGCCCGCGGCGGCGGTCCGGCCGAGGACGCGTTCCTCGTCGCCCCCTTCCGGCGTCTCGCGGTCTCGGCCGGCGTCTTCGGACCGCACGGCGCCCTCGGCGTCGCCTGCCCCGGCGCCGACCGCGCCGGCCGTCTGTTCCCGCTGCTCGTCGCCGCCGAACGGCGGGACCTCGACGCCGCCGACGAGGCCGCGCTCGAAACCGCCCTCGCGGCGGCTGAGGACTGGGCCGAGATCGTGGAGACGGCCCTCCTCGCCGCCCTCGACCCCGCCGCCTCGCCCGAGGCGCTGAGCCGCGCCCTGCCGGTCGCCCCCGGCCCGGGCGCCGCCGCGACCGAGTCGGAGGCCGAGGCCCCGTCCCGCCTGCCCGCCGCCCTCGCCGCCGATCCCCTGCCGCAGGCGGTGGCGCCGCCGCCCCGCCTCGGCGCCGCCGCCCCGGCCCCGGCCGGCCCGCTCGCACTGGTCCGCACCGCCAGCCCGGTGCCGCGCCGCCTCCTGCATCGCGGCCCGCCCGACGCGGCCCTCTTCGCCGCCCTCTTCGGCCCCCCGGGTCAGGAGGTCGGCGCATGAGCCTCACCCGCGTTCCCGAACGCTTCGGCGGTCGGCCGCACGGCCGCTCCTCCGGCCGAAGCCATCCCGGCCGCGTGCGCGAGCACAACGAGGACGACTGGCTGGCCCGCGACGACCGCGGCCTCTGGGCGGTCTCCGACGGCATGGGCGGGCACGAGGCCGGCGACGTCGCCAGCGCCGAGATCGTGCGCCGCCTCGGTCTCGTCGACGGCCATGACGGCGGAGCCGAGGCCCTCGCCCGCGACGTCGTCGGGCGCATCGAGGAGGCGGACGCCGCGCTCCGCGCCTACGCGGCCGAGCGGGGCGCCGGCGCGGTCGGCGCCACCGTGGTCTGCCTCGTCGCCGTCGGAACCCACGGCCTCGCGGTCTGGTGCGGCGACAGCCGCCTCTACCGCCTGCGCGAGGGCGAGCCGATGGAGCGCCTGACCCGCGACCACACGCACGTCCAGGACCTCGTCGACGAAGGCCACCTCTCCGAGGCCGAGGCCGAGCGCCATCCCCAGGCGCACGTCCTGACCCGCGCCGTCGGGGCGGCGCCCGCGCTGGACCTCGACTTCCGCCCTCTCTCGCTGCTCCGGGGCGACCGCTTCCTGCTCTGCTCCGACGGTCTGACCCGCGTCGTGCCGGAAGCCGAGATCGAGGCCGTCGCCGCCGACCGCGGCGCCCCGCCCGCGCGCATCTGCGAGACCCTGGAGGCGCGCACGCTCGCCCTCGGCGCGCCGGACAACGTCACCGTCCTCGTCGTGGACCTGGTCTGAGCGGAGCCCCGACCATGCGCCTCGCCCTCTTCGCCCTCGCCCTCGCGGTCCTCGCCGCGCCGCTGGTCTGGCGCGTCACCGCCCCGCGCGACACCGGCCCGGTCGTCGATCCCGTGGCGCTGGCCGAGCGCGTGGCGATGCTGGAGGTCGAGGTCGAGACGCTCCGCGACCGTCTCGAGACGCTGCAGAGCCGCCCCGCGCCGCCGGGCGGACAAGGCGCCGCGCCGCTTCCCGCGCCCCAGGCCCCCTCCGGCGCCGGCGACTTCTCCGGCTTCGGGGACCTGATGCTCCTCTCCGCCCGGCGGGAGATCAACAAGGGCCTGACCCTGCTCGGCATACGAGAGCTCGAGTCGGTGTTCGGCCAGCCCTCGGCCGCGCTCGGCCAGACCTGCGCCGAGCCCACCAGCGAACGCCTCGCCTCGGCGCTCGAGACGCGCGACGTCGGCCCGTTCCGCGCCCGCCTCGTCAGCCCCGCCCTCGACAGCCTGGAGCAGGTGCTCGCCCGCGTCGCCGAGGACTACCCGGACCTCTACGCGGAGCTCCGCACCTACGGCGGCTTCTGCGCGCGCCTGATCCGCGGCTCCGCCGACCAGATCTCCCGCCACGCCTTCGGGGTCGCCATCGACGTCAGCGTCGGCGGCACGATCGACCCGATGGGCGACGGCAAGACCCAGTTCGGGCTGATCGTGCTCTCGGACTACTTCACCGAGGAGGGCTGGATCTGGGGCGCCGGCTTCGGCCGCGAGGACTCGATGCATTTCGAGGTCTCCGCCGAACTCTTCCGCCGCTGGCGCGACGAAGGGCTGATCTGACGCTTCGCCCCGCCTCCACCGAGCGGACGACGCTCCGGCGCCGCCCCGCCCTCGACGCGCTCGCCGCTTTCGCGGCGTCCCCACGACCCTCTTCCGGCCTCTTCCGGATCGACGGGCCCGGGGATGGCGCGAAGCCGGAATCCCTCATTGCCGAAAGCCATGCCCATCATCGAAGGTCGTTTCTGTAAACGATTTTATATTGCGATAATCGATATTCTGATGCCGGTATGGCAACGGCACTGACGCTTGCTCCGACGGCAGGAGCGGCAGTTGGACATGGGGATGCCCGACCATGAAGGTTCCGACGGCTCTCGGTGTCTCGTTCGGTTCCGCCATGCTCTTCGTGGCGGCTTTCGCGCATCACCCGCACGCCTCCGAGGCGGAGTGCGAAAACGCCCTGAACGACGTCGAACAGGTCCATGCCGTGTTCGACGTCACCTCGGAGTCGGCCCTGTTCGCGAACGCGGTCTTCCGGGCGGTCGAGAAGGTCTGCAAGGACGAGACCGTCGACGCGCTTCCGAAGCCGCGGTCGCGTTCCATGGACAGGCCGTCAGGCTGCTCTCGACCGACGCCGCCGACCATGAGGGTCAGGACCCCTCGGAAGTCGAGACGTTCCGGAAGCGGCTCGCGAAGATGCGGGACGACGGCGTCGAGCCCGAAGTCTGCGCCCATGCCCGGAAGGGGCCGGGCGTCGACCCGGAGAGCGTGATCCCGGCGGTCGCCGTCGCGCCGAACGGGTCCGTGTCGGTGGTCGGCTGTCAGGCGCTAGGCTACGAGGTGGTCCGCATTCCCGGAACCCGGCGCGCCGCGGCGGCCGATCCGGGCGGAACGGCCCGACAGCGGCGCGGGACTTGGCGGGCGGGGCCTCGCGGCGCCGCCCGGTCCCGTCCGGAGCGTCCGGCTCCGACGCCGCCGGCGCAACTGACGCCTGATCCGAGCCCGCCCCGCCGTCAGCCCGCGCCGATCGCGGACGCGCCCCGTTCCAGCCAGGCGCGCTCCTCCGGCGGCAGGCATTCGGAGATCCGCGCGTCATAGGCGTCGAGTTCGGCCCGCGTCAGCCGGCCCTCCCACTTGTTCGAACCCCCGCTGTCGAAGAATCCGTCGTCCCGGGCCCGGAAGCCCTCACCGGCCGAAGGCGCGAAGCGGTGCGCGTCGGCCTTCATGCTCTCGAAGCGCGCCGCCTCCACGATGGCCGCCATCAGCGCCGGCGGATGCGAAATGCCGACATGCGCCGCGATCCGCGCCGCCGCGCCCTCGGGATCCCGCGGCATGTCGGCGTAGTGCAGGCGAAGCAGGTTCTCCCGCGGCTCGCGCGCCAGGGTCTCCCGGTGATGCGCCACGATGCTCCACAGCGGCGCACCCTCGACGTGATTGCCCTCGAGGAAGGTCCGGAAGCTCTCCGACGAAGCCCCGCCGCCCCGCCACGTCGGGGAGCCGGCGACGCCTTGGCGGGCCCGCGGCGGCGCAGGCGGGCGGGACGACGCAAGCCCGCCGCCGCAGGCGGCGGACGGCGCGCCGGCCCTTGACCCGGCCCGCCGTCGGCGCCACTTGGCCCGCCCGACCTCATTGCCGCCGCCCGAAGGGCCCGCCCCATGTCCGACCGCTCGCTCCTGCTCCTCGGCGTCGCCGCCATGGCCGCCGTCGTCGTCGCCTCCAACGTCCTCGTTCAGGTCCTGCTCGGCGACTGGCTCACCTGGGGCGCGCTCACCTACCCCGTCGCCTTCCTCGTGACGGACCTCTCGAACCGCCTGCTCGGCCCCGCCGCCGCGCGCCGCGTGGTGCTGGCGGGCTTCGCCGTCGGCGTCGCCTGCTCGCTCGCCGCCGCCGGCCTCGGCGCGACGACGCTCCGCATCGCGTTCGGCTCCGGCCTCGCCTTCCTCGCCGCGCAACTGCTCGACGTCGCCGTGTTCGACCGGCTGCGGGGCGGCCGCTGGTGGCGCGCGCCCCTCGTCTCCTCGCTGATCGGCTCGGCGCTCGACACCGCGCTCTTCTTCTCGATCGCCTTCTCCGCCGCGCTCTCCGGCCTCCTGCCCGGCGACGTCGCCTGGGCGAACGATCCCGTGCCGCTCCTCGGCCTGGGCCCCGTCGCGCCGCTCTGGGTCAGCCTCGCCGTCGCCGACTTCGCGGTTAAGCTCGCCCTCGCGCTGCTCGCCCTCGCGCCCTTCCGCGCCGCCGCCACGGCGCTTTCCGCAAGGTCAGCCTGAATTCGGACTGGACGGACGCGCCCCGAGTCCCCATCCTTCCGGCAGATGCAACAACGGAAAGGAGGTGATCCGATGTCGAGTGGGATGTTGGAGCTTATGGTCGGGTCGTCGTTCGAGGCGCGCGGGTAAGGGGCAGCCTTCTTTCCCGCGAGTCCGGGCGCGAGGGGTGACCCCCGCCCGCCCGAGGCTCCGAAGCTCACGGGGGCCGCGGTTCACGCCGCGGCCCTTCCGTTGTCCGCGAGGGTCCGATGCTCCGGATCAACGACCAGATCTCCATCGCCGACTGGGAGCTGACGGAGCATTTCGTCCGCGCCGGCGGCCCCGGCGGCCAGAACGTCAACAAGGTCGCGACCGCGGTGGAGCTGCGCTTCGAGGCGGAGCGCTCGCCGCACCTGCCCCCCGACGTGAAGGCGCGCCTCCGCCGCCTCGCCGGCCGCCGCTGGACGGCCGAGGGCGCCGTCGTCATCCGCGCCGACGCCCATCGCAGCCAGGCCCGCAACCGCGAGGAGGCCCGCGAGCGCCTCGCCGAGCTGATCGAGAAGGCGACCCACCGACCCAAGCGCCGTGTCCCGACCAAGCCCACCAAGGGCTCGATCCGCCGGCGCCTCGCGGCCAAGACCCGGCACGGCGAGGTCAAGTCCCTCCGCAAGCCTCCCGAGCCCGACGCCTGAACCCCTCCCGTCCGGGGGCGCGGGCGTAGGGGGGGATCGCCCCCCCCTCCACCCGCCGCGATCCCCGCCGGGGCGCGCGACGCCCGGCGGCGAGCGGGGTTCCGGCATGCAGGCGCGGCGCAGCCCGCGAACCGGCGCCTCAGGGCGCGATCGCCGGAGCGGCGCATCCCGCGCGGATCCATCTCGATCGCGCCA
>JAWLFJ010000112.1:0-12873 GCA_041685625.1 Paracoccaceae bacterium | reverse complement strand
GACGGGCCGGGAGGGCGATATGTCTTGCCTGTCCGATCGCTTCGGTGGAGCCTCGGGAGGTCATGGACCATGCCGCATCAGACGGGGAGGATGCGCTCAGCCTCCGGATCCGGATCGTGTTCGGCGAGGACGCGATGCTCGGTCCAGGGAAGGCCGACCTTCTGGAGCGGATCCGCGAGACGGGTTCGATCGCGGCCGCCGGGCGCAGCATGTCCATGAGCTACAAGCGGGCCTGGTCGCTCGTTCTGGAGATGAACCGGGCGTTCCGCCAGCCGCTGGTCGAAGCGACGCGCGGCGGCGCGAAGGGGGGCGGCGCCAGCGTGACCGAGGCGGGCGAGGCGGTGCTGACGCACTACCGAAAGCTCGAGGAGATCATGGCGGAGGCGGGCGCGGCGCGGATCGGCGCGATCCGCTCCATGCTTCGCGATATTCCCGGCGAAAGATAGCGCTTGAACGGCGAACGCCGTCCCGTGGTAGGGTCCGCCGTGACGTAGAGGACGGGGAGTTCGCCGCATGTCGAAGCCGATCCGCCGCCGATGCGCGGCCGGCGCCGCGGCGCTCGCGCTGTCGGCCGCGGCGGTTCCGGCGACGGCGGAGACGGTCACCGTCTTCGCGGCCTCGAGCCTGACCGACGCGCTGGCCGAGATCGAGACGGGCTTCGAGGCGGCCACCGGGCACGAGCTGGTCGTCGCCCACGCCGGATCCTCGGCGCTGGCGCGCCAGATCCGCCGCGGCGCGCCGGCCGACGTCTTCATCTCGGCCGATCGGGGCTGGATGGACGCGCTGGAGGCGGAGGGCCTGGTCGAGCCGGGCACGCGGTTCGACCTTCTGCGCAATTCGCTGGTGCTGATCGCCCATGACGCCGACGCGGCGCCGGTCGAGATCGGCCCGGACACGGATCTGGCGGGGCTGCTCGGCGAGGGGCGGCTCGCCATGGCGCTCGTCGACGCGGTGCCGGCCGGCCTCTACGGGCGCGCGGCGCTGGAGAGCCTCGGGCTCTGGGACGACGTTGAGGCGCGCGTGGCGCAGACCGGCAGCGTGCGCGGCGCGCTCGCCCTCGTGGCGCTGGGGGAGACGCCCTACGGCGTCGTCTACGCCACCGATGCGCAGGCCGAAGCCGGCGTCGCGGTGGTGGGCGCGATCCCCGCCGGGACGCATCCCGAGATCGTCTATCCGGCGGCGGGCGTCGCGGGCCGGACCGGCCCCGGTGCGGAGGCGTTCCTGAGCCATCTGCGGGGCCCCGAGGCGCGCGAAGTCTTCGAAGCCGAGGGCTTCGGGGCGCCCGACGGGTAGGACGCGCGTGGGCGAGTGGCTGACCCCGGCGGAATGGGAGGCCGTGCGCCTTTCGCTGCGCGTGGCGTTCTGGGCGACCCTCGTCAACCTGCCGCTCGGCGTCCTGGCGGCCCATGCGCTCGCGCGGCGGCGGTTCGCGGGGCGCGAGGCGCTGAACGTGGCGGTGCATCTGCCGCTGATCATGCCGCCGGTGGTGACGGGATACCTGCTGCTGCTGACCTTCGGGACGCAGGGGCCGGTCGGCGGCTTTCTGGACGAGGCGCTCGGGTTCACCTTCGCCTTCCGCTGGACCGGCGCCGCGCTGGCCGCGGGCGTCATGGCGTTTCCGTTCATGGTGCGGGCGGTGCGGCTCTCGATCGAGGCGGTGGACCCGAAGCTGGAGCAGGCCGCGGCGACGCTGGGCGCGTCGCGGCCCTGGGTGTTCGTGACCGTGACGCTGCCGCTGATCCTGCCGGGCATCCTGGCCGGCACGGTGCTGACCTTCGCCAAGAGCATGGGCGAGTTCGGCGCCACGATCACCTTCGTCTCGAACATTCCGGGGGAGACCCGGACCATCCCGCTGGCCATCGACCTGCTGCTGGAGACGCCGGGGGGCGAGGCGCGGGCGGCGCGTCTGGCCGGGCTCTCGATCGTGCTGGCCGCCGCGGCGCTCGCGCTTTCGGAATGGATCTCGCGCCGCGTCGCGGGCCGGGTGGGCGGGTCGTGACGCTGGAGGTGGCCGTGCGGCACGCCTTTCCCGGCTTCGCGCTGGACGTCGCCTTCGCGGCGCCGCCGGGGGTGACGGTGCTGTTCGGGCGCTCCGGATCGGGCAAGACCACGCTGGTCGACGCGGTCGCCGGCCTGCTCACGCCCGACGCCGGGCGCATCGCCGCCGGCGATCTGGTGCTGCTCGACACCGAGCGGGGCATCCGCCTGCCGCCGCATCGCCGCCGCCTCGGCTACGTCTTTCAGGACGGGCGCCTGCTGCCGCATCTGACGGTGCGGCGGAACCTCGCCTACGGCGCCTGGTTCGCGCCGCGGGGCGCGCGGCGCGAGGACATGGGCCGGGTTGTCGAGCTGCTCGGCATCGGCCATCTGCTCGACCGGCGCCCGGCCGCGCTTTCGGGCGGGGAGAAGCAGCGCGTCGCCATCGGGCGGGCGCTGCTGTCGGCGCCGCGGATGATCCTGGCGGACGAGCCGCTCGCCGCGCTCGACGAGGCGCGCAAGGCGGAGATCCTGCCGTATTTCGAGCGGCTGCGCGACGAGGTGGACGTGCCGATCCTCTATGTCAGCCATTCCGCCTCCGAGGTGGCGCGCCTGGCCACGACCGTCGTCGCGCTGGAGGCCGGGCGGGTGGTGGCGCAGGGGCCGGCGGCGGAGGTGCTGGGCGATCCCGCCGTGCTGCCGGCCGGGGCGCGCGAGGCGGGCGCCGTCCTCGCGGCGGTGGTCGTGCGCCATCACGCGGACGGGCTCAGCGAACTCGACGCCGGCGGGCTCGCGCTGTTCCTGCCGCAGGTCGCGCAGCCGCCGGGCGTCGCGCTTCGGGTGCGCATCGCGGCCCATGACGTGATCCTCAGCCGGAGCCGCCCCGAGGGTCTTTCGGCGCTCAACGTCCTGCCGGGCGTGGTGCACGAGGTCCGCCCCGGCGAAGGCCCCGGCGCGATCGTGGCGCTCGACACCCCGGCGGGGCGGCTGCTGGCGCGCATCACCCGCCGCTCCGCCGCGGCGCTGGAGCTCGCGCCCGGCGTCGCGGCGCACGCCGTCGTCAAGACCGTGTCGGTCGCGCCGTCCGACGTCGGCGGGGGGCGGCGGCCCGGCTGAGGCGTCGCGGAGGCGCGGATCAGGCCGCCGCGATGCGCGCGAGGGTGGCGGAGGCGACCTCGACGCCGTCGCGCCGCGCGGCGGCATGCGCCGCGCGGGCGCCGTCGCCGGGCACGCGCGCTTCGCCCGAGGCGCGGATCGCGGGCAGGAGCGCCGCCAGCCGCTTGGCGAAGACGCCGCCCGAGGTCGCCTCGGCGTCGACGGCGAGGAAGAACTGCCCCGTGCGCGGCGGCCCGCCCACCGTGCCGGAGAAGGGCGAGGCCTCGATCCCGAGGAGGGCGCCCGCCGCCGCGGCCGCGAAGAGTTCGGTCGTGAGCGCGAGGCCCACGCCCTTGCGCCCGCCGGCGGGCGCCATGCTGCCCTTCAGCGCTGCCGCCGGATCGGTGGTCGGGCGGCCTTCGGCGTCGAGCGCCCAGCCCTCCGGGATCGGCTCGCCGGCGCGTGCGCGCGCCATGATCTCGCTCTTGGCGATCACGCTGGCGCTCTGGTCGATCAGGACGGCGGCGCCGCCCTCGCCGTCCGGCGCGGCGACGGAGAAGGGGTTGGTGCCGAGGACCGGGGCGGTCCCGCCCGCGGCCGCGATGGAGGCGGGCGCGTTGGTGAAGCCGAGCGCCAGCAGCCCCTCGCGCGCCAGGCGCAGGGAGTGCACGCGGAGCGCGCCGCAATTGTAGCTCTCGTGGATCGCGAGGGCGGCGACGCCATGGGCGCGCGCGGCCTCGACCAGCGGCGCGAGGCCGGCCTCGATCGCGGCGTGGGCGAAGCCGTTGCGCGCGTCCACCCGCACCACGCCGGGCTTCGGGCGCGAGACCTCGGGGACGGCGCGGCCGTCGACCTTTCCGCAGCGCAGATGCTCGCAGTAGATCGGGACGTAGGCGAGGCCGTGCGAGGCGACGCCGATCGCCTCGGTCTCGGCCGTGGCCGCGGCGAGGGGGCGGGCCTGCGTCTCGGCCGCGCCAGCGGCGGTCAGCGCGTCGAAGGCGAGGCGCTCGATCGCGTCGAGGCCGAGGCGCTCGGTGTCCATGGTCGGGGTCCTTTCGTCAGTCGTCGGCGCCGGCGCCGGGGCCGGCGCCGGTGGCGCGGGTGCGCGGATCGGAGGGCGCGAGCAGACGCGCGGCGAAGGGCTCCAGCCGGGGGGCGGCGGCCGGATCGGCGCGGCTGCGGCGGGGCCGCGCGGCGGGCGCCGCGGCGGGGGCGAGGGTGACTCGGGCGACGGCGAGAAAGGGCCCCCAGCCTTCCGGGCCGGGGGAGACGGCCTCGGCGGAGACGGTCGCCTCGGCGCCGTCGGCGCGGAGCGTCGCCGCGCCGGGGGCGGCGCGCGCGGCGAGGAAGGGCGCGAGCAGGAGGGGCGCCGCGACCGGGCCGAGATCCCCCGCCGGCGCCCGCGCCCCGTCCGCGACGGCGCAGCCGAGACGGAGCGGGCATCGCGCCGCCGTCCCCGCCTCCCGCGCCTCGCAGAGCGCGGCGACGGCGAGGAGGCCGGGCGCGCCGCGCGCCTCCAGCCAGCGCGCGGCGCGCCCGGTCTCCTCCGCCAGACCCCAGGGCAGGCCGGCGCCGCGGGCGGCCTTCGCCGCGAGCACCGTCGCCTCGCCGAGCGACAGGGTCACGCCGGCGGCGTCCGCTCGGGCGTCGGGGCGCCGCGATACATGGTGATGCGGAGCCAGCGGTCGGAGCGCGGATCGAAGCGGGTGGCGCCGAAGAAGGCGAGCTTGCAGCGCAGCAGGTCCACCGGGACCAGCGCGGCGTCGACGAGATTCGCGCGGATCTCGGCATAGGGCAGGCGCATGGCGCGCTGCACCCGGCGGAGCGCATGGCGATGCTCCGGCCGGCGCATCAGCGCCTCGCCGACGCGGGCGGCGTCCGGCTCGTCCTCCAGCGCGCGGAGCGCGGCGGCGACGTCGCGGCCCGTGGCCAGCGGCTGCTCCCAGGGCTCCAGCGGCGCCTCGCCGCGCTCCGCGAGGCGCGGCTCGGCCTTGTCGGCGGAGACGTACCAGAGGCGGGCCTGCGCCTCGGGCCGCGCGAAATCGGTGGCCAGCGCCCAGCCGAAGCTGCGCCGGGCGCCCTCGCGGAGCGCGCCGAGGCGCATGGCTCCCTCGATGGCGAACTCGGCGTCCTCGTCGGCGTCCATGCGCGCGGCGAGGTCGTCCATCGCCTCGCCGCCGAGATCGATGATGAGCGAGACCAGCCGCTCCTGCGCCTCGAGGCCGCGGTCGGCCGCGGCGCGGTGCAGCGCGTCCCAGGGAAAGGGGCCGGCGGCGGCCGGCGCGACGCGCTCGGCGAGCCATGCGAGATCGGCGCGCAGTCGGGCGATGCGGGCGGCGTAGCGGGCGTCCTCGACGCACCAGCCCTCGGCCTCGGCGCGCGCGGCGTCGAGCAGGGCGGCGAGGCGCCAGCACTCCCCCGGCCCGGCGGCGGGGCGCGCGCGCATCCGCGCGAGGCCGGTCTCGCGCGCCGCGATCCAGGCGTGCAGCAGCGCCGGGTGGTTGACGAGGAAGGGAGCCATGCCGAGCCCGGTGGAGTTGCCGATCCCGAGGCGCCGCCGCGCCGCCGGCGGCAGCGGCGCGGCGACGTCCGGCGCCCGGGCCCGGGCGACGTGCTCCACGAGGTCGAGCGTGAAGGCGCGGATCAGCCAGACCGCGAGCATCTCCGGCTGGAAGGCGCCGCGGAACTCGGGCCGGTCGGCCCAGACCTCCCGGTCCGCGGCGCCGAACTTGCCGGAGCCGTAGACCGCCGTGGTGCGCATCAGGTAGCCGACCTTCTCGATCAGCGCGGGGTCCGGCGCGCGGCCGGCGGCGAGGGCGCCCGCCACCGCCTCGAAGGCGCGGACGGACTTGTTGGCGCGGCTCAGCACCAGCTCCCGCGGGCCGACGCGCCCGGCCTCCTGCAGCGGCACGTTCGCCTCGAGCCGCGCGAGATCCTCCGGCCCGACCTCGCCGTCGACCAGCGCGAAGGTGGCGTCCCAGGCCTCGGCGATCACGCGGTCGCTGCGCCGCTCCGGCGCGAGATCGTGCGCGAAGGCGACCAGCGTGTAGCTGCGGCCGAGGCCGCGCACGCGCAGGAGCGCCCGGCCGACGCCGCGCGCGTCCATCTCCCAGAGCGGGCGG
The DNA here is from genome assembly GCA_041685625.1 of Paracoccaceae bacterium. Classification (GTDB taxonomy): domain Bacteria; phylum Pseudomonadota; class Alphaproteobacteria; order Rhodobacterales; family Rhodobacteraceae; genus Albimonas. The sequence continues at coordinate 6,679 of JAWLFJ010000112.1, read as the reverse complement.
TCGTAGCGGAAGCCGAAGGTCGAGAGCCGGCGCAGCAGCGTCGGCATGAAGCTGAGGCGGGAGCGGTGCAGCGCGCCGAGCCGCTCGAGGCGCATCACCTCCGCCGCGGGGCGGAGCGCGGCGCGGCCGGGGCCCGGCGCGGCGTCGGCGGCGGGGTTCATGCCGCCCCGGCGGGGCCGAAGCCCGCGTCCCAGAAGGCGAGCCAGTTCTCGCCCATGACTCCGGCGACCTCGGCCTGGGAGAAGCCGGCGGCGCGGAGGCCGGCCTCGATCCGCGGCCAGTCGCGGTTGTCGCGGAACCAGTCCGGCATGGGCGGGAAGCCGGGGCGCTCGGCGCTGCCCTCGCCGTAGTCGACGCCCTTGGTCCAGCGCCCGACGCGCATCCATTCCACGACCGAATCCGGCTGGTCCTGGCAGAGGTCGGAGCCCATGCCGATCCGCTCCGGCCCGATCAGCTCGGCGGTGCGCGCGACCATGTCGCAGAAGTCCTGCAGCGTCGCCTCCGGGCCGCCCTTGAGGTGATGCGGGTAGAGCGAGAAGCCGAGCATGCCGCCGCTCTCGGCCAGCGCCCGCAGCACCCGGTCGGACTTGTTGCGGAGCGCCGGATGCCAGGAGGCCGGGTTGGCGTGGGTGATCGCGACGGGGCGCGACGACTGCGCGATCGCCTCGAGCGTCGAGCGTTCGGCCGAATGGCTCATGTCGACGATCATGCCGACGCGGTTCATCTCGGCGATCACCTCGCGGCCCATGCGGGTCAGGCCGGGGTCCTCCGCCTCGTAGCAGCCCGTCGCGAGGAGCGACTGGTTGTTGTAGCTCAGCTGCATGAAGCGCACGCCGAGCTCGTGCCAGACCTCGACCAGGCCGATGTCGTCCTCGATCGGCGAGGGGTTCTGGAAGCCGAACACGACGCCGGTGCGCCCCTCCTCGCGCGCGCGCCGGACGTCCGCGCCCGTGCGTACGCGGCGGATCAGGTCGGGGTGGCGTTCGAAGCGGCGATGCCAGGCCTCGAGCGCCGCCACGGCCTCCCGGAACATCTCGTGATAAGAGATGGTGACGTGCACGGCGTCGACGCCGCCCTCGCGGAGCTGGCGAAATATCCGCTCGGACCAGTTGCAGTATTGCAGAGCGTCGATCCGGTGCATTCCAGCTCCCCGTGCCGTGCGATCTTCATCAACACCGCCGGGCCGCGGGGAAGCAAGTCCGGATGCGGGCGGGCGTCCACGATTCGCCATCACCGTTGCCGTTTCGGTCGAAAAGTGTACAGTCCGCGGTTCTGCGAATCCCCTTCGACCGGTGACGCGTGCCCGACGTGCCCCGTGGGGATCGGAGGCCCCCGAAGACGGGGCCGTCATAGGACCGGGAGTCTTTCATGAAGTTTCGTCTCTCCGCCGCGGCGCTGGCCGCCGCCGTCGCCGTTCCGGGCGCCGCAGCCGCCGAGTGCGGTCAGGTCTCCGTCGCCAAGATGAACTGGGCGTCCGCGGCCATCATCACCAACGTCACCGAATTCCTGATGACGCAGGGCTACGGCTGCGACGTCACCGTGGTCCCCTCGGCGACCACCACGGCGATCACCTCGCTGGCCGAGAACGGCGAGCCCGACGTGGTGCCGGAGCTGTGGGTCAACTCGGCGCCCGCCTATTTCAGGCTGCGCGACGAGGGCAAGGTCATCAAGGCCGCCGACGTGATCGAGGACGGCGGCATCGAGAACTGGTGGATCCCCTCCTATCTCGCCGAGGCTCATCCCGAGCTGAAGACGATGGAGGGCATCCTCGCCAACCCCGAGCTGGTCGGCGGGCGCTTCCACAACTGCCCGGACGGCTGGGGCTGCCGGATCGCCAACGACAGCCTCGTCGAGGCCTGGGAGTTCGAGGAGAACGGGATCGAGGTGTTCAACCACGGCTCGGGCGAGACGCTCGCCTCCTCGATGGCGGCGGCCTATCAGGCCGAGGAGCCGTGGTTCGGCTACTACTGGGGACCGACCGCGCCCCTCGGCACCTATGACATGGTCGCCGTGGACATGGGGCCGCACCGGCCCGAGGTGCATCAGTGCAACCAGGACGTCGACTGCGAGGAGGTCGGCAAGTCGGCCTATCCCGCGGCGCCGGTGCTGACCGTGGTGACCGCCGACTTCGCCTCGCAGGAGCCCGAGGTGTCCGAGCTGGTCTCGAACATCTCGTTCTCCAACCAGGAGCTCTCCAACCTTCTCGCCTGGCAGTCGGAGAACAACGCCTCCGCCGAGGAGGCCGCGGTCCACTTCCTGACCACGAGTCAGGACACGTGGAAGGGATGGGTGAACGACGAGGCCGGCGCCCGCCTCGCCGCCATCTTCGAGTGAGCCTCGGGCTCTGAGCGCCGGACGCCGGGCGGGGGAGGCCCCGCCCGGCGTCTTGCGTCGACGGGGCGCCGCACGCGCCGAGAGGGGAGAGGGGACCGCCGATGGCGACCTATGACGGGATCTTCGACGCGCTCGGCCTGCGCGACTGGTGCGATGCCGGGGGACAGGGCGGCGGCGCCGCGATGAGCATGGCCGATCTGCTGAACAGGGGCGGCGACGAGGCGACGCTCTGGCAGACGCCGTTCCCCTCGCTCGACACGCTGAACAAGGCCTGCGCGGCGATGCCCCGGACGCGCGACCTGACCAAGGGCGTCGAGGAGGGCTTCCTCGCCATCAAGGACACGCTCAAGGTCGTGCTGGACCCTTTGACCCAGCCGCTGAGCCACTTCCTCGAATTCGCGCTCTGGGGCTTCCAGGCGGCGCCGTGGTTCGTGACGCTGCCGGTGCTGTTCCTCGTCGCCTACATCGCCTCGAAGTCGCTCAAGCTGGTCGGCTTCGTGGCGATCGCGCTCGGCTTCCTCGCCTTCATCGACCACTACGACTACGCCATGCAGACGCTGGCGATCATCTTCGTCTGCGCGTTGCTCTGCGTGCTGCTCGGGGTGCCGATCGGCATCGCGATGTCGCGCAGCGACCGGCTTCAGAAGAGCGCGATCCCGATCCTCGACATGCTGCAGACGCTGCCGCCCTTCGTCTATCTCATCCCGCTGATCTTCCTGTTCTCGGTGACCGAGCCGAAGCTCTACGGCATCGCCATCATCCTCTACGCCATCGTGCCGGTGATCCGCCTGACCGATCTCGGCATCCGGCTCGTCGATCCCGAGGTGATCGAGGCCGCCGACGCCTTCGGCATGACCGACCGCCAGAAGCTGTGGGGCGTGCAGGTGCCGCTGGCGCTGCCGAACATCATGGCGGGCGTGAACCAGACCATCATGATGAGCCTCGCCATGGTCGTGATCGCCTCGCTGGTCTCGGCGCCCGGCCTCGGCGTGCTGGTGCTGCGCGGCATCCGCAACCTCGAGCTCGGGGTCGGGCTGATCGCCGGGCTCGGCATCGTGCTGCTCGCCGTGATCCTCGACCGGGTCACGAAGGCGGCGCTGGCCCGGGTCAACGCCTCCACCTCCGTGCAGCGCAATTGAGGGGGGCGAGGGCATGAGCGACCGACCGATCAAGATCCGGGTCCGCGACCTCTACAAGATCTTCGGCGTCGATCCTCAGGCGGCGCTGGAGAAGGTGCTGAACGAGGGCGTCGGCAAGGAGGAGCTGCTCAACGAGCACGGCCACGTGCTCGGCCTCCGGCGCATCGACGTCGACATGCGCGCCGGCGAGGTCACCGTGATCATGGGCCTTTCGGGCTCCGGCAAGTCGACGTTGATCCGCCATCTCAACCGCCTGATCGAGCCGACGTCCGGCGCCGTGGAGGTCGACGGCGAGAACGTGCTCGCCTACGACGAGGCGCAGCTGCGCAAGCTCCGGCGGGAGCGGATGTCGATGGTGTTCCAGAAGTTCGCGCTTCTGCCCCACCGCACCGTGCTCGACAACGCCGGCACGGCCCTCGCGGTGCGCGGCATGGGGCGCGGCGAATACGAGGCGGAGGCCGACAAGTGGCTCGACCGCGTAGGCCTCGGCGGCTACGGCGGGCGTTATCCGCACCAGCTCTCGGGCGGCATGCAGCAGCGCGTCGGCATCGCCCGGGCGCTGACCGCGAACTCCGACATCATGCTGATGGACGAGGCGTTCTCCGCGCTCGATCCGCTGATCCGGACCGACATGCAGGATCTTCTGCTCGATCTGCAGACCGAGCTTCAGAAGACCATCGTCTTCATCACCCACGACCTCGACGAGGCGTTGAAGCTCGCCGATCACCTGGTGATCCTGAAGGACGGCGCGATCGTGCAGCAAGGCGAGCCGCAGGAGATCCTGCTGCAGCCCAACGATCCCTATATCGTCGACTTCATCTCGGACATCAATCGCGCCCGGGTGCTGCGCGTGCGCTCGATCATGACGGAGGGCGAGGGCGAGGGCGGCGCCATGGCGGGCGAGATCGATCACGAGGCCAACCTCGAGAGCGTGCTGTCGCTGTCCGAGGGGGACACCGCCCGCGCCTTCCGCGTCACGCGCGACGGCGAGCCGGTGGGGGTCCTGCACATGCAGGACGTGGTGCGCGCGCTGGTGCCGACCGAGGCGTCGGACGACGGCATGCGCGCCCAGCCGGGCTGACCCGCCCCGGTCGAGGCGCGTCCCGCCCTCCGCCAGTCCCGCAAGGCGGCGGCCGGATCGCCGGGGACCCTGCGGGAGGGCGGGCTTTCCCGGTCCGGAGCCCGCCGACGAGACCGCTCAGTCCAGCGCGTCGTGCCCGATGTCCTCGCAGCGTGAGAGATCGGAGCCGCCGGCTTCCGGCGTCTCCCTGGAGAGGTCGCGCAGCGCGCCGCGCAGTCCCTCTTCGAGCACCGGATGGTAGAACGGGGTCGCGAGCACGTCGCTCACCGTCATCTCCCGTTCGACCGCGAGGGCGAGCAGATGGCCGAGATGCTCGGCCGCCGGCACGCACATCTCCGCCGCGACGAGGCGTCCCGTCCGCCGGTCGGCATGCACGCGGAGCAACCCTTCGGCCACGTGCGCGACGCGGGCCCGGCCCTGCCGCGAGAAGTCCGCGTCGGCCGAGGCGAGGTCGCGGTCGCCGAGCGCCGACAGCGGCGGCCCCACCCGCGCGACCTGCGGCGAGCAGAAGGTGACGGAGAACGGCGTGCGCCGCCGGAACCCGCCCGCCTCGGCGTCCGGCGCGGTCATCCGGCCCGCGACGTGACCCTCGTCGGCCGCTTCGTGCAGGATCGCGCGGTCCCCGTTGGCGTCCCCGATCAGGAACACGGGCAGGTCGCCCACGCGCAGCGTCGAGCGATCGACCTCCGGCAGGCCGGCGTCGTCGAGCGGCACGCCGAGGGTCTCCAGCCCCAAATCGTCGACGTTCGGCCGCCGGCCCATGGCGGCGAGCACGGCGTCGGCCTCGAACTCGCCGCCCGCGCCGGAGACCCGGATCGCGCCGTCCGCCTCCTCGAGCTCGGCCGGCGCGCCCAGGTGCAGCGCCATCTCGGCCTCGACCAGCGGGCGGAACGCGGCGAGCACCTCGGGATCGTCGATCCCGGCGAGCCCTTCGACGGCGTCGAAGCCGGCGACCTCGAGTCCGAGCCGCGCGAGGGCCTGCGCCAGCTCGATCCCGATCGCGCCCATGCCGACGACCGCGATCCGGCGCGGCAGGTCGCGGCGTTCGAACAGGGTGTCGGTGGTCAGGATCCGGTCGCCGAAGCTGCGCCACGGCCCCGGGACCACGGGGCGACTGCCGGGCGCGAGGATGACGGCGCGGGCCTCGATCTCCCGCCCGTCGACCTCCAGCCGCCCCGGCCCCTTCAGCCGGGCGCGGCCGGCCAGGGCGCGCTCGCCCAGCCGTTCCGGCGTCGATTCCGGACCTTGCACGAAATCGTCGCGCAGCTGGCGCACCCGGGCGAGCACGGCCGGAACGTCGGCGCTCAGCCCCTCCGCGCCGCGGATGCCGAAGTCCTCGAACGCGCCGCGGCGATGGAAGGCGTTCGCCGCCTCGATCAGCGCCTTGGAGGGCATGCAGCCGTTGGCCGCGCAGGTCGTGCCCCAGTGCCCGTCGTTGATCAGCAGGAAGTCGTCGGTGTAGCGGCGCACCTCGCGAAGCGCGGAAAGCCCCGCCGTCCCGGCGCCGACGATGACGGTATCGACCTTCACGCCCTCGCTCCCGCCGCCGTCGCGATGACGGCGCGGGTCGGGCGGAGGCTCGCGTGGCGCCTCTGGGCGAAAGCCGGGGCCGTCGATCTCCGGATGCCTGCCATTCGAGCACCTCCTGAACTGAAGCCGCGATTTCATTCAATATGTTGCATGGTTTTCAATCTCGGCGCAATCGCCTACACAGGTGGCGCGCGCATCCCCCGGCCCGCGAGGAGATCCGTCATGTCCGAGAGAGAACGGCACATAGAGAAGGCGAAGGCCCGGCTCGACCAGTGGAACGCCGAGATCGACCGGATGAAGGCCAAGCTGGACGAGGCGGAGGCCGACGCGAAGATCGAGTACCGGAAGCGGCTCGAGGAGATGCGCGCCCAGCGCGACGAGGCCGAGACCCGGCTGCTCGAGCTGCGCGAGGCCGGCGACGGCGCCTGGGCCGACATGAAGGCCGGCTTCGACAAGGCGTGGAACGAGATCTCCGACGCCTTCGACCGGGCCGCGGCGCGGTTCCGTTGACGCCTCCCGCATGACCTCGCGCCCCGGCGGGCGCGGCGCCCGCCGGGCCGAGGCCGGCGGGGTAGCGGGGGGCGGCCGCCGGCGG
>JAWLFJ010000233.1:0-3107 GCA_041685625.1 Paracoccaceae bacterium | reverse complement strand
TGGAGAACCGCAACGGGCCGGTCCTAGACGCCGAGCCGACCTGCGCCGTCGGCACGGCCGAGCGGGCCGCCGCTGCTCGAGGGCGCCGACCGCGACGGCCCAGCATGTCCGTGAGCGCATGGCGCTTGCGGCCCTTGATCCGCCTGCCGGCATCGAAGCCGCAAACCGCTCCGCTATCCGTGGTCTTCACCGACCGTCGATCGCCCTGGCCGTGAGGCCGGCCTCGCGGCCCTCCGGCTCGCGCGCCGCGATGGTCAGGATGTTTCCCATCGCCCGCCGCAGTGCGCGGTCCCGCCCGTCGTGGAAGTAGCGCTGCACCCGTCGAGGGGGGATCTCTGGGCGGCATGCGCCACCGGCGACCCATCGAGGCCATGTACGGGTAAAGGATGGCGTTCACCACTCTGCGCGGATCGGTCTTGCGTGGGCGGCCCTTCGGCCGGTCCGGGGGGGAAAGGGCGCGATCAGCGCCCATTCCCGGTCGCTCACATCGCTTGCGCAGCGCGGTCGGCGCCGGGCATGCTCACGGCGGGCGGTTTCGGTCCAGGGCATGCGTGACCCTGTCTTGTCCGGCCACCGGACGGAATCGCGACCTCCTGAAACCGCTCGGCTCCTTCTGGGTCAGGTTCTTGGGTCGGATGACGAACCAAGCGGCCGGCCCTTAAAAATCCAAGCGAGCGTTCGCATCTCTCGCCTTCGTCCCGACCTGCGGAGACCGCCCATGACCGCCCTGCTCCTGATCCGCGCCGCCGTTCCCGCCGCCGAGCGCGACGCCTTCGACCGCTGGTACGAGGACGAGCATCTGCCCGACGCCCACGCCGCCTTCGCCGCCCGCGCGTCGTGGCGTGGTTGGGCCGAGGGCGGCGAAGGTCCGATCCATCTCGCCGGCTACGAATTCGCCTCTCTCGCCGAGGCCGAGGCGATCCCGGCGTCCGAGGCCATGGCAGAGATGCGTCGTCGCTTCGATCATGCCTTCCCCCACATCGCGCGCAGCCGGGAGGTCGTCGCCCTCGCCCAGCGCCTCGATTGACGGCCGAGGGGCGACGCCGGCGACGCCCGGCGCCGCCCCGGCTCGCAAGCCCCCGGCCGATGCGCTAAGGGGGCGCGAGTCACGCCCCGAGGGAGCACGCATGGCCCGGATCCTCGTCACCTCCGCCCTTCCCTACATCAACGGCATCAAGCATCTGGGGAACCTGATCGGCTCCCAGCTCCCCGCGGACGCCTACGCGCGCGCCATGCGCCGGATGGGTCACGACGTGCTTTTCATCTGCGCCACGGACGAGCACGGCACCCCGACCGAGATCGCCGCCAAGGCGGCCGGCAAGTCCCCGGCCGAGTTCTGCGACGAGATGCACGCGGTGCAGGCGGAGATCGCGAGGGGCTTCCGCCTCTCCTTCGACCATTTCGGCCGCTCCTCCTCGGCCCGCAACCACGCCCTCACCCAGCACCTCGCCGCCCGCCTCGCCGAGGCCGGGCTGATCGAGGAGGTGATCGAGCGCCAGGTCTGGTCGCCGGCCGACGGCCGCTTCCTGCCCGACCGATACATCGAGGGGACCTGCCCCAACTGCGGCTACGAGCGCGCCCGCGGAGATCAGTGCGAGAACTGCACCAAGCAGCTCGACCCAGTGGACCTGATCGACGCCCGTTCCGCGATCTCCGGCTCCAAGGACCTCGAGATCCGCGAGACCAGGCACCTCCACCTCCGCCAGTCCGCCATGCGCGACCGCCTGCGCGACTGGATCGAGAGCAAGACCGACTGGCCGGTCCTCACCACCTCGATCGCGAAGAAATGGCTCGACGACGGCACGGGCCTGCAGGACCGCGGCATCACCCGCGACCTCGACTGGGGCGTGCCGGTGATGAAGGGACCGGGCGAGCCGTGGCCGGGCATGGAGGGCAAGGTCTTCTACGTCTGGTTCGACGCCCCCATCGCCTACATCGCCGCGACCGCCGAATGGGCGGACGCCAAGGGCCTCCCCGACGCCGCCTGGCAGGCCTGGTGGCGCGACGACCTCGGCGCGGCCGACGTCCGCTACGTCCAGTTCATGGGCAAGGACAACGTCCCCTTCCACACGCTGAGCTTTCCGGCGACGCTGATGGGCGCCTCGGGCGACCTGCCCTCGGGTCACGAGGACTGGCACCTCGTCGACTTCGTCAAGTCCACCAACTGGCTGAACTACGAGGGTGGCAAGTTCTCGACCAGCCAAGGCCGCGGCGTGTTCATGGACCAGGCGTTGGAGATCCTGCCGCCGGACTACTGGCGCTGGTGGCTGCTCGCCAACATCCCCGAGACCGACGACGTCAACTTCTCCTGGGAGCACTTCCAGGCCACCGTCAACAAGGACCTCGCCGACGTCCTCGGCAATTTCGTCTCCCGCGTGACGAAGTTCTGCCGCTCCCGCTTCGGCGAGACCGCGCCCGAAGGCGGCGACTGGGGCGACCTCGAGCGCGAGGCCGCGGCCGAGATCGAGGCCGGCCTCGCCCGCCTCCGCGACGCCTGGGAGAAGGTCGCCATCCGTCGCGCCGCGGCGGAGACCCGCGCGCTCTGGGTGGTCGGCAACGAATACCTCCAGCGGGCGGAGCCTTGGGCGAATTTCAAGACCGACCCCGCCCGAGCCGCAGCCGCGGTGCGCTTCGGCCTCAACCTGATCCGCCTCTACGCCGCCGTCTCCCGCCCCTTCGTGCCCGACGCCTCCGACCGGATGCTGGCGGCGCTCGGCCTGACCGAAGCCGACGCCGCCTGGCCGGAAGACGCCGAGGCGGCGCTGACCGCCCTCCCCCCCGGCCATGCCTTCACGGTGCCCGACACGCTCTTCGCCAAGCTCGACGACGAGACCCGCGAGGCTCTCGAAACCCGCTTCGCCGGCGAGTCCTGAGGCCAACCGCGCCCCTCCGACCGGGGCTGCGCGCCGCTCGGGGAGCCTCCGGCCCCCGCTCGCGGCGCGCATCGGCGCGTACCGCGCCTCCCGCTCGGCCCCGCCGCCGCGTCCGAGAGGGCCGACGTCGCGCCGGCCGCGGCGGCGCTCCGACCCGGCGACCGCGACGCGCACGCCGACCGCCAGGTGCGCAGGCGGCCGCCGCCTCTATCTTCATCGCCCTGTCACACGTCC
>JAWLFJ010000232.1:0-3117 GCA_041685625.1 Paracoccaceae bacterium | reverse complement strand
TTTTCTTGACAGCCGGTCGGCGTTCTCGACCACGAAGCGCTTCGATCGCCTGGACGACGGCACGCGCCCGTTGAGCCGCCAGGTGATCAGCGCGATGCCGTACTGCCAGTGGCGGTTGGCGGCCGGGCGGCTCAGCCCGACCTCCCAAGTGATCTTCTTCCAGGGCTTGCGGTTGGCGCGCAGCCAGACGATCCGGGCGTCGTCGCGCTCCAGCCACCGCAGCCAGAGCATCGCTTCCTCGGCCTCGGTGATCTGGCGCGGGCTCGGCCGAGGCCTGCGCATCTCGGGCTCCTGGCCCACCTGATCCGCGAAGCCGTGGAAATACTCCGGCCAGGCGTTGAAGTATCCGGTCGGCTTCACGCCGGGCAGCTGCGCGAAGACGTCGGCGGCGCTTTCGAGGCGGTCCTGCACCCGCGCCGTGGTCCAGTCAGTCATTGCGCACCTCACGGTCCCGCTGTCCGTAGAGACGTTCGCCCAGTTGCCGAACGAGTTCGCACTCGGGCCAGGTCAGCCGGTCGTCGTCGACCGAGACGGCGAGGACGCCTTGCTCGCGCCATCCATCGCGTTTGACGCGATCCGGATCGCGCCGCTCGCCGCCATAGCCCGGAGGGTGCCAGCGCATGGTCTTCATGACGCACCTCCCGTGTTTTCGCCCAGCACGCTGGCGGGAAAATCCAAAGACGGCGTGTCCGGGCCTCTCCCCCTGCCGAGATGCGAGGCGCCGAATTCGCCCCCAGTTTTCTGGGCTTCCGACGGCGCTACGGTGATCTTGCCCGCGAACCGTGCCTGGCGCTCGACGCGCTCCTCGCCGGTGAGAGGTCTGCGCCACGGGTTCTTGCCCATCCGGAACGGCCAGCTCGGGCAGTCCACGGCCGCGCAGAGCCGCACCTCTCGTGCCGAGCCGTTGCAGCAATCGAGACATTTCAGCCGCAGGGCGCGCAGCGGCGAGACCCGGGCGTGGCCGATCTGTTCCAGCTCGCCAGCTGACATGGTGTGGGGATCGCGGCCGACGTCGTAGCCGTCCTGGCGCTCGAGGCCGATATGGCGATGCTGGCTCATGCCTGCCCCTCCCGCCGCTCTCGTTCCATCACCGCGCGGGCCTGCTGGGCCCGGCGACGGTCGCGGTCGTTGGCGAGGTCGATCCGGCTCTCGCCGGTCTCGCGGCTGATATGGCTGCCCTTGCCGTGGCGCGCCCAGGCGATGAAGGCATTGCCGATCCTGCCGTGGAGCGCGATCAGGGAGCTCTGGTTGGCGACCGAGATGAGCGGCGCGAGATGGCGCGAGAGGAACGGCAGCCAGTCCGCGGGGTTCGGGACGACGATGTGTTCCACGAAGGAGAGCGGCGTCTCGATCAGCACGAAGAAGCCGTGGATCTCGCTCGGCCAGAACCGGATCTCGAGCGCGCCGCCCAGCATTCCCTCCTCGGTCAGGAGCGTGTGCTCGCAATCGAGGACGCGGTCGAAGGCCCTGTGGAAATCGACGCGTTCGGTCTCGCTGAGCCGCTCGGCCTCGCGATACCAGTCGGGCAGGCCGATATCGTGGATGCGGCCGGCGTCGTAGAGGCGCATTCTGTCGTAACTCATGCCTCGGTCTCCTCTTCTGGTTGGGGGTGGTGCGGGTGTTGCTGGGCAGCGGGCTTCGCGGCCTCCAGCCGGGCGGACAGCGCGTCGAGGGCCGCACGGCGCGCGGCGAGCAAGGCCTGCATGCTGGCGGTCAGGCGGGATGCGAGAGTGTCGAGGCGCGCGGAAGCGGAGGCACCAGGCGCGTCGATGTCGGCGCCCTCGACGTGCCGAATCTCGAAGCTGGCGAGCGGCCCGAGGCGGTTGGTGAGCCAGGCTTCCGGATCGAGGATGCGGGAGAGATCGACGCGGGCGGTCCGGGCGCGATGGCCGGGACCCTCCGGGCGGTAGGTCACCTCCACGGAGGAGTGTGACATTTGGCTATTATAGAAGTTCCTATAATAGCAGTTTGTCACACTCCTCGACCGATCCTGCCGCGCAGCGCCTGCCGAAGGCCAGAGTTCCGGAAAGCAGGCCGCCATGTCGGCGGCGTTCTCGAGCACGATGCCCGACAGCGCCATCAGGTCGCGCCGGGTCGGCCGGAGCTCGGACCACGGCGCCAGCGCGTCCACCGTCACCGGCAGGACCACGTCGGTCAGCAGGTCGATCTCGAGCGGCGTATCGGCGGTGCGATTGACGCCACGTCCGCGGCCCATGGCCTGGATCAGCTCGCCCTCGCAGATGCACCAGCGCACGGCCTCGGCGATGGGATCGGCGTGTTCCTCCATCGCGAGCGGCGCAGTCCGGTCGCCGGCGAGACGCACGCGGCGCTCGACCATCGGATACCACCAGCCCGCGTCTTCAGGGTTCGGCGCGGGCACGCGGCCGGTCAGCGCCATGGCATTGAGTTCGACGGTCCGCGGCGCGGGCAAAGTGCGCCCCAGAACGATCATCCCGCCGATCCGGCCCCAGCGGTCGAGCCCGCTCAGCGCGTTGAAATGCACCGCCTCCACGCGCCGGGGAAGTCCCGCAGCCCTCAGCGCGTCGATCGCGGCCTTCTGGCCGACGACCAGCAGATCGATTGCCTGGCTAGGGCGATGGCATTGTCGGGCGCGAAGCGTGATCCAGGCGCGAAGGTCGCGCAGCCGGGTCGCGGCGGCCTTCCGGTCCCGCGCCGGTGCCTGCGTTGTCGGCGTCAACGCACGTGCCGAGGTCGGGCTGCCGGTGACCTGGCGGACGCGGACATGGGGCTGGCGCGCGGCGACCGGCGTGCCGATATCGATCCGCGGCAGGTAGGTCTGGACGAGCTCGGGCCTCAGCGTCGCGTCGAGATGCAGGATCGGCGCCTGCGCCGCCCAGCCGGTCCGCATCGGGCTGCGCCAGCGCAGGCGGAGCGCGCGGACGGACCCCGCCTCCGTCATCTCATGCACGAGCTCCGCGCCGGCCGCATCGTGGCCGTTCTCCAGCGCCTCGGCGAGGATCAGCCAGAGCGTGGCGCAGCGTCCGGGCGGTGCCCATGGCTCGCTTGCGGGCGGCAGGATCGCGTCGATCCGCGTGCGCCGTTCGGCTGCGGACATGCCCGGCAGCAGCCCGGCGTCGCGCATCCGGCGGCGTTCCA